>JAQSWF010000198.1 GCA_029266775.1 Pseudonocardia sp.
GGACTCGACCGCGTCGACCGCCCGGAATCGCATCTGTTCCAACGTGCGGTGATCCAGCTTGCGGCCGTCGTTCTCGCGCATACGGCATGATCTCAGAAACGCAAGATCAAGTCAGCTTACCAACGTTCGTGTTGGTAAGCGGATCGGCTTTCGACATCGTCAGGCAGCCGAAGGCGGACGGTGTGACATGGGCGTGGGCGCAGTCGGACCTCGACATGGCCAGCGAGTCGACGGCGCGGGCCGAGCTCGCGGAGGTGCTCGACGGCCACGGTGCGGCCGCGGTGCTGCTCGTGTACCTGGGGCCGGAATGCTTCGTCGACGTGCGCGGCCTACGCCTTCTGCTCGACGCGTCGGAACGGCTGCGGAAGCGGGTCGGAACGGCTGCGGAAGCGGAATGGGTAGCTGCTCGTGGTGGCGCCGCCGCTGCTATGCCTGCGCAGAATGATCGACTTGCTCAGGCTGTCCGATGTGATCCCCACGCTGTTCAGCGCGCAGCAGGCCGCGTCATGGGTCCGTGCGCGGACCGGTGGATGAGCGCGCCGTTCCATTCTCCCGCTCGGAACGGCCGAGCACGACGACATGGTTGTCGGAGACGCACGGTGTCATGAGGGCGCCCGGCGACGCGCGGGCTCCTGATGGCCACACCGGTCGCCAGTCGGAGGAGGACCGGTGACACCCACCCGCGCCGCCGCCACGGACCGCCCCGGTTACGAACACCTCGCGCCGCTGTTCGTCGAGCACGCCGCGCTACCCGCCGGCCACCCTCGCCGGCAGGCCCTGCGCTCCGAGCTCATCAACGGCTACCTGCCGGTGGCTCAGCACATCGCCCGCAAGTACGTCTCCCGCGGGGAGAACTCTGACGACCTCGAGCAGGTCGCCGTGCTGGGGCTGATCCTGGGGGTCGACCGGTTCGTCCCCGAGCGCGGGACCGACTTCCTCTCCTTCGCCGTTCCGACCATCACCGGCGAGGTGCTGCGGCACTTCCGGGACCGGACCTCGCCGATCCGGATGCCTCGCCGGATCCGCGAGCTCCGGGGTCTCATCTACGACACCGCGGCCGAACTGGCGCAGCGCAACGGGCGCCCCGCCCGTCCCAGCGAGATCGCGGCGGCGCTCGGGGCAGACGTCGAGTCGGTGCTCGAAGGCCTCCAGGCGCAGCACATGGCGCACTGCTTCTCTCTGGACGAACCGGCGTGGGACGAGGACGACCGGATCAGCGACCGCGTCCGTTTCGCCTCCGCACTCGGCCACCTCGAGCCCCGCTTCGACCTCGTCGACCACCGCGAAGCCCTCGCCCCGCTGCTGGCCGACCTGCCGGATCGGGAGCGAAGGATCCTCGTGCTGCGGTTCGTCGACGGGCTGACCCAGACGGAGATCGCCCAGCAGGTCGGGATCTCGCAGATGCACGTGTCCCGGCTGCTCTCCCGCACGCTCGCCCGCCTGCGGCGCCGGCTGGACCCGTGAACGAGGTCATGCCACGATCATCGTTGGACGCAATCCACAACCGTCGGAGGTGGGGGCCCGTGGCCGTGGAGATGAACCTCGACTCCTTGCTGGACAAGGCGTACGAGACCAAGACGCTCGCCGAGATCCTCAAGGCGCCGGTCAGCGCCCTGGCCGGAGTATCAGACGGCGACGCGCAGCACCTGAAGGACGCCTTCAACATCAAGTCGGTGCAGGACCTGGGGAAGAACAAGTACTTCCGGGCCGCGCTCCTGATCACGCAGCTGTCCGAGACGGGCGCCAAGTAGGCCGCCCGCCTCACCCGAGCCAGTCGAAGGGCGGTGCGTACCGGAACCGGCCGCCGGGGATCGCCTCGGCGACCAGTGACCGGACCTGGAAGAACGGACCCCACTCAGGGTCCGGCGGCTCGATCCCGACGTGCGTCGCGGCGGTGAAGCCGAAGCGGCGGTAGTAGCGGGGGTCGCCGAGCAGCCCGACGAGGGTCTCGCCGTGCGTCTCCGCGACGGCGACGAGCGCGTGGACCAGGATGGTGCCGATCCCGGCTCGCTGTCGTTCCGGGCGCACGCCCACGGGGCCGAGCCCGAGCGCCGGTGCGTCGTTCACCCGTGCCCGGGTGGCGACGACGTGTCCCGCCGGCTCGCCGTCGACGATCGCGACGAGCGACAGGTGGGGCAGCCACGCGGGGTCGTCGCGCAATCGTGCGAGCAGGGTGACCTCGATGGGCGGATCCTCGCCCGCACGCGCGAAGGCCAGGCGGTGCACCTCCGCCACCGCCTCTTCGTCGCGGCGGCGTTCCCGACGGACTTCGACAACGCCCGGCCGTGCGCCGGCGGCGGTGCTCATCGGCGCGAGGCTACTCAGGGCTGACGCCGGAGTTCCGGCTCGACCGCGATCGACGTCGATCAACGAGGCCAAGCCGGCTCCGCGAGCACGGTCGGACGCAGCTCCGACGCCGGTAGGGTCACGGGCGTGGCCGAGATCAAGGTGGACGTGGAGCCGGGCGAGGTCGGGTTCGACGCCGGACGGCTCGGCCGGTTGGACCCGCACTACCGCCGCTACGTCGACGAGGGGCGGCTGGCAGGGTGGACGCTCGCCGTCTCGCGGCACGGGCGTGTCGCGCATCTGTCGCACCACGGCCGCCGGGATCTCGAGGCGGATCTCTCGGTCACCGACGACACGCTCTGGCGCATCTACTCGATGACCAAGCCGGTCACCTCTGTCGCCGCGATGATGCTGTACGAGCAGGGCGTGCTGGAGCTGATGGATCCGGTGTCGCGGTGGATCCCGTCATTCGCGGACGTCCGCGTCTACCGCGGCGGCGCGGCGCCGAACCCGTCGACGGTGCCTGCCGTCGAGCCGGTGCGGGTCTGGCACCTGCTGACCCACACGTCCGGGCTCACCTACGGCTTCCACCACGCGCATGCTGTGGACGAGATGTACCGGCAGCGTGGGTACGAGTTCACCCCGCCGCCAGGCGTCGACCTCGCCGCGGCCTGCGACACGTTCGCGGAGCTCCCGTTGCTCTTCCAGCCGGGCACCGAGTGGAACTACAGCGTGTCGACCGACGTGCTGGGCCGCGTCGTCGAGGTCGCGTCCGGCCAGTCGCTCGACGCGTTCTTCGCCGAGCACATCCTCGGGCCGCTCGGCATGGACCAGACGGCCTGGTCGGTTGACCCGAGCGACGCGGACCGCTTGGCCTCGCTCTACACGGCCGGCCCGGACGGGGCTCTCGTGCGCAACCGCAGCCTCGGCGACAGGACCCTGCGGCCGCCCGAGCTGCTCGCCGGCGGCGCCGGGCTGGTGTCGACGGCCGGCGACTACCACCGGTTCACCCGCATGCTGCTCCAGGGCGGCGAGCTCGACGGCGTGCGCCTGCTCGGCCCCCGCACCGTCGCCTACATGACGCGAAACCACCTGCCCGACGGCGCGGACCTGGAGACGATCGGCCGGCCGAACTTCGCCGAGTCGTCGTTCCGCGGGGTCGGCTTCGGGCTCGGCTTCTCGACCGTCGCCGATGCGGCCGCCGGCAAGGTGCTCACCAGCGAGGGGGAGTACGCCTGGGGCGGGATGGCCAGCACTGCGTTCTACGTCGACCCCGCGACAGGCGTGATCGCGCTGTTCTTCACCCAGTTCATGCCGTCGAGCGCCTTTCCGATCCGCTCGCGACTGCGCACGTTGGTGAACCAGGCGCTGGTGGACTGAGGGGTGCTCGCCACCGTCATCCGCATCGGGGTCATCGCGGTCGCACTCTGGGTTGCCACGGTTCTCGTCCCCGGGATCGAGCTCGGGGCGGGGAGCACGGTGAGCCGCATCGGGACGCTGCTGGCCGTCGCGCTCGTCTTCGGTGTGGTCAATGCGGTGATCAAGCCGATCGTCCAGGTGCTCGGGTGCGCGTTCTACATCCTCACGCTCGGCCTGATCGCCTTCGTGGTGAACGCGCTGCTCTTCCTGCTCGTCGGGCGCATCGCCGAGGCACTCGGGCTCCCGTTCACCGTCGACGGCTTCTGGCCCGCGTTCTGGGGCGCGATCGTCGTCGGGCTCGTCACGCTGCTGCTGCAGTGGCTGGTTCCGGACCGTCCGGTTCGGGGCTGAGCACCGGCGTCACCTGTGGATCTACGCCTCAACCCGCCGTGTGGCCATCGCTTCGAGTCTCAGTGGATGAGAGGCGAGTCACTAGTGTGACTACTTCGGCGACCAGTGGGTCCCCTGTCGCGCACGATGGTGGCCCCACGGGCAGCGACTCAGCGCTGAGTGCGTTGGACCGCATCGCACAGCGGAGGTAAGCCGAAATGAGCCCCGTTCCCATGGATCATCACGAGAAGATGCGGCTGCGGGCAGCCGCTTTTCGCGTCACGCGCCTCTATCCGGGGCCCGTCGGCGAGGTGCTCTCTCGCGAGCTGTTGACCTGGGAGGAGTTCGGGTACCGCCTCGGCGGTGGCCAGCTGGTCATGCAGCTGGTGGACCACGTGCTCAAGACGCCACTGGCGCAGAGCGACGCTGCGTGACGGCAGGAGTCCGGGGCCCCGCTTCGGCCTCGTCCTCCTGCTGACCGATCGTCGAGCGGTGTTCGCGGCTGACGAACGGGCATCGTCGCCGACGGGCCGCCGGCGACGCCGCCCGTCAGGGCCGGCCAGAGCGGCAGGTACGCTGGTCCGCGCTGACAACCGCTGAGAATCCTTGTCAGCCCGATCGTCAGCCCGAGGAGCATCACATCGTGCCACCGCCCCCCCGCCGCACGCCCAAGCGCAAGGTGAACCCGCTGCACGCGAAGCGGATCGCCGACGTCGACTGGAAGGACGTGACGCTGCTGCGCACGTTCATCTCGGACCGCGGCAAGATCCGGGCCCGCCGGGTGACCGGGTTGACTCCCCAGCAGCAGCGCCGGGTGGCGGTGGCGATCCGCAACGCGCGGGAAATGGCCCTGCTGCCCTATCCGCGCGCGGGGCGCGGCTAGGCCGGTCCTCCACCTGTGGACCCTGCGCCTTGCTTCGCTGCGGCGTTGATCCACAGGGCATGCGTGGGCCCCACCGTGAGCTGCCCCGTCTCGTCGTGGCGCCTCGGAGTTGTGTAGCATCGCTGAGGCCTGCCGGAGGATCTCCCGGTCGGCGGCTTGCCGCCCCTTTAGCTCAGTCGGCAGAGCGTTCATAATCGCTGTGTCGCCGGTTCAAGTCCGGCCACCGCTACCAGACTGACCAGTACGACTTGCAAGCAGGAGGCACCTGCGATGGCTAAGGCCACCGACATCCGGCCGAAGATCACGCTGGCGTGCGAGGTGTGCAAACACCGCAACTACATCACGAAGAAGAACCGGCGCAACGACCCGGACCGGCTCACGATCAAGAAGTACTGCCCGAACTGCAACAAGCACCGCGACCACCGCGAAACCCGCTGAGAAGTGGCGGTCGACCGCGCGTTCGTCGGCCGGGCGTTTCCGCCCTCGGAGCCGTACCGCGTCGGGCGGGAGAAGGTTCGTGAGTTCGCCCTCGCCGTCGGCGAGGGCGCTTCCGTATGTCACGATCTCGACGCCGCGCGCGCAGCGGGCCATCCAGACCTCGTCGCGCCGCCGACGTTCGGCGTGGTGTTCACCATGCCGCTCATGGAGGCGCTCCTGCGTGACCCCGCGTTCGGCTGGGACTACGCGCGGATGGTGCACGGCGACCAGGCGTTCACCCTGCATCGGCCGGTGCATGCCGGTGACGAGCTCGTCGCCGTGCTGCACGTGGACGACCTGCGCAGCCGCGCCGGAAGCCTGATGTTGACGCTGCGCTGCGAGGTGACGGACACCGCCGGGGCGCCGGTGCTGACCAGCACCTCGCTGATGGTCACCGCCGAGGCACCGGACGTCCCGGCCGCGGAGCCCGCGGCGTCGGGGGTGCCCGCGTGACGGACGCGCTCGCCGTCGGCGACGCCCTGCCACCGCTCTCGCTGCAGGTCACGAGGGCAGGGCTGGTTCGCTATGCCGCCGCGTCGGGCGACCTCAACCCGATCCACTGGAGCGACCGCGTCGCCGGCTCCGTTGGGCTGCCCGGCGTCATCGCGCACGGGATGCTGACGATGGCGCTGGCCGGGCGGCTCGTGACGAGTTGGACCGGTGACCCGTCGGCGGTCGTGGGCTACGGCGCGCGCTTCACCCGTCCCGTCGTCGTCCCGGACGACGACGAGGGCGTTGCGCTGGAGCTGACCGGCACGGTCAAGGGCATCGACGATGCTCCGGCCGACGATCCGGCCGCCGGTCGCGTCGCCACCGTGCTGATCACGGCGAGCGTCGACGGCAAAACGGTGCTCGGCCGCGCCACCGCCCGGGTCCGCCTTCCCGCGTGACCGGCCCGGGATGGCCAGCTCCCGATGGACGTGATGAAGCGAACGCGGCTTTCGGTGCGTCTAGTGCACCCAACGCCACTTTCGCTCCATCTCCGTCGCCGGCTACCGGACCTCGGCGAGCAGCGTCGCGATGCGCTCGACGCCCGTCCGCAGGTCGTCGTCGCCGAGCGCATAGGAGAACCGGAGGAACCCGGAGGTACCGAACGCCTCGCCCGGCACCACCGCGACCTCGGCGTGCTCGAGGATCGCCGCGGCCAGGCCGACCGTGTCGCCGATGCGCGCACCGCGCAACGTCCTGCCGATGAGCTCCTGCACCGACGGGTAGGCGTAGAAGGCTCCGCGGGGAACGGGGCACCGAACGCCCGGGATCTCCGACAGCAGCTCGACGATCGTGCGCCGCCTGCGGTCGAATGCCGCGCGCATCTCCGCCACGGCGTCCAGCGGCCCGGACACGGCGGCGAGCGCGGCGCGTTGCGCGACGTTGCAGACATTCGAGGTGAGATGGCTCTGCAGGTTCGTCGCCGCCTTGATCACGTCACTCGGGCCGGCCATCCAGCCGACCCGCCACCCCGTCATCGCGTAGGTCTTGGCCACCCCGTTCACGACGACACAGGTGTCGGCGAGCTCGGGCACCGCCACCGGCATCGACACCGCCTCGGCGCCGTCGTAGACGAGGTGCTCGTAGATCTCGTCGGTGACCACCCAGATGCCGTTGTCGACCGCCCACCGGCCCACCGCCTCGGTGAGCTCGCGGGACGCGACGGCGCCAGTGGGGTTCGACGGCGAGCACCACAGCAGCACCTTGGTACGCGCGGACCGGGCAGCCTCGAGCTGCTCCACCGAGGGCAGGTAGTCGGCGTCGGGGCCCGTCGTGACCACGACGGGCAGACCGCCGGCCAGCGTGATCGCCTCGGGGTACGTGGTCCAGTACGGCGCCGGCAGGAGCACCTCGTCGCCGGGGTCGATCAGCGTCGCGAACGCCTGGTAGACGGCCTGCTTGCCACCGTTCGTGATGAGGACCTGGCCCGCGGCGAGGGGGAGACCGCTGTCGCGCGCCGTCTTCTCGACAACGGCTGCGCGCAGCTCCGGCAGCCCGGCCGCAGGGGTGTAGCGGTGGCTTTTCGGGTCTCCACAGGCCGCCTGGGCGGCAGCGACGATCGGCGCCGGCGTCGGGAAGTCGGGCTCGCCGGCGCCGAATCCGATCACGGCGCGTCCGGCCGCTTTGAGCGCCTTGGCCTTCGCGTCGACTGCCAGCGTCGCCGACTCGGCGATGCCGCCGATCCGGGCGGAGATCCGGTCGTGGACGTGCGGTTCCCTGGTGGACGGGGGTGCTGCCGTGGACATGCCGGCATCCTCCCCCACGCCGCGCGCCCGGACGTCGTGGGGCCGACGCGTGTCCTGTAGATCAACGCCGCAGCGAAGCAAGGCGGAGGTCTACAGGTGAAGGGACCGGGCGGCCGCGGCACGGCTCTGTGCAGCGGTGCCGTACACTTTCCTGTGGCACAAGGACCGGTTCCATGCCGTGCCGGCCGAGGGGTGTAGCTCAACTGGCAGAGCAGCGGTCTCCAAAACCGCAGGTTGCAGGTTCAAGTCCTGTCGCCCCTGCACGAACCACAGACCAGCGGAGGAGTGCGGTGTGACCGCGGAGGAGCGCGAGGCGGACGCGGGGCGGGAGCGCCCGCGCACGGCCGCCGATCGCCGTGCGCGGCGGCCGGACACCGCGCCGTCTGCATCCGGTGCGACGCGCGCCCGCAGCACTGCCGTCCGCGAGAGCGGGCGTCCGGGCAAGGGCTCGCTGCCGCAGCGGTTCGTCCGCTTCCTGCGCGAGGTGGTCGCCGAGCTGCGCAAGGTCATCTGGCCGACGCGGAACCAGCTCGTGACCTACACGATCGTCGTGCTGATCTTCGTGTCGTTCATGGTCGCGCTGGTCTTCCTGCTGGACTACGTGTTCGGGCAGGGCGTGCTGTTCCTGTTCGGCACCTGAACTGCCGCCCCCGACCCGCGCACCCGCGACAACTGCAAGCGAGGAACTCCACGTGACCACCCACGACGGCAGCCCCCGAGCCGACACCGATACCGACACCACCGTCGCGTCCGAGCAGGACGTCGACGTCGAGGTCGCGTACGGGACGGACGTCGCGTCGCACTCCTACACCGGCGAGGCGGACGACCCTGCGGGCGCGGACGACGTCGTGACTGAAGCCGCTCCCGACGAGCCGGAGCCCGTGGAGGTCGACCCCGCCGAGGAGCTGCGCGCGGCGCTGCGGCGCGCCCCCGGCGACTGGTACGTCGTGCACTCGTACGCCGGCTACGAGAACAAGGTGAAGGCGAACCTCGAGACCCGGGTGCAGACACTGGACGTCGAGGACTACATCTTCCAGGTCGAGGTGCCCACGGAAGAGGTCACCGAGATCAAGAATGGTCAGCGCAAGCAGGTGCAGCGCAAGGTGCTGCCCGGCTACATCCTGGTGCGGATGGAGCTGAACGACCAGTCGTGGGGGGCGGTCCGCAACACCCCGGGCGTCACCGGTTTCGTGGGCGCCACCTCGAAGCCCTCGCCGTTGACCATCGACGAGGTCGTTAAGTTCCTGCTGCCGCGCACTGCCGCTCCCAAGCAGGCGACCTCCGGCCGCGGGGGTGCGCCTGCCGCGGCGGGTGGCAAGCCGACGATCGAGGTCGACTTCGAGGTCGGCGAGTCCGTCACCGTGATGGACGGGCCGTTCGCCACCCTGCCCGCCACGATCAACGAGGTGAACCCGGACGCGCAGAAGCTGAAGGTCCTCGTGTCCATCTTCGGCCGGGAGACTCCGGTCGAGCTCGCCTTCAGCCAGGTCAGCAAGATCTGACCGGCACCTGCTCCACCGAGAAACACCCGTCGTCCCGAAGAGGTCACTTTCCGATGCCCCCCAAGAAGCGGAAGCTCTCCGCGATCGTCAAGCTCCAGATCAAGGCCGGGGCGGCCACGCCGGCCCCGCCGGTCGGCCCCGCGCTCGGCCAGCACGGCGTGAACATCATGGAGTTCTGCAAGGCCTACAACGCGGCCACCGAGTCCCAGCGCGGCGACATCGTGCCGGTCGAGATCTCGGTCTACGAGGATCGCTCGTTCACCTTCGAGCTGAAGACCCCGCCCGCCGCGCGCCTGCTGCTCAAGGCGGCCGGTGTGGAGAAGGGCAGCGGCGAGCCGCATCGCACCAAGGTCGCGTCGGTGACGATGGACCAGGTGCGCCAGATCGCGCAGACCAAGATGCAGGACCTCAACGCCAACGACCTGGACCAGGCCGCGAAGATCATCGCTGGCACCGCCCGGTCGATGGGAATCACCGTCTCCGAGTGAGGCGTTGATACGCAGTACGGACCCTGCAATACGGACGCCACGTCCGCGTGGGAGAGCCCGGCGCGGCTCGCACCACGACTGACCTCGACGACGAAGGACAGCGATGAAGCGCAGCAAGAACTACCGCAAGGCCGCCGAGCTGGTGGACCGGGAGCGGCTCTACAGCCCGCTGCAGGCCGCCAACCTGGCCAAGGACACCGCCGCCACCTCGAAGATGGACCCCACCGTCGAGGTCGCGATGCGGCTGGGCGTCGACCCCCGCAAGGCGGACCAGATGGTCCGCGGCACCGTCAACCTGCCGCACGGCACGGGCAAGACGGCCCGTGTGATCGTCTTTGCCGCCGGGGACCGAGCCGCGGAGGCAGAGGCCGCGGGCGCCGACGTCGTGGGAGTGGAAGACCTGGTCGAGCGGATCCAGGGTGGGTGGCTCGACTTCGACGCCGCCATCGCGACCCCGGACCAGATGGCCAAGGTCGGGCGCATCGCCCGCATCCTCGGCCCGCGTGGTCTGATGCCGAACCCGAAGACCGGCACGGTGACCGCGGACGTCGCGAAGGCCGTTCAGGACATCAAGGGCGGCAAGATCAACTTCCGCGTGGACAAGCAGGCGAACCTGCACCTGGTGATCGGCAAGGCGTCGTTCCCCGTCGAGAAGCTGGTGGAGAACTACGGCGCCGCGCTGGACGAGGTCCTGCGGGCGAAGCCGTCCGCCGCGAAGGGGCGTTACCTCAAGAAGGTGACGGTCTCGACGACGACCGGCCCCGGCATCCCCGTCGACCCGAACCGCACCCGGAACCTGCTGGCCGACGACGCTCCGTCCGCCTGACCGCACCTGCCGCCGAGCCTCCTGAGGGCTGCCGCAGGCCACCTCCTGTCGAGCGAAAGCGGCGTTCGCAAGGTCTCACTTTGCCAACGCCGCTTTCGCTCATTCGAGGCTGGTCGTCTCAAGCCCAGTCGGCCAGCACGGAGTCGACGCTCTCCGGTGCGGCGGGTGGGCCGGGCAGCGTCGCCGGGGTCCGCGAGAACCGCGGTGGTCACGCAGGCATCGATGCCGTTGAACACCGTGACCCAGTGGTCGCGCGTATGGGCGGCGAACGCCTCGGTGATCCGGGCCCGGAGCGTCGGCCATGCCGCCCGGTCGTCCCGGTCGGGCAGCGCGGCCGGGTCGAGGCCGAGCCCGTCGAGCAGCTGGGCGTAGAACTGCGGCTCGAGCGCGCCGACCGCGACGTGGCGCCCGTCCGCGCAGGTGTAGGTGTCGTAGTAGGGGGCGCCGCCGTCGAGCAGGTTGGTCTCGCGCCCGTCCGCCCACTGCCCCCGACCGTGGAACGCCCAGATCATCTGCATCAGCAGGCTGGTGCCGTCCACCATGGCCGCGTCCACCACCTGGCCCAGCCCTGAGCGCTGCACCTCCCACAGCGCGGCGAGCACACCGACCAGCAGCAGCATGGAGCCGCCGCCCATGTCGGCCACGAGGTTGAGCGGGACCACGGGACGGTCGCCGGACCGACCGATCGCGTGCAGCGCCCCGGTCAGCGAGAGGTAGTTGATGTCGTGGCCGGCCCGCGGTGCCAACGGCCCGTCCTGGCCCCAGCCGGTCATCCGGCCGTAGATCAGCCGGGGATTGCGGGCGTGGCAGTCGTCCGGACCGACCCGGAGGCGCTCGGCGACACCGGGCCGGAGCCCCTCGAGCAGAACGTCGGAGCGCTCGACCAGGCGGAGCACGTCGGCTCGCCCGGCAGGGTCCTTGAGGTCGACGACGATGCGGCGGCGCCCGCGCAGCATGGGATCCGGATGAGCCGCGTCGGCAGGCAGCGAAGCAGTGCCGGCCGGGGAGGGCCGGTCGACGCGGACCACGTCCGCGCCGAGGTCCGCGAGCACCATCGCGGCGTGCGGAGCGGGCCCGATCCCCGCCAGCTCGACGACGCGCAGTCCAAGCAGCGGCCCCGTCCCCACGTCACACCCCTCCCGCCCTGCACGCCTCTCCCACACTGCACGCCTCTCCCACACTGCACGCGTCTCCCGCACTCCACGCCCCTCCCGCACTTCGGAGCCATACTGCTGTTCCCCGGCACGCTGGACGGCACTATGGCTCCGACGTGCAGGGAGGGCGGCGCGGATCAGGCGACAGCGGTCGGCTCGGTCTCCGGGTGGGCTTCGTCGAGCGTGTGCCACGCGGTGACCAGCCTGTCGAGCGCCGGCTCGACCCGGTCGCGGCGCAGGGTGTACGGCAGGCGCAGGTACCGTTCGAACGCGCCGGCGAGCCCGAACCGCGGACCCGCGGCGAGCAGCACGTCCTCCCGGCGAGCGGCCCCGACGAGCCGGCTGGACACCGGCGCCCCGAGGTCGATCCACAGGCTCAGCCCGCCCGACGGACGCGACGGAACCCAGCCGGGGAAGGTGTTGCCGAGCCGGCCGAGCAGGTGGTCGCGGGCTGCGGCCAGCTCGGCGCGACGGGCCCGCACGACGGGCTCGAGATCGTCGATGAGACGGGTGGCGAGCAGCTGCTCTAGCACCGGTCCGCCCAGGTCTGTCGCAGCGCGCAGCGCCCCGATCCGGCGCACCATCGGCGCTGCCGTGCGGATCCAGCCGATCCGCAACCCGCCCCACAGCACCTTGGCCGCCGACCCGACCGTGACGACCAGCGCCGAATCGGGCGCACCGTGCGCCGCGACCGGCAGCGGGCTGGGGTCGGTCAGGGTCAGCTCGGCGAGGGTCTCGTCGATCAGCAGCGGCGTGCCCGTACGCCTGGCGAGCGCGACGAGCCGCTCCCGGCCCGCGCCGTCGAGCAGCGCGCCCGTCGGGTTCTGGTGGTCGGGCACGAGGTAGGCGAGCCGCGGCGCGGCGTCGCGGACGGCCGCGGTCACCAGGTCGAGGTCCCAGGCACTCGCGCCGGCGGTGGTCGGCTCCAGCGGTACGGGCACACAGCGGGCACCGCGCGCCCGCACAGCGTCGAGCGCGTTCGGGTAGGTCGGGTGCTCGACCAGTACCCGGTCGCCGGGATTGACCAGCGTGGCGAGGACCAGCGCGATCGCGGCTTGGCCGCCCGCCGTGATCAGGATCTGGTCCGGCGTGGTCGGAAGCCCGCGGGCGGTGAACCGGCGCGCGACGGCCGCGCGCAGCCCGGGCAGCCCGAGCAGGTCGTAGCCGTGGCCGCCGAGGTGGGCGTCGAGGTCCTGGACGGCCTGCGCTGCCGCCCGGCGGAGCTCCTCGGCCGGTGCGGGCAGCGCGGCGTGGGCGAGATCGAACAGCGTGCGGTCGCCGTGCGGGGAGAACGGCGAGCTCATGCCGGCCTCGGCCGAGCCCTTCGGCAGCTGGGTCCAGCTCCCGGAGCCACGGCGGCTGTGCAGGATGCCGCCGTCACGCAGGATCTCGTAGGCCGCGGCGACGGTCGTCCGGCTGACCTCGAGCGCGCCCGCCAGCTCACGCTCGGCGGGCACCCGCATCTGCAGGGGGAGCCGACCGTCGAGCACCAGCAGCCGCACGCGGTCGGCGAGTGCGGCGGAGATGCCGCGACCGGTGGGGGGACGCCAGTCGCCGAGCAGCCGCGCGAAGCTGCGGGCGCCGATGCGTCGCTCGACGTCGTCGGAGTGCAGGAGGTCCACCCGGTCCACTCTTGCGCAATTGGCCCTGGTTGACCAGGCCGCAGGAGAGCACGCTCTTAGCATGACCACGTCGCTCTGGATGCTCCCGGCCCTGCTCGTCGTCATCGCGCTCGCCGCGCCGCGCTACGGCGTGGACACGCGCGATGGCTACGACTGGAACCGTCGCTTCGGTCCACCCGAACCACCTCCTCCATTGGCCTCCCGCCGCCGGTCCACTCCACTCGCCGACCTCCGCGCCGTCGCCCGCGCACTGAGCCACGCCCGTCGCCACACGCCGGCGCGCGAAGCGCCCACCTCGCCACCGCCGAACGCACACGGCTGCCGTCACCCCTGACCACCTCGGGCCGCGCGCAGCACGGCCACGGCGAGCAACACGGCTCCGGTCAACCCTGCGGGACCGAGCCGTTCGCCGAGCAGCAGCGCGGCGAGTGCCGCCGCCGTCAGCGGCTCGAGCAGAGCCATGACCGCCGCGGTACCGGGGGAGCCACCAGCCCGAAACCGGCGGCGGTCGACGGCATGGCGGGCCCACCGACCAGGAGGGCGGGCCCGACGAGGAGCAGGCCGCCGAGCACGAACGAGACGGCGGTGGTGGTGGCCGCGTCGAGTCCCGGCACGGGGCGCGCGCCGACCAGCGTCATCGTCGCGAAGCTCGCACCCGCCAGGACGGCCGCGGTCGAGCCGGCGACGGCGAGGAGAGGTCGGTTGCCGCGGTCGGGAGCCCCACAGCAGGCCGAGCCCGGCCAGCGCGAGGACGACGGTGACGGCCGCGCCACGGGGGGCGCGACGGCGTGCGGCCTCGACGGCGGTGACCACCACCGGCCAGTGCCGATCGTCACCAGCGTCGCGAGCCCGACGGAGCTCAGTGCGACCGCGGTGAAGTAGCAGGCTTGGAAGGCTGCGAGGACCGCGAGGATGCCGATTCGGCGCCATGCAGTACGCCGGTGCCCGTCGGCGCCGAGCCGGGGCTCAGGGCGCGCGCGAAACGGCGTTGCGCCGACGACGAGCACTCCGACGAGGAGACCGCCCAGCCCGAGGCGGTAGGCCGCCACGGCGAGCGGGGACAGCCCCGCCTCGTCGGCCAGCAGGCTGCCGAGCAGCCCGCCGGTGCCCCAGGCGACGCCGGCGAGGGCGAGCAGCGCAACCCCCGACCGCGGCCGGGGGCGCACGTCAGCCTGCGGGATGGACACGGGCACAGTCTCGCGCCAGCACAGGCCGTGGTGTGGCCGTGTCGACTCGCGCGCCAGTTTGTAGCGACTCGCGCGCCGGTTTATGGCGACTCGCGCGGGGTGGGGGCAGGCGTCGCGTAGGCTGGTCACAGTTCCACCGAAGACCGCAGGTCTGCGCCGGCGTCACCGATGCCGGCGGACGAAGGTCCCGTCTGAAGACGGGCGGCCCGCGCAGGAGGACGAGGTCTTCCGGGTGTCGGTGCTCGCACCGCTCCCGCTGTCGCCCCGTGCCTGCGCGCGGGGCGTTCGTCGTCCCGGAGCCTTCTCGCGGTGGCACGCACCGATCCCGAGAGGAGGCAAGGGATGGCACGACCCGACAAGGTCGCCTCGGTCGCCGAGATCGCCGACGAGTTCCGGGGCTCGTCCGCCTCGGTCGTCACCGAGTACCGCGGCCTCACCGTGGCGCAGCTCACGCAGCTGCGTCGCGCGCTCGGCGCCGGAGTGACCTACCGCGTCGCGAAGAACACCCTGGTGAAGCGGGCGGCACAGGATGCCGGCGTCGACGGGCTCGACGCCCTGCTGACCGGCCCCACCGCCATCGCGTTCGTCACCGGCGAGCCGGTCGACGCGGCGCGGGCGCTGCGCGACTTCTCCAGGACGAACCAGGGCCTGGTGATCAAGGGCGGCTTCATGGACGGCAACGCGCTGTCCGTGGAGGAGGTCAACCGGATCGCCGACCTGGAGTCCCGCGAGGTCCTGCTGGCCAAGCTGGCCGGCGCGATGAAGGGCAACCTGAGCAAGGCCGCCGGCCTGTTCGCGGCTCCGGCCTCGCAGGTCGCACGGCTGGCGCAGGCGCTGGCGGACAAGCGTGCCGCCGACGCCTCTCCTGCGGAGGCCGACGAGGCCGCAGCGGCCGCCCAGGGCACCACCCCCGACGCTGCGTCCGAGAGCTGACACACCCACCCACCCGCGCCGCACCCCGGCGCACCAGAAGGAGAAGACGATGGCGAAGCTGTCGACCGACGAGCTGCTCGACGCGTTCAAGGACATGACGCTGCTCGAGCTGTCGGAGTTCGTGAAGAAGTTCGAGGACACGTTCGAGGTCACCGCGGCCGCGCCGGTCGCCGTGGCCGCCGCCGGTCCGGCCGCCGGTGGCGAGGCCGCGCCCGCCCAGGAGGAGAAGGACGAGTTCAACGTCGTCCTGGAGGCTGCGGGCGAGAAGAAGATCCAGGTCATCAAGGTCGTCCGTGAGCTCGTCCCGGGCCTGGGCCTCAAGGAGGCCAAGGACCTCGTCGAGTCGGCCCCGAAGCCGATCCTCGAGGCCGTGCCGAAGGACGCCGCCGAGGCCGCGCAGACGAAGCTGCAGGACGCGGGCGCCTCGGTCAGCCTGGCCTGATCTCTCCCCGTTCCTCGGAGCCGGTCGAGCACGCCTCACCCGCACGAAGCGGGTGAACGGCTCGTTCGCTCCGGGGAACGGGAACAGTGGGTGGCGAGGCCGCCCCCGGGCCGGTCGTCCCGCAAAACAGACCACTTATCGACGCGTGGCGTCTTGACTCGGTGCCCCGCTCAGGTCACCCTTAGGTCTCGATGGCCGGCTTGGCGACTGCTCGATGATCGCCCGGAGGACCACCCTGGACAGCGGCTGCATTTGCAGCTAGACTGCTTCTTTGCGCTGCCTACATTCAGGTTCGCGTGCGCGCGTGACGGGTCCTCGCAGGTCGAGTGCTCTCAACGGTGCACGTGAGCCGGGACGACGGCTGCGCGTCGACAACAGACGGTGTGTGCACGCAGGTCCCGCGGCCTGGAGCCCTCCGCCCGGGGTCCTGGCCGGGCGAGTTGAGCAAACCTAGCGCGCGGGGCCGGTGCCCGCCAGACGAGAGCATAGTTCTCGGAAGGACGCATCTTGGCTTCGTCCCGCGCCACCACGACCCCCGCAACCACCTCGGACCACCTGGCGCTGCCCGGAGCGCCGACGCGGGTCTCCTTCGCGAAGATCCGCGAGCCGCTGCGGGTGCCCGACCTGCTCGACCTGCAGACCCAGTCGTTCGAGTGGCTGGTCGGGGACGAGGCGTGGTTCCAGCGTCGCCTCGACGCCGGTGACGAGAACCCGGTCGGCGGTCTCGAGGAGATCCTCACCGAGATCTCGCCGATCGAAGACTTCTCCGGCTCGATGTCGCTGTCCTTCTCCGACCCGCGCTTCGACGAGGTCAAGGCCTCCGTCGAGGAGTGCAAGGACAAGGACATGACGTACGCGGCTCCGCTGTTCGTCACCGCGGAGTTCACCAACAACACCACCGGCGAGATCAAGAGCCAGACGGTCTTCATGGGCGACTTCCCCGTGATGACCGACAAGGGCACGTTCATCATCAACGGGACCGAGAAGGACGTCTACTCGGTCAAGATCATCCCCAGCCGCGGCGCGTGGCTCGAGTTCGACGTGGACAAGCGCGACACCGTCGGTGTCCGGATCGACCGCAAGCGCCGCCAGCCGGTCACCGTGCTGCTCAAGGCGCTCGGCTGGTCCGCGGAGCAGATCCAGCAGCGTTTCGGGTTCTCCGAGACGATGATTGCCACCCTGGAGAAGGACCACACCGCCGGCCAGGACGAGGCGCTGCTCGACATCTACCGCAAGCTGCGCCCGGGCGAGCCGCCCACCCGCGAGAGCGCGCAGACCCTGCTGGAGAACCTGTTCTTCAAGGACAAGCGCTACGACCTTGCCAAGGTCGGCCGGTACAAGGCCAACAAGAAGCTGGGCCTGTCGATCGACACCTCGGTCGGCACGCTGACCGAGGACGACATCGGCACCACCATCGAGTACCTCGTGCGCCTGCACGCGGGCGAGAAGGCGATGAGCTCGGCGGACGGCGTCGAGATCCCGGTCGAGACCGACGACATCGACCACTTCGGCAACCGGCGCCTGCGCACCGTGGGCGAGCTGATCCAGAACCAGATCCGGGTCGGCCTCTCGCGCATGGAGCGGGTCGTCCGCGAGCGGATGACCACTCAGGACGTCGAGGCGATCACGCCGCAGACCTTGATCAACATTCGGCCGGTCGTGGCTGCGATCAAGGAGTTCTTCGGCACGTCCCAGCTGTCGCAGTTCATGGACCAGACCAACCCGCTGGCCGGCCTGACGCACAAGCGGCGTCTGTCCGCGCTGGGTCCGGGCGGCCTGTCCCGAGAGCGGGCCGGCTTCGAGGTCCGCGACGTGCACCACAGCCACTACGGCCGCATGTGCCCGATCGAGACCCCGGAAGGCCCGAACATCGGCCTGATCGGGTCGCTGTCCAGCTTCGCGCAGGTCAACCCGTTCGGCTTCATCCAGACGCCGTACCGCAAGGTGGAAGGCGGCATCGCCACCGAGCAGATCGACTACCTGACTGCGGACGAGGAAGACCGGTTCGTCATCGCGCAGGCGAACGAGCCGCTCGCCGACGACGGGTCGTTCACGAGCGAGCGCGTGCTGGTGCGTCGCAAGGGCGGCGAGGTCGACTACATCCCGCCGACGGCCGTCGACTACATCGACGTCTCGCCGCGGCAGATGGTGTCGGTCGCGACCGCGATGATCCCGTTCCTCGAGCACGACGACGCGAACCGCGCGCTGATGGGCGCGAACATGCAGCGCCAGGCCGTGCCGCTGCTCCGCTCCGAGTCGCCGCTGGTCGGCACCGGCATGGAGCTGCGCGCCGCGGTCGACGCCGGTGACGTGGTCGTGGCCGAGAAGCCCGGTGTCGTCGAGGAGCTGTGCGCGGACTTCATCACGGTGATGGCCGACGACGGCTCGCGTCAGACCTACCGGCTGCACAAGTTCCGCCGCAGCAACCAGGGCACCTGCACGAACCAGAAGCCGATCGTCGAAGAGGGCGCGCGGATCGAGGCGGGCCAGGTGCTCGCGGACGGGCCGTGCACCGAAGACGGCGAGATGGCCCTCGGTAAGAACCTGCTCGTGGCGATCATGCCGTGGGAGGGCCACAACTACGAGGACGCGATCATCCTGTCCCAGCGCCTGGTGCAGGACGACGTGCTCACCTCGATCCACATCGAAGAGCACGAGATCGACGCCCGCGACACCAAGCTCGGCGCCGAGGAGATCACCCGGGACATCCCGAACGTCTCCGAGGAGGTCCTCGCGGACCTGGACGAGCGCGGCATCATCCGGATCGGAGCCGAGGTCCAGCCCGGCGACATCCTGGTCGGCAAGGTCACGCCCAAGGGCGAGACGGAGCTGACCCCGGAGGAGCGGCTGCTCCGCGCGATCTTCGGCGAGAAGGCGCGCGAGGTCCGCGACACCTCGCTGAAGGTGCCCCACGGCGAAACCGGCAAGGTCATCGGCATCCGGGTGTTCTCCCGGGACGACGACGACGAGCTGGCGCCCGGCGTGAACGAGCTGGTCCGGGTGTACGTGGCCCAGAAGCGCAAGATCTCCGACGGCGACAAGCTGGCGGGTCGGCACGGCAACAAGGGCGTGATCGGCAAGATCCCGGTCGACATCATCCTCAACACCCACGGCGTGCCGCGCCGGATGAACATCGGCCAGGTCCTGGAGACCCACCTCGGGTGGATCGCCAAGAACGGCTGGGACATCGAGGGTCAGCCGGAGTGGGCCTCGGCACTGCCGGACGAGCTGTACTCCGCGGCGCCCGGCACGAACACGGCCACGCCGGTGTTCGACGGTGCCAAGGAGCACGAGATCACCGGGCTGCTGGGCTCGACGCTGCCGAACCGCGACGGGGAGCGCATGGTCGGTGGGGACGGCAAGGCCCAGCTGCTCGACGGGCGGTCCGGCGAGCCGTACCCGTTCCCGGTGGCCGTGGGTTACATGTACATCCTCAAGCTGCTCCACCTGGTCGACGACAAGATCCACGCGCGGTCGACCGGCCCGTACTCGATGATCACGCAGCAGCCGCTGGGCGGCAAGGCCCAGTTCGGTGGCCAGCGGTTCGGCGAGATGGAGTGCTGGGCGATGCAGGCCTACGGCGCGGCGTACACGCTGCAGGAGCTGCTCACCATCAAGTCGGACGACGTGGTGGGCCGGGTCAAGGTCTATGAGGCGATCGTCAAGGGCGAGAACATCCCCGAGCCGGGAATTCCGGAGTCGTTCAAGGTGCTGCTCAAGGAGCTGCAGTCGCTGTGCCTGAACGTGGAGGTGCTGTCCAGCGACGGCGCCACCATCGAGATGCGGGACACGGACGACGAAGACCTCGAGCGCGCTGCGGCGAATCTGGGCATCAACCTGTCCAGCCGGCCCGGATCGGACTCCATGACCGTCGACGACGTCGTCAACTGACCCCCGGCCGATAACGACAGAAGGACACGAATTGCTCGACGTCAACTTCTTCGACGAGCTTCGCATCGGCCTGGCCACCGCCGAAGACATCCGTCAGTGGTCGCACGGCGAAGTGAAGAAGCCGGAGACCATCAACTACCGCACCCTGAAGCCGGAGAAGGACGGGCTCTTCTGCGAGAAGATCTTCGGCCCGACCCGGGACTGGGAGTGCTACTGCGGCAAGTACAAGCGCGTCCGCTTCAAGGGCATCATCTGCGAGCGCTGCGGCGTGGAGGTCACCCGCGCCAAGGTGCGCCGCGAGCGGATGGGCCACATCGAGCTGGCCGCTCCCGTCACCCACATCTGGTACTTCAAGGGCGTTCCCAGCCGGCTGGGCTACCTGCTCGACCTGGCTCCCAAGGACCTCGAGAAGATCATTTACTTCGCGGCTTACGTGATCACCTCGGTGAACACGGAGCAACGACACACGGACCTGTCGACGCTCGAGAACGAGATGACCGTCGAGCGCAAGCGGGTCGAGCAACGCCGTGACGCGGACGTGGAGGCCCGGGCGCAGAAGCTCGAGGCGGACCTCGCCGAGCTGGAGCGCGACGGCGCGAAGAGCGACGTCCGCCGCAAGGTGAAGGAGGGCGGCGAGCGGGAGATGCGCCAGCTCCGCGACCGGGCCCAGCGTGAGCTGGACCGGCTCGAGGAGATCTGGACGACGTTCGTCAAGCTGGACGTGCAGCAGCTCATCGCGGACGAGGGCATCTACCGCGAGCTGTACGACCGCTACGGCGACTACTTCACCGGTGCCATGGGCGCCGAGGCGATCCAGACACTGCTGCAGAACTTCGACATCGAGGCCGAGGCCGAGAATCTGCGGGAGACCATTCGCAGCGGCAAGGGCCAGAAGAAGCTGCGTGCGCTCAAGCGGCTCAAGGTCGTTGCGGCGTTCCAGGCCACCGGGAACTCGCCGATGGGCATGGTGCTGGACTGCGTGCCGGTCATCCCGCCGGACCTGCGCCCGATGGTGCAGCTGGACGGCGGTCGGTTCGCCACGAGCGACCTGAACGACCTGTACCGCCGCGTCATCAACCGCAACAACCGCCTCAAGAGGCTGATCGACCTCGGCGCGCCCGAGATCATCGTCAACAACGAGAAGCGGATGCTGCAGGAGGCCGTGGATGCGCTGTTCGACAACGGCCGGCGCGGCCGTCCGGTCACGGGTCCCGGCAACCGGCCGCTCAAGTCGCTGTCGGACCTGCTCAAGGGCAAGCAGGGCCGGTTCCGTCAGAACCTGCTCGGCAAGCGCGTCGACTACTCCGGCCGTTCGGTCATCGTGGTCGGTCCGCAGCTCAAGCTGCACCAGTGCGGCTTGCCCAAGCAGATGGCGCTGGAGCTGTTCAAGCCGTTCGTGATGAAGCGCCTGGTGGACCTGAACCACGCGCAGAACATCAAGTCGGCCAAGCGGATGGTGGAGCGCGGTCGCTCGCAGGTGTGGGACGTGCTCGAGGAGGTCATCTCCGAGCACCCCGTGCTGCTGAACCGGGCGCCGACGCTGCACCGCCTCGGTATCCAGGCCTTCGAGCCGCAGCTGGTGGAGGGCAAGGCCATCCAGCTGCACCCGCTGGTCTGCGAGGCGTTCAACGCCGACTTCGACGGCGACCAGATGGCGGTGCACCTGCCGCTGTCGGCCGAGGCGCAGTCCGAGGCCCGGGTGCTGATGCTCTCGAGCAACAACATCCTGTCG
>JAQSWF010000199.1 GCA_029266775.1 Pseudonocardia sp.
GAGCCAACGTCCCATCCTCGAGCGCCACCTCGACCTCAACCGTGGGATTACCCCGCGAGTCGAGGATCTCCCGCGCCCCGACCTGCTCGATGACCGCCACCGCTGCCCCCAGTCCCCGTTGATCCCACGCAGTTCGAGATGTCGATCCACACCTCGATACGGGAGCGTAACGGCCACAGCGCCGCGCGCAGGGTCGAAGCGCGGGCGGGTCGCGCCCGCTCGCCGCCCGGGCCACGACATGTCCCAGCCCAGATCTCGCCGATCGGCTCCGGGACACCTAACGTAGGTCCGACCATGACGAGCCAGCCTGGGTCCGACGGTCTGTTCGAGTCGTTTCGCCGCGCCGAGATGCTGATCGCGCGCAGCCGTCCCCTCGACGCCCTGCAGGCTCTCGGGCCGGTGCTGGAGAGCCAACCCAACCACGCGTCGGTCCAGCTGCTGGCCGGGCGGGCCTATCTCAACTCCGCGCAGCTGCGCCTCGCGGAGGAGGCCTTCGAACGCGTCATCGACCTCGACCCGGCCGACCACTACGCCCGGTTCGCCCTGGGCAAGGCGCTGCAGCGGCAGGGCCGGCTTGCCGAGGCGCACACCCAGCTGAAGATGGCCGCCGCCATGGACCCGCGCCCGGAGTACCAGGAGGCGCTGGGCGAGGTGCGGGCACGGATGGCGATCGAGGACGCGTGATGGCGCCGGCGCGCGCGGTCGCGCGCGTCTCGCACCTGTGGGCTGCGATGGTGGTGGTCGCGGTGGTGGCGACGGCGGCCGCCGCGGCCGGCATCGGCATCGGGGCCACGGACGAGCAGCACGCAGCCGTCGACGAGACTCAGTACCTCCTCACGGCCACCTCGACAGCCGAAGACGGCGACCTCGACATCTCCGACGAGCTCGCCTTCCGCCGGTGGTCCCCCTTCTCCGCCGTCGAGCCGCCCGTCCAGACCGAGGTCCGGGCTGACGGCAGCCAGATCAGCCCCCACGATCCGCTGCTCCCGCTGCTGCTCGCGCTTCCCGTCGCGTGGGCGGGCTGGGTGGGAGCCAAGATCGCCCTCGCGGCGCTGGCCGGCCTGCTCGCTGCGCTGACGCTGTGGGTCGCGGTCCGCCGTCTGGAGGTCCCTCTTGCGGTCGCTCTGATCGGGGTGGGCCTGGCCGTCGCCTCCGCGCCGCTCGCCGTCTACGGCCAGCAGCTCTACCCGGAGCTCCCGGCCGCGCTGCTGGTCGTGACCGCCATCGTCGCCCTGACCGGTCCCGTGGACCGGCGGAACATCGGCCTGCTCGTCGCGGTCTTGGCCACGATCCCGTGGCTCTCGGTGAAGTACGTCCCGGTGGTCGCGGCCCTCGCGGCGGTCGGCGCGGCGCGCTGGTGGCGCGCAAGGCGACATGGCGACGTACTGCTCGGCGCCGGGGTGCTGGCTGCGGCCGGCGCCGTGTACCTGGCCGTGCACCGCGCGGTGTGGGGCGGCTGGACGGTGTACGCCACGGGGGACCACTTCACCGGCCGCGGCGAGTTCGCCGTGGTGGGAGACGAGGTGAACCCGGCCGGGCGGGCGACCCGCCTGATCGGCCTGCTGGTCGACCGCGACTACGGCCTGGCGGCCTGGCAGCCGGCATACCTCCTCCTGGTTCCCGCCGCCGCGGCGCTGCTGGTCCACCGGCCGCGGCACACGATGGCCCTGGCCGTGCCGCTGGCGGTGGGCTGGCTGATCGCGACCTTCGTGGCCGCCACCATGCACGGGTTCTGGTGGCCGGGTCGGCACGTGGTGGTCGTCGTCCCGCTGGCGGTGCTGCTGATCGTCGAGTGGGCCGCCCGGGCCGGACGCATCGTCCAGATCTCGGCCGCCGGCCTCGGCGCGCTCGGAGTGGTGATCTACGCCGGCATGCTGGTCGACGGGTACACCGGCACGTTCACCTGGGTGCTCGGCTTCCCGAACCTCACCGGTCCGGAGCGTGTGCTGTTCCCCGACTACCGCGGCGCGCTCGGCGTGCTGCACATCGCGTGGTGCGCCGTCCTCGTCGGACTCGCCACCGCAGCAGCGGTGAGGGCTCGCCGCAGGACCGCGTCGAGCACGCTCTCGTAGGGACTGGCGCTAGGACTACCTCACCAATGTAGGGTGAGGCTCCCCTAACTTAGCGAGGTCGATGTGCGCAGCAGGTTGCTTCCGGTGACCACCCTGCTCGGGCTGGCTTTGATCACCGCCGGATGTGGCGCCGACGACGGTGCGAACGTCACCCAGCCCGGTGCCACAGGGACGGCGTCGGCCGGGACCGGCTCGGGTGGCTCGGCCGCGAGCGGGCTCGGCGATCGGAGTCTCGCCGGAACGACCGACAACCCCCTCGTGCTCACCGCGGTGACCGAGTACAAGGCGTACGCCACCCAGCAGATCGACGACGGCATCCGGCTGACCACGGTCTTCACCGACGCCGTGCGGGCCGGCGACCTCGGCGCCGCTCAGGCTGCCTACGCGCCGTCCCGGGTGCCGTGGGAGCGTATCGAGCCGCTCGCCGGGCTCGTCGAGGAGATCGACGGCGCCGTCGACGCCCGCGTGGACGACTTCGCCAGCGTCGACGACCCGGAGTTCACGGGGTGGCACCGGCTGGAGTATCTGCTGTTCGCGCAGAACACGACGGAGGGCGGCGCGCCGTTCGCCGACAAGCTCGACGCGGACCTCCAGACGTTGAAGACGCAGTTCGCGACGCTGGAGGTGCCGCCGGTCGCCGTGCCCGTGGGGGCAGCGGAGCTGATCGAGGAGGTCTCGTCCGGGAAGATCACCGGTGAGGAAGACCGCTACTCGAAGACCGACCTGTACGACTTCAACGCCAACCTCGAGGGTTCCCAGGCGGCGATCGAGCGGCTCGCACCGGCTCTGCGGGAGGCCGATCCCGCGCTCCTCACCAGGATCGAGACCGGGTTCGCCGACCTGCAGACGACGCTCGCGCCGCTGCGCGATGGGGACGGCTGGAAGCTGTACTGCCTGGAGAACGACCCCTACCCGTCGCCGCGCTGCCCCGGGGTGACGGTGCCGCAGTCGACGGTCGACACGCTGACGGCGCAGCTGGCCTCGCTGTCGGAGAACGTCGCGCTCACCGCGGGGGCCCTGAAACTGAGATGAGCGCGCTGAGTTGAATGCGCGGGGCCGGGGCTTCTCGCGCCGCCGGTTCGTCACCGGAGCGCTGACGGCTGGAGCTGCCGTCGGGGCCGGAGCGATCGGTGGTTGCTCCGCGGACGCGCCACCGAACTCCGCGGCCCCGTCCGCGCCGCGGTTCGTCCCCTTCGACGGCACCACCCAGGTGGGCATCACGCTGGTCCCCCCGCCCGCGCGGGCCCTGATGGCCGCGTTCTCCTTGCAGGTTGCCGACCGGGCGGGGCTCGGGACGCTGTTCGGCGAGCTCACGTCCGAGATCCGCGGCCTGATGAGCGGACGACCTCCGGAGGTGCGCGACGACGCCTACCCGCCGGTCGACTCCGGCCTGCTGGGCGAGACCCCTCCGCCCGACGACCTGTCCGTCGTGGTGAGCGTGGGCGCTTCGCTGTTCGACGACCGTTTCGGGCTGGCCGATCGCCTGCCGCCGGAGCTGGTCACGATGCCGTTCCTGGCCAACGACCGGCTGGACCCGGAGCGTTCGCACGGCGACCTGCTGCTCAGCTTCGAGGCAGGGCACAGCGACACGCTCCAGTTCGCGCTGCGGCAGCTGATGCGCCGCACCCGGGGCGAGATGGTCCTGAAGTGGATGACCGAGGGCTACACCCGGGGCGCGGGCACGGGCAACGCGGGCGGGACGCCGCGGAACCTGCTCGGGTTCAAGGACGGCACGGCGAACCCCGACGCCCGCGACGGCGAACTGATGGACCGGTACGTGTGGGTGGGTGCCGACGACGGCCATCCCGAGTGGGCCGTGGGCGGCTCGTACCAGGCGGTGCGGATCATCCGGATGTTCGTCGAGTTCTGGGACCGCACGCAGCTCGCCGAGCAGGAGGCGCTGTTCGGCCGGTACAAGCTCAGCGGCGCCCCACTGGGCATGGAACAGGAGTACGACGACCCGCGGTTCGACGACGATCCCGACGGCCAGCGGATCTCGCTGGACGCCCACATCCGGCGGGCCAACCCGCGGACGCCGGAGAGCGACGAGAGCCGCATGCTGCGCCGCGGGTTCTCCTACAGCCGGGGGTTCGACCGCGCCGGACGTCTCGACCAGGGCCTGGCCTTCATCAGCTACCAGCGCAGCCTGCAGAAGGCATTTCTCGCCGTGCAGGCCCGGCTGAAGGGTGAGCGCCTCGAGGAGTACGTCCTGCCCGAGGGCGGCGGCTTCTTCTTCGCGCTGCCCGGCGTGCCCGAGCCCGGCCGCTTCCTGGGTGACGCACTCGTCGCATGAGCAGCGCGGACCTCGTCGTCCTCGGGGCCGGGCCGGCCGGGCTGGCCGCCGCGTGGCGGGCCGCACGCAGCGGGCGCAGCGTCACCGTCCTCGAACGGGCGCCGGTGATCGGCGGAATGGCGGGGAGCTTCGAGGTCGCGGGCGTCCGGGTCGACCACGGCAGCCACCGGCTGCACCCGGCGACGTCCCCCCGGCTGCTCGCGGACCTGCACGACCTGCTCGGCGACGACCTGCAGCTGCGTCGGCGCCACGGCCGGTTGCACGTCGGCGATGTGTGGGTCGGGTTCCCGCTGGCCGCGGCCGAGCTGGCGCAACGGATCCCCCGGCGGATGCTCGTGGGAATGGCCGTCGACGCCGCTACGGCACCCGCGCGGCGCCGGCCGTCACCTCCTGCGAACTACGCGGACGCGCTGACCCGCGGGCTCGGACCGACGCTCTACCGGGCGCTCTACGCGCCGTTCGCCCTCAAGCTGTGGGGGCTCCCCGGCGAGCGGATCGACGCCGAGCAGGCCCGCCGACGGGTCACGGCGGACACCCCGTGGAAGATCGCAGCGCGGATCGTGCGCCGGAGGGGAAACGGCCAGGGACGCCTGTTCCACTACCCGCGGCGCGGCTTCGGCCAGATCGTCGAGGCGCTGGCGCAGGCGGCGTCGGACGCCGGGGTGCGGATCGCCCTCGGCACCGCCGCCGAGCAGCTCGTACCCGGGGCCGATCGGGTGCGCGTGCGGCTCGGGGACGGTCGGTCGATCGAGGCCGGGCAGGTGTTCTCGACGGTGCCGCTCCCGACGTTGGCAAAGATCGTGACCCCTGGTCCGCCGGAGCGGGCACTCGCCGGCGCGGCGCAGCTGAGGTTCCGCGCGATGGTGCTGGTGTACCTGGTCGTCGACAGGCGTCAGCGCTGGACGCCCTACGACGCGCACTACCTCCCGGACGCCGACACGCCGGTCACCCGGGTCTCCGAGCCGGCCAACTACCGGGCCAACCTCGACGATCCCGCCGACCGCACCGTGCTGTGCGCCGAGCTCCCCTGCGCCCTCGACGACGAGGTGTGGTCGGCAAGCGACCACGACCTCGCCGCACGGGTGTGCGACGACCTCGCGCGAACGGGTCTGCCCGCGATCCGTCCCTCCGCTGTGGTGACCCGGCGGCTCCGGCACGTCTACCCCGTCTACGACGTCGGCTTCCGCACCCGGCTCGAGGAACTCGACGCCTGGGCCGCAGCACTGCGGCGAATCACCACGTTCGGCCGACTCGGGCTCTTCGCGCACGACAATACGCATCACGCCATGGAGATGGCCTACGACGCCGTCGACGCGCTGGACACCGGCGGGTCCGTCGATCAGGCCGCCTGGTCGGCCGCCCGGGCTCGATTCGCCACCCACGTGGTGGAGGACTGAGACTCCGGGCCGTTCAACTCCCGGTACACCGCCGGAAGCACCCGCCGCAGGTACGGGCCGAGGCGGACGAACGACGTACCCGTGGTACGGAACCGGTAGCGGATCGGCACCTCCGCATAGGCGAAGCCCTTGCTCAGCAGGTCCAGGGTCAGCACCTGCGCGTAGTTGTAGTCGTGCGCCACCTCGGCGGCGGCGGCCGCCTCGACCGAGAACGCCCGGTAGCCGCTCTGGCCGTCGGTCAGGTCGGGCCGTCGGGCCACCCAGCGCAGGCCCGCGGTCAGCACCCGGTTGCCCAGGCGGCGACGGCGCTGCATCCACTGGATCTCCCCGGTGAACCGGGACCCGACGACGTAGTCGACCGATCCGGCCAGCACGGGGGCAACGACGCCGGCCATGTCCTCGGGGAAGTACTCGCCGTCCGCGTCGAGGTAGACGATCGCGGCGGGCTGCAGCGGCGCCGCCTCGGCCAGCCCGCGGCGCAGCGCGG
>JAQSWF010000012.1 GCA_029266775.1 Pseudonocardia sp.
TGCCGCCGACGCAGATCAGGATCGTGAGCAGCACGCTCGTACCCTCCGCCGAGCGCTCGGGTGGCAGGACGTTCTGCACGGCGACCTGGCCGAGCGAGTAGCCCATCCCGGTGGTGATGCCGCACAGGCCGAGCGCGACGACGTAGAGCCACAGCGGGCCGGCCAGCGCCAGCAGCGCGAGGGCTGGCGCGGACAGCAGCACTGCCACGCCCATGACCATCCCCGCGGGGTAGCGCACCGACAGCCGCCCGGACAGCGGCCCGCAGGACGCCAGCCCGACCGAGGCGATGAAGAAGACCAGGCCGGCCGCCGCCGCCGAGAGACCGCGCACGTTCTGCAGCTCGAGCGTGGCCAGCACGATGAAGACACACGACCCGATGTTCGCGAGCGTCCCCGCGACGGTAAGCACGACGAACACGCGGTTCTGCAGCAGGGACGGGCGAACCAGCGGCGTCTCGGCGCGCGTCTCGACCACGCAGAACGCCGCCAGCAGCGCAACACCGGCCAGCAGCGGAACCAGGGTGACCACGCTGGACCACCCCTCCACGCCGATGTCGTCGATTGCAACGCTGAGCAGCGCGAGCCCGGCGACAACCGTGACCACACCCCACCAGTCGAGCCCGGCCAGCGTGCGCGGGCCGGCTTCGTCGCGGGACTCGTGCAGGCGCAGTCCGCCCCATACGGCCAGCGCCGCGATCGGCACGTTGAGCAGGAAGACCCATCGCCAGCTGACCTCGCTGGCGAGCACACCGCCGACGACCGGACCCAGCGCGGTTCCGATTCCGGCGATCCCGAGCAGCGCACCCGTCACCCGGGGCCGCTCTTCCTCACTGGTCGCGTTGCTCACCAGCGCGAATGCCGTCGGGAAGATCATGGCCGCGCCGACACCCTGCGCGACCCGTGCGGCGATGAGGACCGGCACCGACGACACCAGTCCGCACACCAGCGACGTCGTCCGAAGATCGCGACGCCGACCAGCAGCACGCGCCGGCGCCCCAGCACGTCACCGGCGCGGCCGGCCGGGATGAGCAACGAGCCCAACGCGATCATGTAGCCGCTCACCAGCCACTGCAGGTTCGTCGCGGTGGTCCCGAGGTCGGCCGCGATGCTCGGCAGCGCGAGGTTGAGGGAGAAGAAGTCGAGCTGGATGCAGAACAGCGCCCCACCGACCGGCAGGAACGGGACGACCGACCGCAGGGTTCCGGACGTGGACATCGCGCACCACCCCTCGTTGGGCCTGGGCAGTGTGGCAGTCCGGAGGTCCGGGGACAACGAGCTGCGCTACTCCGCCCGCAGCACCGCGTCCGTGACCTGGAGATCGACGTCGAGGCTGCGCCGCGGCGGGATCTCGGCCTTGGCGAGCGTCTCGTGATAGGCCCGGACCGCATCGGCCGGGGTGAGCTCGCCCCGCAGCACGGGGCGCATCAGCCCGACCAGGTCGAGCTGGGACTCCGCCCGCTGGATCTTGCGCCCGAACAGGGCGACCCGTCCGCCGCTCGCCTCCGAGCGGTGCAGCAGTTCGAACGTGTCCCGGGTGGTACCGGCGGATCCGCCCAGGATGCCGACCACGATCGACGTGTCGTGCTCGACCAGCTCGGCCAGCGCCCGCGCGCCGTTGTAGGCCATCTTGAGGAACAGCGGCCGCTCCACCCGGGCGACTCCGGCAAGTGTCCGGACGATCGAGTCGTTGACGAACGCCCCGACGTGCTCGGGCGCGAGGTCGGTCGGCGCGTTCGGATTGAACACCTCGAGGAAATGCCGGATCCCGAGCTCCGCAGCCTCGTGCCGAAAGGCCGCATACGCCTCCAGCGTGGCCAGGTCGAGGTCCCGGTCGTTGTTGAACGTCACCGAGTAGAGCACCAGGTCGCAGAACGGGCGTACGGCGGCGAGGTCAGCGGTGCGGAACGGCCGGGAGGCCGCCGCCGGGTACCGAGAACCGCGGGTGTTCCAGATGTCGGTGGTGTCGTTGGCACGCACCGCAAGGGTGACGCCGCTGCCCAGCGGACCGTCCGCGGTCAGCGCCTCCCCGTTCGAGACCGAGGTCAGCAGGATGTCCAGCTCGCCCTGCGCGACGACGGCGCGCATCGCGTCGAGGTACGCCGCGCGCGTCCGGTACGTGCCCGGGGCCGCGACCGGTCCGGGGTCGCCACCGATCGGGCCGGCGGCGGTGACGCCGAAAGCCATGTCGGCGTCCTTCGCGTCGGCGATGACGAAGTCGTCCGGGGCGTACCGGCCGCCGGCGATCTTCTGCAGCTTCCGGTCGAGGTCCCGAACGCCGTGCCCGGTCGCCTCTGCGTGCATGGCCCTCGGTCCTCCGTGCGGTCGACGTGCTCAGATCACCGTAGCGACGAGCCGTCGACACGGGCAGGCTGCTGTCCGGACACCGATCAACCGACCCGTCGTCAGGCAGGGAGGACCACGACCGATGCGTCGCGCTCTCGTCGCCGGTCACGTCTGCGTCGACCTGATCCCCGAGCTCGGGGCGCTGCCCCGCAGCGACCCCGGGGAGCTCGAGCAGATCGGCCCGCTCGCCATGTCGGCGGGCGGGTGCGTGTCGAACACCGGCGGCGCGTTGGCCGAGCTCGACGTACCCGTGCAGGTGGTAGGGGACGCGGGCGACGACGAGCTCGGCCGCACGCTGGTACGGCTGCTGGAGTCCCGGGGCGTCGGATCGGATCGGATCCGGCTGCTTCCGGAGCGGTCGACGTCCTACACGATCGTCGTCCAGACGCCCGAGCGAGACCGCTCGTTCTGGCACCACGTCGGCGCGAACGCGGGGTTCGACGGCGCCGCGGTCGACGTGCACGACGCGGACCTGCTCCATGTCGGCTACCCACCGCTCCTGCCCGCCCTGGTCGCCGACGGCGGAGCGCAGCTGGACGCCCTCCTGGTGCGCGCTCGCACCGCCGGCCTCACCACGTCGCTCGACCTGGCGGTGCTCGACCCACGCTCGCCGGCCGCAGGTGAGCACTGGCCGGCCCTGCTCCGGCGGGTGCTCCGGCACGTCGACGTCATCACGCCCAGCCTCGACGACCTCCGCACGACGCTCGACCCCGCCATCCAGGGCGGGCCCGACGAGCTGGGCGGGTGCGCCCGGCGGCTCGTCGACATGGGCGCCGCGATCGCGATGGTGACCGGCGGCAGTGCCGGTGCTCACCTCTGCACCGCTGACCCGGCACGCCTCGACGCGGCCGGCGCGCTGTTCGCCGGGTCAGGCGCTTTCCGGGACCGGTGGAGCGATCGCGATCAGGCGGTCGCTCCACCCGAGGTCCCGGTGCGAAGCACGGTCGGTGCCGGCGACGCCGCCACCGCCGGGCTCCTCTTCGGGCTGCTGACCGCCGAGGATCCCGACCGGACCCTCGAGCTCGCGATGCGGGCGGCCGGCCGACGGCTCGCCGGGGCGGCCATCACCACCGACGCGGTACCGGGAAGGGAGATCTCATGGCGACCATGAGCGGAGTCGTGCTGCCGGGCAACAGCACCGTCGAGTACGTCACGGTGGACGTGCCGGCACCCGGCCCCGGCCAGGTCCTCGTGCAGATGAAGGCGTCGTCGATCTGCGGAAGCGACATCCGCGCGATCTACCGCGAGCACCTCGGCACGGGCGCGGAGGCCTACCAGGGCGTGATTGCCGGCCACGAGCCCTGCGGACAGGTCGTGGCGGTCGGACCGGCGACGAAGCGGCTCGCGGTCGGCGACCGCGTGGTGATCTATCACATCGCGGGCTGCGGGGTCTGCTTGGAGTGCCGCCACGGCTACATGATCGGGTGCAGCTCGCCCCACCGCGCCGCGCACGGGTGGCAGCGCGACGGTGGCCACGCCGAGTACCTGCTCGCCGAGGAAGCCACCTGCATCCTGCTGCCCGAGCCGTTGACGTACGTCGACGGCGCGCTCGTGTCGTGCGGCTTCGGGACGGCGTACGAAGGCCTGCTGCGCCTCCGACTGTCGGGGCAGGATCGACTGCTGATCACGGGGCTCGGGCCGGTCGGGCTCGCTGCCGCTATGCTCGGCCGCGCGATGGGTGCCGGTCCGATCATCGGCACCGACCTCTCCCCGGAGCGCCTGCACACGGCGCTCGACGACGGCCTCGTCGACCACGCCGTCGTCGCCGGGGACGAGGCGCAGGCGACCATCGCGCGCCTTACCGACGGCCGGGGCTGCGAGGCGAGCATCGACTGCTCCGGCAGCGGCGCGGCGCGTGTCCTCGCGCTCGCGAGCACCCGGACGTGGGGCCGCTGCGCGTTCGTCGGCGAGGGTGGCCAGGTGTCGTTCGCAGTGTCCGACCTGCTGATCCACAAGCAGATCACGCTCTACGGCTCGTGGGTCACCTCGCTGCGCCACATGGAGGACCTGCTGGAGCACCTCGTCCGGTGGAACCTGCACCCCGAGACGGTCGTCACCCACCGCTTCGCCCTGGATCAGGCCGACGAGGCCTACCGCGTCGCCGACCAGGGCCTCGGCGGCAAGGTCTGCATCGTGTTCGAGTAGGCACACACCGGTGCCGACCCTCGACGACCCACAAGAGCTGCGACGGCGCATCACCGCAGCCCCCGTCGCACGGCTGGCCACCCTGCGGTCCGACGGGCGCCCCCGGCTGGTGCCCGTCACGTTCGCCCTGGTGGACGACCTGATCTGCTTCGTGGTCGACGAGGTGAAGCCCAAGCGCGACATGCGGCTGGCCCGTCTCGCCGACATCGCCCGAGACGATCGGGTCGCATCACGCCGGTGCAGTGGGCGGGCTGGTCGGCGTCCTGAGGCAACTGCTGCGAAGCACACACTCGACCGGTGGCGGTGGGCGCGCCCTCCGCGCTGAGGCCTGACTGTGGTCTCGCCGGGTCCGACGGCTACGTCCCCGCCGCCTCGAGCATCCCGCGCGCCCGGTGGTCGAGCTCCTCCGCCGCCCGCCGGGGCAGACGCCACCCCGCGTGAGTTCGGCGAGCCGGCGCTGAGCCTGCTGATACGCCGTCCGTCGCTCCGACTCGTACCGCGAGGAGGCGGCGACCTCGAGCAACGTCTGGACCTTGGCGATCAGGCGCCGCTCGCTCGGGGCGAAGCGGGCGTCGCGCTTGTGCTCGGCCGCCTCGACCGCGGCCCTCCACGCCTGCTCCGCACGTTCGACCGCACCGGCGAACCGCTGCGCGTACCCCGGGCCGGGGAACTGCTCGGTGCGCAGCGCGTTGGCCTCGGCGAACGCGTCGACGAACCGGGCGGTGGCGGGCTGCTCGACATCGGCCAGGCCTCGCCGGGCCCGTTGAGCGCCAGCGCGGTGGCCAGCACCGCCGCGACGAACACGCCGGGCAGCATCAGCACCCAGCCGTCCCAGAGCAGCGAGGTGTCCTGTGGTGTCATGCCGCCTCCCACGTCCCCCTGGACACGCTAACGAGAAACCGGGGCCGCGGCTCGACGGCGTTTCAGGCGGTTCGCGATCGGTTCGGCCAGCACCAGGAGAAGGAGGGGGACGAAGCCGGACGCTGGGAAGATCAGCGAAGCGGCGAGCGCCACGAGGAAGGTGACGGTGGTCGCCGCGATCTCCACGGTGTGCGGCGCAACGTCCGTGTCACGCAGGCTCCGATCACGCGCGATCAGCCACGACACAGCCAGGTCAGCAGGGCCGAGCTCATGGCCATCGTGCCGATGTAGAGCACTTTGACGAGGCCGCCGTTGTCGGTTGCCGCGACCAGCGTCGTCGGGAACGGCAGGAACACGATGGTCAGCGTCCACGCGAGCAGCAGGTTGACCACGGCCGGAGTCTGGCGGGCCAGGCCGCTGACGATCGCGTGCTGAGCGAGCCAGAGCGCGAGATGACGGCGAAGCTCAGCAGGAACCCGAAGATGTCGACGACGTGCTCGCGCAGCACCTCGGCGACGGTCTCGTCCTGGTTGATCTCGCTGCCGGCCTCGGCGAGCGGGAGCACCAGCAGCGTGATCGCGATGGCGACCACGGCGTCGATGAACGTCAGGAAGCGCTCGAGATCGCGTTCACGTCTGGCCACCGCGGAACCTTATGGCGCCTGGCAAGATGCCAGCGGATTTAAAAGGAGTGAAGCGATGAGCGACGAAGCCGGCCAGGATCGCGGTCCGCATCCGCAGGTGCTCGACATCGAGCAGGCGACCCTGGGCAACGACACGTACCGCACCGCCGTGTGGACCGGCACACACCTGCAGCTGACCGTCATGAGCATCGAGCCCGGCGGCGAGATCGGGCTGGAGGTGCACGAGGACCATGACCAGTTCCTGCGGGTGGAGTCCGGTCGCGGTCGGGTCCAGATGGGTCCGGCGAAGGACGAGCTCACTCTGGACCGCGAGGTCGGTGACGACTGGGCGATCCTCGTGCCGGCCGGCTCATGGCACAACCTCACCAACGTCGGCGAGGAGCCCCTCAAGCTCTACTCCCTCTACGCACCGCGCGAGCACGCGCACGGCACGGTGCACCGGACGAAGGCCGAGGCGGACGCCGCTGAGCACGTCGACTCGTCCTGACCCGTCCCATGAGCCCCTGCGCGAGCGGGTGCGCACGGTCCGGCGGAACCCTGCGCGTCGAGGGTCCCCAGATCGCGCGCATCCTCGTCGCCGCCGCAGTGAGCTGGGAGCTCTGCGTCTGGCTCGGCGCGACGCAGCCACCCGTGTTCGCGGTGGTCGTCCCGCTCGTGGCCATGCGGGACGCGCCCGACTCCGCGTTGAACGTGTCTGTGGCGAGGCTGGTCGGCGTCGTGGCCGGGCTGTCCATCGGGATCGCCGTGCTGTCCTGGCTGCGGCCATCCGCTGTGTCCGTCGTCCTCGTCCTGGCACTGGCCCTCGGGGTCGGGGTGGTGCTCCGGATCGGCGACACGCTGAACCTCCAGGTCGCCATGTCCGCACTGCTCCTCTTCGCCAACGCGGACCCGGCCGCGTACGCGGTGAGCCGGCTCTGGGAGACCGCGGTCGGCGCGGCGGTCACGATCGTGCTGTCACCGCTGCTGCTGCCGACAAACCCCGCGCGCGCGTTCGTCCGTGCGCTGCACGGCATCGCCGACAGCGCGGCCGAGATCGTCGTGCTCGCCGCGGACCTAGACGAGGGGGAGCCGGAGCTGGCACACCGTCTGGACGCCGACGCTCACAACCTCGACGACTGGGCACGGGCGCTGGGCCCGCACCTCGCCGCAGCACGGCGGGCCGTGCGCCTGCACGCCGTCTGGCGCAGGCGACACGCCCGGGAACTGGACGGCCTCGTGGAGCCGACCGCGTTGGCCCCGGAGGTCACCTCGTTGATCCGGTCGCATGTGGCCGACGCGCTGGAGTTCAGCACGCGAGCCGACACGCGGGACTGGTGGCAGGCCAGCGCCCCGTCCCGCCGCTCGATCCTTCTGCCGCTCTCCGACGCGGTGGCGGCCGCGTTGGCCGGCACGCCGAGCACGACCGACGTGGAGAAGGCCAGGACCGGCGTCCTCGTGTACAGCGAGGCGGATCAGACGCGGTTCGGTGTGATCATCAGACGCCCGCTGCGCCGGATGATCGCACTCCTGACGGGGTCGACGTCCGGGAAACCGTCGACCCCCGCGCCAGGATGGGCCGGGTGACCCCGAGTTGAGCACGGAGGCCCTCGTCCTCGCGCTGTCGACCGTCGTCCGGCCGACCAGCGCGGCGGCCGTGTTCGCGATGCTGTCGACGGCACGGCCGACGCGGCTGCTGCTCGCCTACGTCGTGACCGGGTTCCTGTTCAGCGCCGGTGTCGGTGTGGCCGTGGTCGTCCTGCTCGGCGGGTGGACGGGACCGGACGCGCCGGATGAGGTGCGTGCACTGATCGCCGTCCTGCTCGGCGCGCTGTCGCTGGGTTACGCCGCCGGGCTGCTCCTCGGCCAGATCGAGCGGCGGGTACCGGTCCGGCCCGCCGACGGCCCCACCCCCGCGCCCGACTCCTGGCTGGGCCGTCAACTGACCGACCTGACCCCGGCACGCGCGGCGACCGCGGGCGTGCTCACGCACCTGCCCGGGCTGTTCTACCTTGCGGCCCTGAACGCGATCACGAACAGCACCGCGAACAATGTCAGCCGGATTCTGCAGGTGGCGTCGTACAACGCCATCTGGTTCGCCCTGCCGATCGTGGCCCTCGTCCTCGCCACCCACCGACCTGCCGAGGTACAGGACGTCCTGCGTCGCCTGACGGACTGGATCCGCCGCCACGAGCGCCCGATCCTGATCACCGCGTTCGGGCTGCTGGGCAGCTACCTGGTCGTCAAGGGGGTCGTCGTCCTCATGTCGTGAGGGACAAGAGGCACAACGGGACCACCGCCGGGTCCGCTACCGTCTGACCACGTCATCGAGCGGGAGGGGCGCCGGGGCCGTGCCCGTCTTCATGATCGAGCGACGCTACGCGGAGGACGTCGAAGCGAGCGCCGACGCCGCAGACGGGATCAACCGCATCAACGACGAGGAAGGCATGCGCTGGTTGTACTCGTTCCTCTCGGCGGACCGGCGGAAGACCTATGCCTGTACGAAGCCCCGTCCCCGGACGCGATCCGTCGGGCGGCAGCGCGGGCCGGAGTTCCCGCCGATGTCGTCGTGGAGGTCTCCGAGCGGCTCCTGCCCGACGGCACCGGCACCGCGATCCGCTGACACTCACGCCAGCTGGTGCTCGGCGGCGTAGCGGGCCGCTTGGGTCCGGTTCGTGGCTCCGGTCTTCATCAAGATGCTGCGGATGTGGTTGGCGGCCGTGTTGGCGCTGATGAACAGCCGCGCACCGATCTCCCGGTTGCTCAGGCCTTGCGCCAGCAGCCCGATCACCTCGACCTCTCGGGCCGTGAGGTTGGCCGGTGCGGCCGCGTGGTCCAACGGCTCGAGCCGACGCAGCACGCGCCTCTGCCCGATCGGCTCGGCCAGCGCGCGGGCCTGCGCGGCCAGGTCGCGGGCGCGAGCGGGGTCGGCGCCGGTGCGGTGCAGTGCCAGGGCGTGTTCGGCGAGCGTCTCGGCGGTGTGCACCACCGAGCCCATCCGACGATCCATCGCCAGTGCCGTCGCGAAGTGCCGCTCGGCGGCCTCGGCGTCCCCGAGTAGCACGGCGACGCGGGCGAGGTAGCGGTCGGCGCTCCCGAAGACCGCGACGAGCTGGCCGCCGACGAGGTTCATCCCCGCGTAGACGGCCAGGATCGGCGCGAGCTTCTCGACCCCCTCCCGGTCTTCGAGTGCCAGCGCGCCCTCGGTCATGAACGCCGGCTCGATGGGCCAGGCGGCGTCCGCGGTCCGCGGGCGAGCTCGATGGCCCGGCTGCCCGTCGCATGCGCTTCGCCGACCCTGCCCGCGAACGCCAGCGCTCGGCCGAGGTTGCCCAACGCCCGGATGTGCAGCAGGTCGTCAGGGGCGAGGGCGCAGTCGGCCAGGCGGGAGGTGAGCAGGTCCGCGGCGCGGCTGTCGGAGAGCCCGGGCCGTGCGTTGGCCTCCTCCAGCCCCATTGCCGCCTGCAACCGGACCAGCGGGTCAGCCATGCCGGCCAGCCGCTCATAGACCACTCGGGCCCGCGCGAAGTCGCCCGCCCGCACGTGGTTCGCCGCGGCATCGAACAACAACTCGGCGCGGACGCTGTCCTCCGTCTCCGGCAGCGTGGCCGCGCGGTCGAACCACTGCGCCGCCTCCTCGAACGCGAAGCTGTGCGCCGCCTCGCGACCAGCCGCCACCGCGGCGCGCAGCGCCTGCTCGTGAAACCCGAGGACGTTCGCCGCGAGGTAGTGGTGGGCGACTCGCGCCGTCGTGGCCGCATCTCCGTGCGCCTCCAACGCCTGCGCCACCGCGGCGTGCAGCGCGGTGCGACGAGCCTGCGGCAGCCGGTCGAGCACGGCCTGGCGGGTCAGGGCGTGCACGAACCCGTAGCGGCCGGGCGTGTCGTCCACGGCCTGCAGAAGGCCCACCTCGATCGCCGCGTCCACGGCGTCCAGGCTCAGGTTGCGGTCGCACGCACTGCCACCCTGGTGATCTCCGCCGTGCTCCGCCGTTGCTTTGATCCACAGCACAGGCGTTGGCGCTGACGAGCGTCGCGAGGTCGAACTGGTCGCCGAGCACGGCGGCCAGTCCGAGCATCTTCCGCACGTCGTCCCCGAGACCCGTGCTGCCGGCGTGTCGCCGAGCGAGGTCGGGACGCGCTGCGGACCGCGCAGGGCGGACATCCCGCCGTGGCGTTCCAGGTCGATCCAGGTCTCGCGGCGGAAGAACGGGTTCCCGCCCGTCCGGTCGCGCAGGATCGCCGCCGACGCCCGCGCCCTGGCCGGAGATACGCCCGTGTGCTGATGCACGAACTCGGCGATGGCCTCGGTGTCGAGCCCGCCCAGATCGAGCCGGCGAACGCAGTCGAGCCGGTGCAGGTCGGCCAGCCGGGCGCTGAGCTCGTCCGACCGGTCCGGGGCGGTGGTGCGGAAGGCGCCGAGCACGAGCGTCGGGGTGTCCAGGCACGCGTGGACCACGTGCTCCAGGAGCACGATGGTCGGCAGCTGCGCCCAGTGCAGGTCGTCGAGGACGAGCGCCAGCGGCCGGTCGGCGGCCAGTCGACGGGACAACCCGGCCACGGCCTCCAACAGGTCACGCCGACCGTCGCCGGCGGGCTCGGCCGGCGCTGCACTCCCGGGGACGTGGCGGTCGACGTACCGGGACAGCCGGCGCAGCTCGGTCGCTCCGTCCGCGATCGGCTCCGTGAGCGTGCCCGGCTCGCTGGCACGGAACGGGTGATCCAGCATCTCGACGAACGGCTGGTAGGGCACGCCGGCGTCCCTCGTGGCGGTGCCCACCAGGACCGCGACGCCCTGCTCGTGCAGGGCGCAGGCCGCCTCGGCGGCCAACCGGGTCTTCCCCGCGCCGGGCTCGCCGCCGAGCAGCAGGACCTGCCCGCTCCGCTGCTCAGCGCCCACACGCTCTCCATGACCTCGAGCTCGTACCGGCGCCCGACGATCCGGGCCCGGCGCGACGCGCCGAACCGGGCGGGCACGGCAACCGGGCTCCACGGCGCCATAGCGGCACGGTATCGAGCGACGGGCGCCGGCTCGATAGTCAGATCTGACCGTCCGGCCACCGCCGCGAACGGTCAGGATCGGTCATGACGTGCCCGCATTGCCCGCGCATCGTTCCCCGTCACCACGGTGAACCGGCGAGGGGAGCACGGGCATGACCACCACGATCGAGACCAGTGAGCTGCGCGACCGGATGGCCGGACAGGTGGTGACGCCGACGACGTCGACTACGAGGACGCGCGGTCGATCTACAACGCCATGATCGATCGGAGGCCGGCCGTCATCGCGCGCTGCCGGTCCGTCGCGGACGTTCGCGCGGCGCTCGAGGCCGGACGGCGCTCGGGCCTCCCGATCGCGGTACGCGGCGGTGGGCACAACGGTCCCGGGTTCGGCACGGTCGACGCCGGGTTGGTGATCGACCTCTCCCCGATGAGCGCCGTGGACGTCAACCCGGTCACGCGCACCGCGCGCGTCCGGGCGGCGCCACCTGGGGCGCCGTCGACACCGCAGCGCACCGGCACGGGTTGGCGACTCCGTCGGGCATCATCTCGACGACGGGGGTCGGCGGGCTGACCCTGGGCGGCGGACACGGGTATCTCTCCCGCAAGCTCGGGTTGACCATCGACAACCTGCTCGAGGCGGAGGTCGTGCTGGCCGACGGTCGGGTCGTGACCGCGTCGGAGTCCCGACACCCGGACCTGTTCTGGGCCTTGCGCGGCGGGGGCGGCAACTTCGGCGTGGTGACGTCGTTCGTGTTCCGGCTGCACCCGGTCACGAACGTGGTGGCCGGTCCGACCGTCTGGCCCGTGGCCGCGACGCCCGAGGTGCTGACCTGGTACCGGGAGTTCCTGCCGACCCAACCTGACGACCTCTACGGCTTCTTCGCCACGATGACCGTTCCTCCAGGAGATCCGTTCCCCGCCGAGCTGCACCTGCAGAAGGCCTGCGGGGTGGTCTGGTGCTACACGGGTGACCCGGCCGATGCCGACGAGGTCTTCGCGCCGGTGCGGGCGCTCGCGCCGCAGCGGGAGGGGATCGGTTCGGTGCCCTACCCGGCGTTGCAGTCGGCGTTCGACGCGCTCTACCCGAAAGGACTGCAGTGGTACTGGCGCGGCAACTTCGTTCGCGACGTGCCGGACGCGGCCGTGAGCGTGCACACCCGCTTCGCCGAGGAGCTGCCGTCGATGCAGTCGACGATGCACCTGTACCCGATCGACGGTGCAGTGCACCAGGTCGGCCCTGCGGACACCGCGTGGAGCTACCGCGACGTCACTTACTCCCAGGTGATCGCCGGGGTGGACCCGGACCCGGCCAACGCCGACGCGATCAAGCGCTGGACCGTCGACTACTCGGAGGCCTGCCGTCCCTACTCGGCGGGCGGGGCCTACGTGAACTTCATGATGGACGAGGGCGAAGACCGGGTGCGGGCCACTTATCAGGGCAACTACCAGCGCCTCGCCGAGATCAAGGCGGTCTACGACCCGGACAACATCCTGCGGATCAACCAGAACCTGCCGCCTCGGCGATAGCGCCGGTCGAGCCCGCCGCGACACCGGGGAGCCGAATCTGGTCGACGTCGTGCAGCTGACCTCTCGCGCGTCGGTGGTCGGAGGTGCCACTCTGCCCTCGCCGGTGTGCACAAGGGGGAGACATGGTCGACCGTACGGTGGACGACACGGCAAGTGATCCCGTCGAGGTCGAGGTCGCTGCGAGGCGACCCGCCGCACCGAGCGAGGTGGAGCGCGGCGAGCCGGGGAGCGCCGGTCGGCCGTGGGTGCAGCGCCTCGCCGACCGGATCCCGGACCTCCTTGCCGGCTACCTCGCGTTCGTCGCGACGTTCTGCGCCGTCACCGCCGTCATACCGCCGCTGCGCCCGCTCCTGGCCTGGCTGCGGACGGCGATCGAGATCGTGTCGGTCGGCGCCCCGCCGAGCCTGGCGACGGCGGCATTCCTGGGCATCCTCGCCGCGGCGGTCCGCAGGCGGATGCGGGCGGCGTGGTGGTTCGTCGTGGTCTACGTCGTACTGGGCCGCCTCCTGACCTGGCTGACGATCGTGATCGCCACCGAGGCCGACGATCCCGTCGCCGTCAGCGTCGAGTGGGGCGTCGAGGCCTGGCTGCGGGTCGCCTTCGGGATCGTCGCGCTCGCTCTGCTCCTCCTGGCCCGCGACCGGTTCACCGCGCGGACGCAGCGCGGCAACGGCTGGCGGGCCCTCGCCATCTATCTGGGGTTCGTGCTGGTCGGCGGCCTCCTCGGCTGGGGTCTGCTCGAGCTGTTCCCCGGCACGCTGCAGACCTCCGCGGACCGCTTCGGTTGGGCGCTCACCTACGTGCTCGGCGGGCTCGGCAGCCCGGCGGTGGCCGGCATCGAGGGGGCAGGCCCGCGGGTGATCACGTTCCTGTGCGGGCTGTTCGGGGCGCTCGCCGTGCTGGCCGCGGCGTACGTGCTGTTCCGGCCGCGGCGCGACCTGCGCAGCCTCGGGCCGGACGACGAACAGCGGTTGCGCGTGCTGCTCGACCGCTACGGAGACGACGACTCGCTCGCCTACTTCGCCACCCGCCGCGACAAGGCCGCGGTCTTCTCCCGGTCCGGCAAGTCGTCGGTCACGTTCCGGGTCGTCTCCGGCGTCAGCCTGGCGAGCGGCGACCCGATCGGGGACGCGGAGGCGTGGCCGGGCGCGATCGAGGCCTGGCTCGACGAGGCCCGGCAGTACGGGTGGATCCCCGCCGTGATGGGGGCGAGCGAGCGGGGGGCCCGCGCCTACGTGGCCGCCGGGATGAACGCGGTCGAGCTCGGCGACGAGGCGGTCGTCGACGTGCGCGAGTTCTCGTTGGAGGGCCGCTCGATGCGGGTGGTCCGCCAGGCCGTCGGCCGGGTGGAGCGCTCGGGCCACACCGTGCGCATCCGACGGCATGCCGAGCTCACCCCGGAGGAGATGCGGGAGGTCGTCGAGCTGGCCGACGCCTGGCGCGACACGGACACCGAGCGCGGCTTCTCGATGGCGCTCTCCCGCCTGGGCGATCCGGCCGACGGGGGGTGCGTGCTGGTCGAGTGCTTCGACGGCCCCGCCGACGATGGAGGCACGCTGCGCGCGCTGCTGTCGTTCGTGCCGTGGGGACGCCACGGCCTGTCGCTGGACCTGATGCGCCGGGACCGCAGCGCGGACAACGGGCTGACCGAGTTCATGGTCACCTCCTTGATCGAGCGGGCGCGCACGCTCGGGGTGGATCGCCTCTCGCTGAACTTCGCGATGTTCCGCGCGGCGTTCGAGGAGGGAGACCGGATCGGCGCCGGGCCGGTCCTGCGCCTGTGGCGGCGCTTCCTGGTGATCGGCTCACGGTGGTGGCAGCTCGAGTCGCTCTACCGCGCGAATGCGAAGTACCAGCCCCTGTGGACACCGCGCTACCTGTGCTTCCGGGCCGGCCGGGACCTGCCCCGGATCGGCATCGCCTCCGCCGTCGCCGAGGGCTTCCTCAGCGCGCCGAGCCTGGGGACACTGCGACGCCGCGGCCTGGCACAGACATCTGACGGCGCACCCGCCGTCACCGCGCCGTCGTCGGTCGGCACGGCCGCGCCCACCGTCGCCGAGGACCCGGTCGCGGCGCAGCTCGCGGCGCGCCACGAGCGGCTGCCGGAGCAGGTCCGCGTGCGGCACACCAAGTACGAGCGGATGTGCACCGAGGGCGTCGACGCCTACCCGGTCGGCTACCCGCGCACCGTCAGCCTCGCCGAGGTCCGCGAGCGGTTCGGGCACCTGCCGCCTGACGCCGTGACCGGCGAGCGGGTCTCGGTCACCGGCCGCGTCCTCCGCTCGCGCAACCTCGGCGGCCTGTGCTTTGCCGTGCTGCAGGAGGGCGATGCCCAGTTGCAGGTGATGCTGGCGGCCGACCGGCTGGGGCGCGGCGAGCTGCGCGAGTGGGCGCGCGGGGTGGATCTGGGGGACCACGTCGGTGTCACCGGGGAGGTCGTCACGTCCCGCCGCGGTGAGCTGTCCGTGCTCGCCGCCGACTGGGCGATCACGGCCAAGTGCCTGCGTCCCCTGCCGGACAAGCACCGCGGTTTCTCCGACCCGGAGGCGCGCGTCCGGCAGCGCTACCTCGACCTGGTGATCAATCGTCCGGCGCGACAGATGTTGCGGCAGCGGTCGGACGCGGTCCGAGCCGTGCGCGACTACCTCGCCGGGCGCGGCTACCTCGAGGTCGAGACGCCGATGCTGCAGCCGGTGCACGGCGGGGCGAACGCCCGTCCGTTCGTCACGCACATCAACGCCTACGACATGCGGCTGTACCTGCGCATCGCGCCCGAGCTGTACTTGAAGCGGCTGATGGTGGGGGGTACCGAGAAGGTCTTCGAGCTCAACCGGAACTTCCGCAACGAGGGCGCCGACGCCACGCACAACCCCGAGTTCACGATGCTCGAGGCGTACGAGGCCTACGGCGACTACGACACGATGCAGGTGCTGATGCAGGAGATGATCCAGAACGCGGCACGCGCCGCACTGGGCGGCACCGTGGTCGTGCACGAAGGACGCGAGTACGACCTGGGCGGCCAGTGGCGTGCGGTGACCGTGAACGAGGCGATCTCCCACGCGTTGGGCGAGGAGATCACCGCCGACACGACCGTCGACGAGCTGCGGCGCCACTGCGACCGGATCGGCGTGCCGCACGATCCTGCGTGGGGTCGGGGTGCCGTCGTGCTGGAGCTCTACGAGCACCTGGTGGAGGACCACACGCTCGAGCCGACCTTCTACCGCGACTTCCCCACCGACGTCTCACCGCTCACGCGTCAACACCGCACCGATCCGCGCCTGGCCGAGCGGTGGGACCTCGTCTGCTTCGGCGCCGAGATCGGTACCGCCTACTCCGAGCTGGTCGACCCCGTCGAGCAGCGCAAGCGGCTCACCGAGCAGTCGCTCCTCGCCGCCGGTGGCGATGCGGAGGCGATGGAGCTCGACGAGGACTTCCTACTCGCCCTCGAGTACGCGATGCCGCCGTCGGGCGGGCTCGGCATGGGCGTCGACCGCATGGTCATGATGCTGACCGGTCGCAACATCCGTGAGACCGTCCTGTTCCCGATCGTCCGTCCGGGGTCGTGATCGCCGTGGCCGACCTGTACATGACCCAGATCGTGAATCCCGGCAAGCAGGGGCTGTTCTTCCTGCTCCTGGGGTTCATCCTGACCTTCCTGTTCATCCGGTTCAGCGTGCGCATGATTCGGGCCGGGGTCTCGTGGTGGCCCGGCAACATCTCCTCCGGTGACGTGCACGTGCACCACGTCGTGTTCGGCACCGTGGCGATGTTCGTCGCCGGCCTGCTGGCGTTCGCGCCGGCGGGCTGGGAGTCGCCGTGGTGGGAGATCCTCGGTGCGCTGTTCGGCATCGGTGCGGCACTGGTGCTGGACGAGTTCGCGCTGATCCTGCACCTGGAAGATGTGTACTGGTCCGAGCAGGGACGCAAGTCCGTCGACGCCGTGGTGCTCGCCGCCGCCGTCATCGGGCTGCTGACGCTCGGCGCGCTGCCGTTCGGTCTGGACTCCGTCGGCACGGCGGACACCGCCGGGCGCTGGGCGTTCATCGTGACGATCGTGTCGAACGGCCTGCTGGTCGCCGTCGCACTGCTCAAGGGACGGGTCTGGCTCGGCGTGCTCGGTCTCCTGGTCCCCCTGCTCGCGCTGATCGGCGCGCTGCGGCTGGCGAAGCCGACCTCGCCGTGGGCGCACTGGCGCTATCGGCCGGGATCACGTAAGAGCGCCAAAGCGACGGACCGCGCGCTCCGTCACGAGGCGCACTGGGTCCAGCTCAAGCACCGGGCCTTCGATGCCGTAGCCGGCCGGCCGAGTGCGCCGCTCCCGATCGAGTCCGACGAGCCGGCAGCTCCGCCGCCCGGCCGCGACCCGCTCGCCAGGTGAGCCAGACACGTCGCCGAGGAGAACGATGACGACATCGCGGCAGTCCCCGAAACAGCTGTCCCCCAGGGTGATCGGCACGATCGTGATCGCCGTTCTCGCCCTCATCTTCGTTTTCCAGAACACGGGCCGCGGGCAGGTGCAGTTTCTGTTCTGGACGGTGACGGCGCCGGCATGGGCGTGGCTACTGATGATCTTCGTGGCCGGCCTGATCGTCGGATCGCTATTCCCATGGCTGCGCCGGCGGGGCAGTCGAGGCTGAGGCGGCCCGGGTCGTTTTGTTGTCTGGCGAGCGTCGCGGCATCACCCGTGAGTTTTTGCGTTCGTGACCTGACTGCGACCTCGGTCCCGCCCGGGAGCACTACGGTCTGGACCACTTTCGTGAGGAGGCCGAGATGAGCACGATCGATGCGGGTCCAGCAGTCAAGGCTCTCTGGTGGTTGGTGCTGCTCCGCGGGGTACTGGCGGTCCTGTTCGGGCTGTTCGCCCTGTTCTCCCCGGAGACGGCGCTCCTGGCCCTGATCTTCGTCTGGGGCTTCTACGCGCTCTTCGACGGGATAGCCGCGCTGGCCCTCGGCTTCCGGCACCGTCGCACGTCGCACTGGGGCTGGCATGTCCTGCAGGGCCTGGTATCTCTGGCCGCAGGGGTCGTCGCCCTGGTCTGGCCGGGCCCGACCGTCCTGGCCCTGGTGCTGATCATCGGCGTGTGGAGCATCGTGCTCGGGGTGACGGAGATCGCCGAGGCGTTCAGCGCCCGGAAGTCCGGCTCGTCGTCGTGGGGCTGGCTGCTCGCCGGCGGCATCATCGCGATCCTGTTCGGCATCGCCCTGATCTTCTCGCCGGGAGCCGGCGCGCTGGCCCTGCTGTGGATCATCGGCTGGTTCTCGCTCGTCTTCGGCGTGGTGTTCATCGTCTGGGCGTTCCGGCTGCGCCGGGCGGCGAAGGCCGCGGACGTGCTTTGACCTCATTCGCCCACCGTCTGCACACTCGACACCGACCTGACGAAGAGCACGCACGCCGCCACGGGCATTTCGGGCCGCGGCGGCGTACGTCGATCGTCACGTGAATCCGCGTCAGTGCTCTGGAGGTGCGCCCCCGGGGTTCGGCCCGGACTGCTGCCGACGCTGCGGGCTGACGTCGCGCCGTTGGTCGGGGCTCAGCACGTCCTCGGGCGTTCGATGCTCGCGCTGATGCCGCTGGTCGTATTCGCGCGCGAGGACGGAGCCTTGGTCGTCGGTGTCGATCGCGCCGGCGCCGGTGTCGACGCCGCCGGGCACGTCGTAGTCCGGGGTGACGCCGACCGTCGGCGACTCGGCGACGATCGCGGCCTCCTTGTCTTCACCGCTCCTGCCGACGTTGAACAGCAGGTTGAGCAGCACCGCGGTGACCGCGGCGGAGCTGATGCCGGAGTCGAAGATCGTCTGGAACCAGCTGGGGAACTCCTCGTAGAAGGTGGGCACCGCGATCGGGATGACGCCCATGCCGATGCTGAGCGCGACGATGATGAGGTTGTTGTTGCCCTCGTAGCTCACCCGGCTCAGCGCCCGGATGCCGCTGGCCGCGACGGTTGCGAACAGTGCGAGGCCGGCGCCGCCCAGCACCGGGAGCGGGATCGCGGCGACGATCGCGCCGACCTTCGGGAACAGGCCGAGCACCACGAGGATCACCCCGCTGGCCGCGACCACGAACCGGCTCTTGATGCCGGTGATGGCGACCAGGCCGACGTTCTGGGCGAAGGCGCTGGCGGAGAAGGAGTTGAGCAGCCCACCCGATACCGCGGTGGACAGGCAGTCCGCGCGCAGGCCGCCGACCACGGTGCGACCGTCCGCGGGGCGGTTGACGACCTCGCCGATCGCGAGGATGTCCGCGGTGGTCTCGACCATGATGACCAGCATGACGATGGTCATGGAGATGATGGCCGCGATGGCGAACTGCGGTGGGCCGAAGTGGAACGGGGTCGACACGGCGATCCACGGCGCCTGGCCGATGCGGCTGAAGTCGGCCTTGCCGAGCGCGACGGACACGAGTGCGCCCAGGACCAGACCGGCGAGGATGGCGATGCGGCTGAAGAAGCCGGGCAGGAACCGGTAGATCAGCAGGATGATCAGCAGGGTGAGGGCGGCGAGCCCGATGTTGGCCGGGCTGCCGAACTCCGGCGAGCTCACGCTGCCGCCCCCGGCCCACCGGATGGCCACGGGCAGCAGGGAGATGCCGATCACCGTGATGACCGAGCCGGTCACGACGGGCGGGAAGAAGTGCAGGAGGCGGTTGAACACGCCGGAGAGCAGGAACCCGATCACCCCGGCGACCAGGACGGCGCCGAAGATGTACTGCAGCCCCACCACACCGCCGCCCGCGTCGCGGCCGATGGCCAGCATGGATGCGACGGCGGCGAATGAGGTGCCCTGCACGAGCGGCAGCCGGGCGCCGATGCGCCACACGCCGAGGGTCTGCAGGAGGGTGGCGAGCCCGGACACGAGCAGCGCCGCCGTCAGGAGATAGGCCAGGTCGGCGAACGGCAGGCCGAGTGCGGTTCCGACGATGAGCGGCACGGCGACGACGCCGGCGTACATGCTCATCACGTGCTGCAGGCCGTAGAGGAACAGCTGCCCGACGGGCAGCATCTGGTCGACCGGGTGTCGGTCGGCCATCGCCGTGTCCGACGTGCCGGAGTTGCGGGCCATGCTCACCACCCCTGGCCGGGGTCGAAGGCGTTCGGGCCGGGGTTCGGGGCGTCGTCGCGGCGGACGGTGCCCTCGATGTAGCCGTACGGCCGGTCGTCGGCGTGGAAGACCTCGTTCTTGTTCTCGACGTCGAACGGGCTGAGGTCGATCACGAAGTGGTGCTTGTTCGGCAGCGAGAAGCGGATCTCGGCGATCTCAGGCTGCTCGGTGATGATGTCCTCGCCCATCGCGTAGAGGGTCTGCTGCAGCGCGAGGCTGTGGTGGCGGGCGAACGTCCCGCCGAGGGTCGCCAGTACGCGGTCGAACGAGGCGCCCCAGTCGGTGGCGAGATCGGTGTGCAGCCACTGCGCCGTCACCGACGTCGCCATGATCCGGTCGTTCGTCGGCTGCAGGGTGGTGTAGCGATCCTCGTAGAAGGTGTGGAACTCCGAGTCCGTGGTCTTGAGGACGACGAGATCGCGCACGCCGGACACGACCCACAGCTCGCTGCCGTCGTAGGTGACCGTGGCGGTGCGCACATAGGCGCCGCGCCGGGAGAAGGCGTGTGGGTGCGGCGAGCCGCCTGACGACAGCCGGTCCCACGGGTAGGCCTCCAGCGTCATCCGGACCCGGCTGACCTGCGGGACGTCGTCGACGAAGTGCTTCGCCAGCGCGATGCCGAACGACTCCGGATCGCGAACGGCGTCGCCGGCCTCCTTCGCATAGGCGTTGACGGTGTTCTTGGTCGCGTCCGTCGTGAGGCACTTGCGGTTGTCACCGGTCAGGTGAACGTCGGCGAAGTCGCCGGCGAGCGCGACGCTGACGTTGTAGTCGGCGATCTCGTGCGGCTCGGAGTCGCGGAACACGCGCACGACGCGGGTCTCGGCCTTGCCGTACTGGTTGTGGCCCAGCGTGACGGCCATCGGTCAGCTCCCTCGAGTAGGTCGGAGGTCGGACGGGACAGGGTGCCCGGCTCATTGGGTCAACCGGCCAGCAACGTTTCGAGTCGAAGTCGAGTGATCTGTGCGAGCTGGTCGGTCACTTCGGTGCGTTCGCGCGCGTCGTCGTTGTCGAGCCGGCGGCGCAGCTCGACGAGCATCTCCCCGGCGCTGCGGCCTGCCGCGCGAATGAGGAAGACGTGGCCGAAGCGCCGCTCGTATGCGGCGTTGCCCGCGCGCAGCTCGTCCTGCGTCTGCGCGTCGGCGGTGCCGACGGTGGACTGCTCCCGTCGCGACCACTCCGCCTCGGTGCTCGCACCCGAAGCGCGCTCGCCGATCCGCGGATGCGCGTCGAGCGCCCGGCAGACCTCCGTCCAGTCCAACGAGCGCGCGGCACGCTCGCCGGTGCGCAGCACGGACTCGACGTCGACGTACGGGCGGTCGGCGAGCAGCCGCTCGATCCACCGCGGTGAAGCGTTGCAGGCGCTGAGGAGTTCGGCGGCCCGCTCGTCGGACGCCTCGTTGAGCACGTCCAGCCGGCTGGTGTTCGTCATCCTTGACCCGTCGTCATTTCTGGAAGAAAACTTCCGCGATGCGGATGCTTGGTACCGTAGGGCGACGACGCAGCCGCGTCAAGAGGCTCAGGTCCGCGGAGTTGCCCGACCGCTCCCGGGTAGCGGTCTGTACCGATCCGGCACCGTTCCCGCACTTCGGAGCCATAGTGCTGCTCGAGGACCCCGACAACAGCAGTACGGCTCCGAAGTGCGAAGGAGGAGGGGCGGCGGGTTGCCCACTCGCGCGCCAGATCCTGACGACTCGCGCGGACGGAGTGCGGGCTCAAGCGGTGGAGCGCTCCGCGATCTCGGCGGAGAACCGCTCGCCGGCGCTGCGGAGCAGCGGGATCGCGCGGTCCACGAGCTCGGAGGTCATCCGCGGTGCCGGCCCGGACACGGAGATGCCCAGCGTGCCGAGGGCGCCCTGCACCGGCACGGCAACGCAGCGCACGCCGACCTCCTGCTCGCCCTCGTCCAGGGAGTAGCCGTCGCGGCGGATCCGCGCGAGCTCGGCCAGCAGCGCATCAGGGTCGGTAATCGTGTGGGGTGTCTGCGCGGGCATGCCGGTACGGGCGAGCAGCTCACGCACCGCGTCGTCAGGCAGCTGGGACAGCAGCGCCTTGCCCACCCCCGTGCAGTGTGCGGGCACCCGGCGGCCCACCTCGGTGAACATCCGCATCGTGTGACGGGAGGGCACCTGCCCGACGTACATCACCGCATCGTGATCGAGGACCGCGAGGTTTGCGGACTCGCCGAGCGCATCGACGAGCTCGTTGAGCACCGGCCGGGCCCAGGCACCGAGCATCGCGCCCGCAACCTGACCGAGCGGGACGAGCCGGGCACCGAGCGCGTACCTCCGGTTGGGGAGCTGGCGCATGTAGCCGCGCTGCACCAGGGTGCGCACCAGGCGGTGGATCGAGGGCAGCGGCAGACCGGACCGCGTGGCGAGCTCGCTGAGGCCGATCTCGCCCCCGGCGTCGCCGACGATCTCGAGCAGGTCGAGCACGCGGCCGACCGACTGCACACCGCCGCTCTTGGATGGCTCCACCATCGGTTCCTCACAACACTCGTCTACTTCCACCAAGCGAAAACATGATACCGACTCGCGGGAGAAGTGGCCGCGCAACCCCTTGACCCTGCCGCGGGGAAGGAGCATAGTACCGCCCACCAAAAATATACTTCCGCAGGACGGAAAGTAGTGTGAAGGGGCATGGGCCTCTCTCTCACCGGGAGCGTCGATGAAGCTGCTCGTCGTCAACGTCAACACCACTGCCTCCATGACCGCAGCCATCGCCGACTCGGCGCGCTCGGTCGCGGCTCCCGGAACGGAGATCGTCGGCCTCACCCCGGCGGTCGGAGCCGACTCCGTGGAGGGCAACTTCGAGAGCTACCTGGCCGCGGTCGCGGTGATGAGCGCCGTCGTGACCTACGACGGCCCGTTCGACGCGGTGGTTCAGGCCGGATTCGGCGAGCACGGCCGCGAGGGACTGCAGGAGCTCCTGGACGTGCCGGTCGTCGACATCACCGAGGCTGCCGGACACGTCGCCTCTCTGATCGGCCACCGGTACTCGGTCGTGACCACCCTCGACCGCACCGTCCCTCTCATCGAAGACCGCCTCGTGCTGGCAGGTTTGCGCAACCGCTGCGCGTCCGTCCGGTCGAGCGGAATGACGGTCCTCCAGCTCGAGGAGGACCCGAAGACGGCGGTCAAGGCGATCGTGCGGGAGGCCGAGCTGGCCGTCCGCGACGATCGAGCCGAGGTGATCTGCCTCGGGTGCGGCGGCATGGCAGGCCTCGACGAGGTCGTCCGGCAGGCGACCGGCGTGCCCGTCGTCGACGGGGTGACCGCCGCGGTCACGCTCGCCGAGAGCCTCGTTCGGCTGGGGCTGTCGACGAGCAAGGTGCGCACCTACGCGCGGCCGCATCCCAAGCGCATCGTGGGTTGGCCGCTGACTCCGTGACCCGGCCTTCTTGAGCGCTGAAACGTCTCGCCACCAACCCCGCCACGTCCCGTTAGTCCGTCGTCGTCTCCTACAGGAGGGCACATGTCCGAACATCCCGTCGTCGACCAGGCCGCCCTCGCGGCGCAGGATCCGGAGGGCAAGCTCTACAACGAAGACCTCCGGCCCGCCGAGCCCGAGGAGCGACGGTGGAACACCTACAGCCTGTTCTGCCTGTGGATGAACGACGCCCACAACGTCGGTAACTACACCTTCGCGGCTGGGCTGTTCCTGCTGGGCCTGAGCCCGATCCAGGTCACGCTCGGCATCCTCGGCGGCGCGCTGATCATCTTCGGCGGCTGCTGCATGTCCGGCTTCATGGGTCACGACACCGGCGCGCCGTACCCCGTGGTCAGCCGGCTGAGCTGGGGGATTTGGGGGGCGAAGTTCACCGCGTTGGTGCGCGGGATCGTGGCGATCGCCTGGTACGGCATCCAGACGTTCCTGGCCTCGATCGCGCTCAAGGTCCTGCTCGTGCGGTTCATCCCCGGAATGGAGTCGCTCACCCAGACGAGCTTCCTGGGGCTGGACCTGCTCGGCTGGATCGCCTTCCTCCTGCTCTGGGGCATCCAGCTCTACATCGTCCGGCGCGGGATGGAGGCCGTGCGGCACTTCCAGGGCGCGGCCGGGCCGTTGATCTGGGTCGTCATGATCATCCTGGCCGTATGGATGCTCTGGCAGGCGGGCTGGCAGATCTCCTGGACCCGCGGCGGCGGGGACACCCCGCTCACCACCGGTGAGCAGTGGTACCAGACGTTCGCCGCCGTCGGGCTCACGGTCGGCGTGCTCGCCACGCTCATGCTCAACTTCTCCGACTTCGCCCGCTTCTCGCCGAGCCGGACCGACGTCGTCAAGGGCAACCTGCTCGGGCTGCCGTTCAACTGGACCGCGTTCGCGCTGACCTCGGTCGTCGTGTCGGCCGCCTCGGTCGAGGTGTACGGCGAGGCCGTGCTCGACCCGGCGGCCCTGCTGGAGAACGTCGAGAACGAGTGGATCGTGCTCGCCGGCAGCGTCGTGTTCGTGCTCGCCACGATCGGCGTCAACATCGTCGCCAACTTCGTCTCAGCGGCGTTCGACCTGTCGAACCTGAACCCGAAACGCATCAGCTTCCGGACCGGCGGCATCATCGCCTCGGTCGCGGCGCTGCTGTCCACGCCGTGGAACCTCTACAACTCGCCACAGGTCATCGCGTACTTCCTCGGGGGGCTCGGCGCCCTGCTCGGCCCGTTCTTCGGGATCATGGCGGTGGACTACTTCCTGTTCCGCAAGTCGCGGGTCAGCATCCCGGACCTGTACGACCCGACGGGTCGGTCCCTGTACTACTACCGCAACGGTGTGAACATGCTCGCCGTCAAGGCGTTCGTCCCCACCTCGGTGATAGCGCTGACGCTGGCGCTCGTGCCTGCGTTCTCCCTCATCGCGCCGTTCGGCTGGTTCATCGGCGCGGCGCTCGGCGCCATCGCCTACTACGCCATTGCGCGGGGCCGGCTTCCGATCCTGCCCGGCGACCAGCTCACCACCGCAGGGCCGCGCGACGAGCACACCGCTTCGGACGCGACCTCCGCCTGAGGCCGACCATGGCCGCGCGGGTCATCGGCGGGGTGCTGACCCCGCTGGTGACCCACTCGGCCGTCGGCGGGTTGACGAGAACCGCCCGTGGTCTTAAAGTATCCATCAAGCGAAATAGTAGTTTCGTATTGCGGAAGTGGGGTTCCATCGTGGCGCGCCGGTTCGCGGTCAACCTGTCCATCCTGTTCACCGAGCTGCCGCTGCTCGAGCGGCCGGCGGCGGCCAAGGAGGCAGGCTTCGACGCGGTCGAGTTCTGGTGGCCCTGGCCCATCGCGGTGCCGTCGGACGCCGAGGTCGACCGCTTCGCCGTGGCCGTGACCAACGCGGGTGTCCAGCTCGTCGGGCTGAACTTCTTCGCCGGCGACATGCCTGGTGGCGACCGGGGTCTGGTGTCCTGGCCGGCCCGCAGCGGCGAGTTCCGCGACAACATCGACGTGACGGTCGGGCTGGGGCAACGGCTGGGGTGCCGGGCGTTCAACGCGCTGTACGGCAACCGACAGGACGACAGCACACCCGAGCAGCAGGACGCGCTGGCGGCGGAGAACCTCGCCCTCGCGGCGCGGGCCGTGCAGCGCATCGGCGGGACGGTGCTGGTGGAGCCGGTGAGCGGCGCAGCGCGCTATCCGCTGCTGACCGCCGCGGACGCCCTCGCGGCGATCGACCGGACCGGCGAGGACAACGTTCGCCTGCTGCTCGACGTGTACCACCTCGCGGTCAACGGCGACGACATCGACGCCGCGATCGACGCAGCGGTCGGCCGCATCGGCCACGTGCAGATCGCCGACGCACCCGGCCGCAACGAGCCCGGCACCGGAAAGCTCGACATCGACGCCTACCTGGACCGCATCGCCGCCACCGGCTACGACGGGTGGGTCGGGCTCGAGTACAAGCCCAGCGGGTCCAGCGCCGACTCCTTCGACTGGCTGCCCCGCGCGCAGCGGGCGGCCCGCTGACCCCCCGAACCACGATCTCGACGTGAGAGAGGTGCATCCGCGATGACGACCGTCGCCTTTATCGGCCTTGGCATCATGGGCGGCCCGATGGCCGCGAACTTGGTCAAGGCCGGATTCGAGGTGGTCGGCTACAACCGCAGCCCGGACCGGGTCCAGGCCCTCGTCGACGCAGGGGGACGCGGCGCGAGCAGCGTTCCCGAGGCGGTGCGCGACGCCGACGTGGTCGTCACAATGGTGCCCGACTCGCCGGACGTCGAGGAGGTGACCACGGGCGACGACGGCGTCTTCGCGCACGCCCGGAAGGGCGCGCTCTACGTCGACATGAGCACGATCCGCCCGGACGTGTCGGTCCGCGTCGCCGAGGCCGGGCGCGAGGCCGGGCTGCGGGTGCTCGACGCGCCGGTCAGCGGCGGCGAGGCCGGCGCGATCGAGGCCAGCCTCTCGATCATGGTCGGCGGCGAGCCCGACGACTTCGCTGAGGCCCGGCCGGTGCTCGACGCGGTCGGCAAGACCGTCGTGCACGTCGGTCCGGCGGGTTCCGGCCAAACGGTCAAGGCCGCGAACCAGCTCATCGTCGCCGGCAACATCGAGCTGCTCGCGGAGGCGATCGTCTTCCTCGAGGCGTACGGGGTGGACACCGGGGCCGCACTCCAGGTCCTGGGCGGCGGCCTCGCCGGGAGCACCGTGCTCGACCGCAAGGGCGCGACCATGCTCGCCCGCGAGTTCAAGCCGGGCTTCCGGCTCGCCCTGCACCACAAGGACATGGGCATCGTGACGTCGGCGGCACGCGAGGCCGGGGTCGTCATCCCGCTGGGCGCCGTCGTCGCGCAGCTCGTCGCCGCGACGGTCGCACGGGGTGACGGCGGCCTGGACCACTCCGGCCTGCTGAAGCTCGTCGCCGAACTGTCCGGCCGATCCGACTCGAACTAGACCACTGGAGGAGCCGATATGGCTCGGATGAACGCGGCCGACGCCGCCGTCGCGATCCTCGAACGCGAGGGCGTCACGCACGCCTTCGGCGTTCCCGGCGCGGCGATCAACCCGTTCTACGCCGCCATGCGCCGGCGCAAGACGATCGACCACGTGCTCGCCCGGCACGTCGAGGGTGCCTCGCACATGGCCGAGGGCTACACCCGTACACGCGCCGGCAACATCGGCGTCTGCATCGGCACCTCGGGTCCTGCCGGCACCGACATGATCACCGGCCTGTACTCGGCGTCAGCCGACTCGATCCCGATCCTGTGCATCACCGGACAGGCGCCGGTCGCGCGGTTGCACAAGGAGGACTTCCAGGCCGTCGACATCGCCGCCATCGCGAAGCCGCTGACGAAGATGGCGGTCACCGTCCTGGAGGCGGCTCAGGTCCCGGGCGTGTTCGCGCAGGCGTTCCACCTGATGCGATCCGGCCGGCCTGGCCCGGTGCTGATCGACCTGCCGTTCGACGTCCAGATGACCGAGATCGAGTTCGACCCCGACACCTACACGCCGCTGCCCGTGTACAAGCCCGCCGCGACCCGGGCGCAGGTCGAGAAGGCCCTCGACATGCTGCAGGAGTCCGCCGCGCCGGTCATCGTGGCCGGCGGGGGGATCATCAACGCGGACGCGTCCGACCTGCTGGTCGAACTCGCCGAGCTCCTCGGCGTCCCGGTGATCCCGACGCTGATGGGCTGGGGTGCCATCCCCGACGACCACCGGCTGATGGCCGGCATGGCCGGGCTGCAGACCGCCCACCAGTACGGCAACGCGACCATGCTGGCGTCGGACTTCGTGCTCGGCATCGGCAACCGGTGGGCGAACCGGCACACCGGAGGGCTCGACACGTACCGCCGGGGCCGCCGCTTCGTGCACGTCGACGTCGAGCCGACCCAGATCGGGCGGGTGTTCGCGCCGGACTACGGGATCGTGTCCGACGCCGGGGCGGCGCTGGCGCTGTTCGTCGAGGTCGCGAAGGAGCGCCGCGCGGCGTCCCGGCTGCGCGACTACGGCGCCTGGGTGGAGGAGTGCGTCAAGCGCAAGCACACGATGCTGCGCCGCACACACTTCGACGACGTGCCGGTGAAGCCGCAGCGGGTCTACGAGGAGATGAACCTCGCGTTCGGCCGCGACACCCGCTACGTCAGCACGATCGGCCTGTCGCAGATCGCCGGCGGTCAGTTCCTGCACGTGTTCAAGCCGCGGCACTGGATCAACGCCGGGCAGGCGGGACCGCTGGGGTGGACCCTGCCCGCGGCGCTCGGGGTGTGCGTGGCCGAGCCCGACGCGACGGTGGTGGCGCTGTCCGGCGACTACGACTTCCAGTTCATGCTCGAGGAAATGGCGGTCGGAGCGCAGTTCCGCCTGCCCTACATCCATGTCGTCGTGAACAACTCCTACCTCGGGCTGATCCGCCAGTCCCAGCGTGGCTTCGACATGGACTACTGCGTCCAGCTGTCCTTCGACAACGTCAACACTCCCGAGCTCGGGGCGTACGGCGTCGACCATGTCAAGGTCGCCGAGGGTCTGGGCTGCAAGGCTCTGCGAGTCGACCGCCCCGAGGACCTGGCGCCGGCGTTCGAGCGGGCGCGCAAGCTGATGGCGGAGTTCCGCGTCCCGGTGCTCGTCGAGGTGCTCCTCGAGCGGGTCACGAACATCTCGATGGGCACCGAGCTCGACAACGTCGTCGAGTTCGAGGAGCTCGCGACGCTGGACGAGCACGCCCCGACCGCAATCGCCCTGCTCGACTGAGAACGGCGCACCTCGGAGCCACACTGCTGTTGCGCGGCCTCGACAACAGCAGTACGGCTCCGGAGTGCGGGATGGGAGTGGAGGCACCGTGCACGTGGTCATCGCGCCGGACAAGTTCAAGGGCTCGCTCACCGCGCGCCAGGTCGCGGATCGGGTCGCCGCGGGTATCGCCGCTGCGCTCGACGAGGTGGGGGCGCCCGACGTCTCGGTCGTCCGGGTGCCCGTGGCGGACGGCGGCGACGGCACCGTGGACGCCGCCCTCGCCGCCGGCTACGAGCGGGTTTCGGTGCGGGCTGAGGGGCCCACCGGCGAGGCCGTCGACACGGCCTTTGCCGTCCGCGGGGGCACCGCGGTGGTCGAGATGGCCGACGTCTCCGGGCTGCGGCTGCTGCCCCCCAACGGGCTGGCCCCGCTGACGGCGACCTCGTACGGCACCGGGGAGGTCGTGCGGGCGGCGTTGGACCGGGGCTGCGACACCGTGGTGCTCGGCATCGGCGGGAGCGCCAGCACAGACGGCGGCGCGGGCATGGTCCAGGCGCTCGGCGCGCGGCTGCTCGACGCGGCCGGGGCCGAGCTGCCCCGGGGCGGCGCGGCGCTGGCGGCGCTGGACCGGGTCGACCTGACCGGGCTGCACCCGCGCCTCGCGGAGACCCATGTGGTGGTCGCCAGCGACGTCGACAACCCGCTGCTCGGGCCGACCGGCGCGGCGGCCGTCTACGGGCCGCAGAAGGGGGCGGACCCGGAGCAGGTCGTGCTGCTCGACGGGGCCCTCACCCGGTGGGCGGACGCGGTCGACGCCGCCGTCGGTCCCGCGGACCCCCGTTCCGAGACCGCCCGGGCGCCGGCGCCGCCGGCGGGGTGGGCTACGCCGCCATGGCCGTGCTGCGCGGTGAGCTGGAGCCGGGCATCGGGCTCGTCCTGGACCTCGTCGGCTTCGCCGACCACCTGCCCGGCGCGCAGCTGGTGATCACCGGCGAGGGCGCGCTGGATGAGCAGACGCTGCGTGGGAAGGCGCCGGCCGGGGTCGCCGCCGCGGCCGCGGCGGCGGGTGTTCCGGTGGTCGCCGTCGCGGGCCGGCTCGCCCTCACTCCCGAGCGCCTGCAGGCCGCGGGCATCGCTGGGGCCTACGCCCTGACCGACGTTGAGCCCGACGTGCGGCGCTGCCTGGCCGACGCCGGGCCGCTGCTGGAGCAACTGGCCCGGAGGCTGGCCCAGGACCGGCTCGTCGCTGTGTCCGGGTCGTCCCAGGAGTCCTGATCGGAGGAAACATGACCCCAGCAAGAAGACCGGGGTGCCGCTGTTCGTCAATGGTGGAGGCATGCGCGGGGGCAACGTGCACTACAGCATCGAGGGCCTGCCGTTCCTCGGCGAGGCCCGCACCGCCCCGCGGTACCGCTTCTTCTCCATCCGCGACGAGTTCCCCGGGCTGTGGCCGGTCGCCGAGGGCGGCGTGAGCGTGCCGGGCGAGCTGTACGACGTGCCGCTGGACGTCATT
>JAQSWF010000013.1 GCA_029266775.1 Pseudonocardia sp.
CAACGGACCGCGTGCCCGTCGGCGAGCAGCCGCGGCACGAGCCGCGATCCGACGTACCCGGTCGCCCCGACCACCAGAACCCGCACCCGACGAGCCTCACCCGCGACGGCCGATCCCGCGACTCGCGCGCGAGTCGCTACAAACTGGCGCGCGAGTCGCTACAAATTGGCGCGCGAGTCGCTACGAATCAGCGGGCGAGTCGACGGTCTGTGGCGCGAGTGCGGGTGCGGGCTCAGGGGACGCCGAGCGCGCGCAGGCCCGCCGCCGTGCCTGCGGCGAGCAACACCACCACGACGAACGGCGCCCGCCGCCAGGCCGCGAGCGCGCCGACGGCCACGCCGATCGGCCGCGCCCACCCGGCGAACGCCATCCCGTCGAGCAACGCGGCGGTCGCGACGAGCGCGACGAGCAGGGCCGTCGCGCCGAGGTCGACGAGTCGCTCGACGGCAGGCGGCAGCCGAAGGCGGCCGCGCAGCACCAGGCCGGCCAGCCGCAGCGCGTAGGTGCCGCCCGCGAGCGCAAGGACGGCGCCCCATGTCATCGAGACCGCTCCGCGGGTTCTGTGCTCGGCCGGCCGGCGACGAGCAGTCCCAGCAGCCCCACGAGCACCGGAAGCCCCGGCGGCAGCACAGGCGTCGCGAGCAGCGCCAGCACGGCCGCGGCCAGGCCCACCCGGCGCGCGTCCGGGCGGCGCAGCGCCGGCATCAGCAGGGCGAGCAGGCCCGCGGGGAAGGCGGCGTCGACACCGAACGCGTCCGGGTCGGGTACTGCCGAGCCAGCGGCCATTCCGGCCACGGTGCCGATGTTCCACACGGTGAACAGCAGCAGGCCGCAGAACCAGTACGCGGCCCGCGCGCGGGGGCCGTCTGGCCGGGCGCGGGAGAACGCGACGCTCTCGTCGACGAGCAGGTGCGCCCCGACGAGCTTCGCCGCCCACCCGCGCCCGACGGTGTCGCCGACCGCCAGCCCGAACGGCAGGTGCCGCAGGTTGAGCAGCAGCCCGGCGGTCACCGCGGCGGCCACGCCCCCGCCTGCCGCGATCACCGCGACGACGAGGAACTGTGCGCCCCCCGCGAAGACCAGCAGCGACAGCGCGACGGTCAGCAGTGGGGGGACCCCGGCCGCCGCGGCGAGCGCCCCGAAGGACGCACCGACGACCACGATCGCCGTCGCGAGGGCCAGCGCATCGCGCACGTCGGCGGGGTCGAGTGCCCGGAGGAGGGAGCGCACTTCAGGCATCCCGCCCGACGCGGACCCGCGTCGTCAAGGCGGTTTTCACCCTCCGCACGATGAAGCGAACGCGGCGTTGGGTGCAGTAGACGTACCGAAAGCCACGTTCGCTTCCATCGAGGCGAGGCGTCCAGGCGGCGGCATCGTGGGTGGTGACGGGCGCGGCAGGTCCGCGGCAACAGGCGCGGCGACGTCGGCGGCAGGCAGCGCCGGGGCGTCACGCCGTCAACGTCACCAGCCGCGATCGGCGTAGCGCTGACCGGCCGGCAGGTCGGTCACGTTGAGCCCGACCATGGCCTCGCCCAGGCCGCGGGACACCTTCGCGACCACGTCCGGGTCGTCGTGGAAGGTCGTGGCCTTGACGATGGCGTCGGCGCGGCGGGCCGGGTCGCCGGACTTGAAGATCCCCGAGCCGACGAAGACGCCCTCGGCGCCCAGCTGCATCATCATCGCCGCGTCCGCGGGCGTCGCGATGCCACCGGCGGTGAACAGCACCACCGGGAGCTTGCCCAGGCGGGCAACCTCGGCGACCAGGTCGTAGGGCGCGCGCAGCTCCTTGGCCGCGACGAACAGCTCGGCGTCGTCCAGCATGCCGAGCCGCCGGATCTCGGTCCGGATGGAGCGCATGTGCCGGGTTGCCTCGACGACGTTGCCGGTGCCCGCCTCGCCCTTCGACCGGATCATCGCCGCGCCCTCGGCGATGCGCCGCAGAGCTTCGCCGAGGTTGGTCGCCCCGCACACGAACGGCACGGTGAACGCCCACTTGTCGATGTGGTGTGCTTCATCGGCGGGGGTGAGCACCTCGGATTCGTCGACGTAGTCCACGCCGATCGTCTGCAGCACCTGGGCCTCGACGAAGTGCCCGATGCGCGCCTTGGCCATGACGGGGATCGAGACGGCGTCGATGATGCCCTGCACCATGTCGGGGTCGCTCATGCGCGCCACGCCGCCCTGGGCACGGATGTCGGCGGGCACCCGCTCCAGCGCCATCACGGCGACGGCACCCGCGTCTTCGGCGACCTTGGCCTGCTCGGCGTTCACCACATCCATGATCACGCCACCCTTGAGCATCTCGGCCATGCCGCGCTTCACGCGGGAGGTGCCCAGCTGCGGAGCGGCGGACGGTGCGGACGGGGGCTGGTCGGGCGACACGGTGCGTACCTCTCGGCTCTGTCCTGCGGCGGGATGAGTGGCGCAGCCGGGCCCCTGGCCGTGGGCTGCTCTTCTGTCCAACCACGCGGCGGGATGTGCGGATTCCCGCCGGTCCCGCGATGGTACGTCAGCGCGACGCCGGTCCGGTGCGCGTCACCGCGGGCCTCTCGACGCTCTTGGGGGCCGCCTCGGTCGGCCTGCGCGGTTCGGGGTCCGCGATCTCGAAATAGACGGGTGGCGGCGCCGTTCCCGCCAGCCGGAGAAGGCGGACGAGCCGCCTCGACCGGAGCGCGAGCGTGTCGCGGACGGCATCGTTGTACACGCGACGGGCGAGGACGACGCCCTGCTCCGCGTCGGCCAGCTCGGCAACCTGCTCTGCCGACAGCGCCGCGGGCTCGATCTCGGCGAGGCGTCGGGTGAGGCTGTTCGCGGCCACCTCGGCCCGGTCGGGCGGTGCCGCACCCGGAGTGCGCAGCCCGGTGCCGACGGTGGCGAGCGTGTTGCGAGCGGCTGCGCGCAGGGCCTCGACGTCCCGGTGTCCCGGACGCGGGGAGGAGGCTCGGCCGTGGATCGAGCGCTCCCCCGGGGCTCCGGCGGCGAGCAGGTCGGCCACGCGCAGGGCGACCTGCCCTCGCCACTCGAGCGCGTCCGCCAGCCCGGCGCGGGCGGCGTCGGTACGGCGATGCAGCCGGTCCAGCCGCCGCGCCCGCGCCACGCACCCCGCGCCGACAACGACGAGGACGAGGACGAGGACCACCGCGGCGAGCACGACCCACGTCAGCAGGCCTGGCGGCGCGGCGGCGGCCGAGCCGATCAGCGCATTCACCGCGTGCCGCCCGCCGCGGACGGGCCTGGGACGCGGCGCGGATCGGCGGCCACCGCGGCCCGGTAGACCTGCAGCACCGCGGAGGCGACCACCGGCCAGTCGAAGGTGGCCGCGCGCGCCCGTCCCGCGGCGCCGAGCGCGGTCCGCCGCGAGGGATCGTCGAGCAGCGCGGCCAGTCGGTCCGCGAGCGCGACGGCGTCGCCGGTGGGGAACACCACGCCGCCCGGCCCGTCCGGGTCGTCCGTGCCGAGCACGGCCCGGAAAGCACCGAGGTCGCTGGCCAGCACCGCGGTCCCGGCGGCCATCGCCTCGGTCAGCACCATCCCGAAGCTCTCGCCGCCGACGTTCGGAGCGCAGTAGACGTCCATCGACCGCAGCGCGGCGGCCTTCGTCGCGTCGTCGACCCCGCCGAGCACGTCGAGCCGGTCGGCCAGCCGGGGCCCGGCGGCGCGGCGGAGCGCGTCGGCATCCCCCCGGCCGACCACGAGCAACCGCAGCCCGGGGCGATCCGGGGCGATCCGCCGCAGCGCGTCGAGCAGCACCTCCATCCCCTTCCTCGGCTCGCCGAAGCGGCCGAGGAACCCCACCGTCGTGCCACTGCGGGGGAAACCCGGCAGCAGCGGGCCGTGGGCGAACAGGGAGACGTCGACGCCGTTCGGGATCTCCACGGCGTCGCCGCCGAGGTAGCGCACTTGAACCCGGCGCGCCATCGGTGACACCGCGATGCGCGCCGTCACCTTCTCCATCAGCGCATTGATCGGGCGTGCGAACGCCGCGATGGCCCGTGACCGCTCTGTGGACGTGTGGAACGTCGCCACGATCGGCCCCTCGCCCTCGAACAGAGCCAGCGACGAGAGGCTGAACGTCCCGGGCTCGTGCAGGTGCAGCACGTCGAAGGTGTGCTCGGCCAGCCAGCGCCGCACCCGGGCGTAGGACAGCGGGCCGAAGGTGACGCGGGCCACCGAGCCGTTGTAGGGCACGCTCACCGCACGCCCGGCCGGCGTGACGAACGCGGGCAGGGCCGGTGCACCGGAGGGGCGCTCGTCGTCGGCCGGCGCGAGCACGGACACCGTGTGGCCTAGGGCGATGAGGGCGCGGGCGAGGTCCAGGACGTGCGACTGCACACCGCCGGGCACGTCCAGCGAGTACGGGCACACGATGCCGACCCGCAGCGGCGGCCCGATCACCGGGTGCCCCCGAGGTCCGCGGTGAAGACCGGCTGGAGCATGTGCCAGTCCTGCGGCGCCGTGGCAATGAGCGCGGCGAGCGCGTCCGCGAGCTCCTGGGTCGCTTTGGCGAGGTCGTCGCGGTTGGCGCCCTCGGCGACGGTGATCGGCGCGCCGACCGTCGACGCCCATCCGCCGGGGGTGAACGAGGGGAACGCCGGCAGGAGCGCCGCGCCCGTGCGTGCGGCGAGCCGGGCAGGCCCGGTGGGCAGCCGGGCCGGTTCGCCGAAGAACGACACCTCGACCCCGGATGCGGTGAGGTCACGGTCGGCGACCAGGCACACCAGTCCGCCGTCGCGCAGCCGCCGCATCAGCGTCCGGTACACGGTCGGTCCGTCACCCGCGGCGAGGACCTCGAAGCCCAGCGACTCCCGGTAGGCCACGAAGCGGCGGAACAGCGACTCGGGCCGGAGCCGCTCGACGACGGTGGTGAAGCGCGGCGGCCGGCCGAGCCGGCGCTGCGTCTCGACGAACCAGAGCCCGGCGAGGTCCCAGTTGCCGCTGTGCGGCAACGCGGCCACGACGCCTCGACCCTGGGCGAGCGTGTCGAGCAGGGGCGCCATACCCGCGGCGTAGGGGTCCATGCGGGCCAGGACGTCCGCCCGGTCCATCGTGGGCAGGCGGAACACCTCGCACCAGTAGCGCGCGTAGCTGCGCAGTCCCGCGCGGACCAGTGCGTCGAGCTCGGCGGGCGCGGCATCCGGCACGACCCGCCGGAGGTTCGCCCGCAGCCGGCGGGCTCCCGGTCCCCCACGCCGTATCGCCACGTCCGCGCCGACCCGGAACGCGCCGCGGGCCACGGGCTCCGGCAGGGCGCGGACCAGCCGCCACCCCGCGGCGAATCCGGCGTCGGTGAGCGGCTCGACGAATCTCCCGCCGCGCTGCTGCCGGGGTGCCGGGGCTCCCTCGACGGTCAGGCACCCGCCGTGTGCTGCGGTCACGGGGCCCGGCCCGGGTCCGCGGCGGTGTCGCGGGCCGAGCGGTACACCGCCACGATGCGCTGGCCCACGGTCCACACCGACCCCGCAGCCAGGAGGTACATCGCGACGGCCAGCGCGAACGGCACCCCCAGTCCTTCGAACCCCGTGCCGACCAGCGCCGCGATGAGCCGCTCCGGACGCTCGACGAGGCCGCCCTCCGCAGACAGCCCGGCTCCCTCGGCACGTGCCTTGATGTAGGAGATCACCTGCCCCGCGACCAGGCAGACCAGTGCGGCGGCACCGACCGCGCGCTGGTCGCCGGCGCCGAGGCACCACCAGGTGATTGCCGCGAACAGGGCGCCGTCCGCCATCCGGTCGCACGTGGAGTCGAGCACGGCGCCGAACGGCGTGCTGTGGCCTCGTGCCCGGGCCATGGCGCCGTCGACCATGTCGAACAGGACGAAGACGGTGGCGAGGAGCGCGCCGAGGAACAGCTGCCCGCGGGGAACGAACCACACCGCGGCGGCCGCGGTGCCGACCGTGCCGAGGACCGTGACCACGTCCGGAGAGACGCCACGGGCGATCAGCCACCGTCCCACCGGATCGGTGACCCGGCTGACCTGCACTCGGAAAAGGTTGAGCATCGACTCCTGCTCGAGATGCCGGGCGGTGTGTCCCCGCTCCGGTTCCCGCGCGGAAGATCCCCATCGCGAGCGCACGGTGCAGGGTTGCTGACCAGACTAGTCGTCCGACGCTCCGCCACCGGGCTGCGGCTCGGCGGCGTCCCCGAGGGAGGCCGGGCTGCGTGCGTCGTCGTGCGCGGCGGCCTTCCACGCCCCGGCGAGGAGTTCCCGCGTCTCGGACAGCAGCTGCGGGATGACCTTCGTCTGCCCGACCACCGCCATGAAGTTCGCGTCGCCGCCCCACCGGGGCACGACGTGCTGGTGCAGGTGCTCGGCGAGCGAACCGCCCGCGACGGTGCCGAGGTTCAGGCCCACGTTGAAGGCGTGCGGGGTCGCGACCGCCCGCAGCGCGCGCAGCGCGATGCGGGTGACCCGCATCAGCTCCACCGACTCGGCAGGGTCGAGGTCCTCCAGCCCGGCGACGTGCCGGTACGGCACCACCATCAGATGGCCCGGGTTGTACGGGTGCAGGTTGAGCACCGCGTACACCGTCTCACCGCGGGCGACGACCAGACCCTCGCCGTCGGGCAGGCGAGGAATGCGGCAGAACGGGCAGCCCTCGTCGGCGGACGACCGGATGTAAGCGAGCCGGTGCGGCGTCCACAGGCGCCGGAAGCCGTCCGGCACCTCCACCCCGTCGCGCGGCTCCAGGACCGGTTCGTCGGCGTCGCCGGCCGAGGTGCTCCGCTCGTCCGAGGGCACCGCCGCCTCCGCTTCCCGTCGATTCGCAACGGCCTGATCGTAGGACCGCGTCAGCCCGGCACCCCGGCCGTGCTGCCGGCCACGGTGAAGCTCTCCGCCGTGGGCGAGGCGTTCTCCCGGCGACGCACCCACTCGACCAGCGCGGCGACGGCGGCCTCCACGGGCACGCCGTTGCGCTGGCTCCCGTCGCGGAACCGGAAGCTCACCGCGCCGGCCTCGACATCTCGACCGCCCGCGAGCAGGAGGAACGGCACCTTCTGCAGCGTGTGCGTGCGGATCTTCTTCTGCATCCGGTCGTCCCCGGTGTCGACCTCGACGCGGATGCCCTGTGCGCGCAACGCCGCCGCGATGCCCTCGACATACGGCACCTGGTCTCCGCTCACCGGGATGGCGACAGCCTGCACGGGGGCGAGCCAGGCGGGGAACGCGCCGGCGTAGTGCTCGGTCAGGATGCCGAAGAACCGCTCGATCGATCCGAACAGCGCGCGGTGGATCATCACCGGGCGGGGCCGGGAGCCGTCCGGTGCGGTGTACTCCAGCTCGAAGAGGTCCGGCTCCATGAGGTCGACCTGGATCGTCGAGATCTGCCAGCTGCGCCCGATGGCGTCCTTGACCTGCACACTGATCTTCGGGGCGTAGAAGGCGGCCCCGCCCGGGTCCAGCACCAGGTCCAGCCCGCTGGCCTCGGCTGCCTCGCGCAGCGCCTCCGTGGCCCGCTCCCAGTCGTCGTCGTTGCCGATGGACTTCTCCGGGTCCCGGGTGGAGAGCTCGAGGTAGAACTCGGTGAGGCCGTAGTCGCGCAGGAGGTCCAGCACGAACTGCAGCAGCGAGCGGATCTCGCCCTGCATCTGCTCCTCGGTGCAGTAGATGTGGGCGTCGTCCTGGGTGAACCCGCGGGCGCGCGTCAGGCCGTGCAGCACCCCCGACTTCTCGTAGCGGTAGACCGAGCCGAACTCGAAGAGCCGCAGCGGCAGCTCCCGGTAGCTGCGCCCCCGCGACCGGAAGATCAGGTTGTGCATCGGGCAGTTCATCGGCTTGAGGTAGTAGTCCTGCCCCGGCTTGCGCACCGTCCCGTCCGCGTTCACGTCGGCGTCGAGGTGCATGGGCGGGTACATGCCCTCCGCGTACCAGTTGAGGTGTCCGGAGGTCTCGAACAGGTGCGCCTTGGTGATGTGCGGGGTGTTGACGAACTCGTAGCCCGCCTCCTCGTGCCGGCGCCGCGAGTAGTCCTCCAGCTCCTTGCGGATCACGCCACCCTTCGGGTGGAAGACCGCCAGACCCGAGCCGATCTCGTCGGGGAACGAGAACAGGTCGAGCTCGGCGCCGAGCCGCCGGTGGTCTCGCCGCTCGGCCTCGGCGACGCGGTGCAGGTACGCGTCGAGGGCCTCCTGGCTCTCCCACGCCGTGCCGTAGATGCGCTGCAGCTGAGGGTTCTTCTCGCTGCCCCGCCAGTACGCCGCGGCCGTGCGCGTGAGCCGAAATGCGGGGATGGAGCGGGTGGTGGGCACGTGCGGGCCGCGGCAGAGGTCGCTCCACACCACGTCCCCGGTGTGCGCGTGCACGTTGTCGTACGCCGTCAGCTCGCCGGAAGCGTCGACCTCCATCACCTCGTCGTCCGACTCGGCGCCGCCGCCCTTCAGGTCGATCAGCTCCAGCTTGTACGGCTCGTCGGCCAGCTCCTTGCGGGCCGCTTCGAGAGAGTCGTAGCGACGGCGGGAGAACCGCTGGCCCGACTTGATGATCTTCTTCATCGCCGACTCGAGCGTGGTGAGGTCGTCCGGCGTGAAGGGCTGCGCGACGTCGAAGTCGTAGTAGAAGCCGTCCGTGACCGGCGGGCCGATGCCCAGATTGGCCTCGGGGTGCAGCTGCTGGACGGCCTGGGCGAGCACGTGCGCGGCGGAGTGGCGGATGACGCTGCGGCCGGCCTCGGTGTCGGCGGCCACCGGCTCGACCTCGACCTCGGCCTGCGGCACCCACGCGAGGTCCCGCAGGGCACCGTCGGAGTCACGGACGACGACGACCGCCTGCGGACCGTTGCTCGGCAGGCCCGCCTCCCGGACGGCGGCACCCGCGGTGGTTCCGGCCGGCACCCGGACGGGAGCGGGCGCGGGACGGGCGACGGGGGCGGACACGGGAGCCTCCAAGTGGGTTGGTGCGGATCGGTCGAGCGCGACCTCGACACGTCGATGCTAGAGGCCCGCACCGACCGTTCCGGAGCGCACCGGCGAGCGTCGGGGGAAGACCACGGGCGAGCCGGGCGTTGGCGCAGGGGTGGTACCGCTCTCCGTCCTCGACCTCGTCCCGATCGGTGCCGGCTCGAGTGCCGGCGCGGCGCTCGCGACCAGCACCGATCTCGTCCGCCTCGCCGAGACGTTGGGCTATCGCCGCTACTGGGTGGCGGAGCACCACGGGATGCCCGGGATCGGCAGCTCGTCGCCCGCGGTGCTGGTGGCGCACCTGGCCGCGGTCACCGAGCGGATCAGGGTCGGCTCGGGCGGGGTGATGCTGCCCAACCATCAGCCGCTCGTCATCGCCGAGCAGTTCGGCACGCTCGACGCGCTGCACCCCGGGCGGATCGACCTCGGCATCGGCCGCGCGCCCGGCACGGACCCGCGGACGGCGCGGGCCCTGCGCCGGGGCACGGACCCGCTGAGCCCGGACGACTTCCCCGAGCAGCTCGCCGAGCTGCTGGCCTACTTCCGCGGCGACGGGCCGGTGACGGCCATTCCCGCCCAGGGCCAGGACCCGCAGGTCTGGCTGCTGGGCTCGAGCGGGTTCAGCGCGCAGGTCGCCGGGCTCCTCGGCCTCCCGTTCGCGTTCGCCCACCACTTCAGCGGCGAGAACACGCTGCCCGCGCTCGAGCTCTACCGGCGGACGTTCCGGCCGTCCGAGGTGCTGGACCGCCCATACTCGATGATCGCGGCGTCGGTGCTGGTCGCCCCGGCCGACGAGGAGGCGCAGCGGCTGGCGCTGCCGTCCGCGCTGCAGTTCCTCCAGCTGCGTCTCGGCCGCCCCGGCCTGGTTCCCACGCCGCAAGATGCCGCCGCGTACCCGTACTCGCCGGAGGAGCGCCGGTTCGTCGACCACCGGCTGGGCGGACAGATCATCGGCTCAGCCTCGACGGTCCGGACCGGCGTCGAGGAGCTCGTGGAGCGGACGGGTGTGGACGAGCTGATGGTGGTGACCAGCACGCACGACGGCGCGGACCGCCTGCGCTCGTACCGCCTGCTCGCCGACGCCCTCACCCCGCAAGTCGACACCGAGGGGCCCGCGAGTCCGCCGGAATCGGCGCGCGAGTCGACGACAATCGGCGCGTGAGCCGCCGGTCGGGACGCACCACTCGCGGTCAGGGCGTGGAGGCCGGTGTGCCGAGGGTGTCGAGCACGGCGGTCGGCACGAGGAGGTCCGCGCGGTACCGGGTTGCCTCGATCACGGCAGCGTTCGGCTCGTCGACCGTCGTCACCCAGGCCTCCGCGGCTGCGGGCGCCTTGCCGAACGCGATGTGCCGGGCCACGAGCCGAGCGCGCCTGACGGCGTCGTCCAGCTCGCAGAACCACACCTCGTCGAGCAACGGCGGCACCGCGGGCCACCGGCCCTGCTCGAGCAGCAGGTAGTTCCCCTCGGTCAGCACCAGCCGAGCGGCGGCCGGCACCGGGATCGCGCCTGCCAGCGGCTGCTCCAGGTCACGCTCGAACGCCGGTGCATACACCACCGCGTCCGCGGGGTCGTGCGCTCGCAACCGGGCCAGCAACGCGACGTAACCACCCACGTCGAAGGTGTCCGGGGCGCCCTTGGCGTCCCGCAGGCCCAGCCGCGTCAACTCGACGTCCGCGAGATGGAACCCGTCCATCGGGACGTGCGCGACCCAGTCCGCCCCCTCGCCCGCGGGTGGGTCGGCCCGCAGAGCGGCGAGCAACGCGTCCGCCAGCGTCGACTTGCCGGCTCCCGGGCTGCCGACGATCCCGAGCAGCGCCCTCCCCTCAGGAGGGGCGAGACCGCGCGCGCGGGCGACGAGGTCGGCGAAGGTCAGGGGGTCCGGCGTCACCCGCGGGATCGTAGGACCGCCCGGTGGATCGCGACCACCACCGACTGCGTGGTGGCACGATCACCGTGTGACGACCGAGGAGGTCACCGACGCCCTGTCCCGGCTGCGTGCCCTCTGCCTGGCGCTGCCGGAAGCGACGGAGAAGATCAGCCATGGCGAGCCCACGTGGTTCGTCCGGAAGGTGTTCGTCACGTTCGCCAACCGCCACCACGACGACCGCGTGGCGTTCTGGTGCCCCGCTGCGCCCGGCGTGCAGGAAGCGCTGGCGTCGTCCGACCCCCGGCGGTTCTTCCGCCCGCCCTATGTCGGCGTGCGCGGGTGGGTGGGCGTGTACCTCGACGTGCCGGACGTCGATTGGGACGAGGTCGCCGAGCTGGTCGTCGACGCCTACCGGAGCGTCGCGCCGAAGCGGTTGGTGGCCCGGCTGGACGGCTCGGCCGGCGCGCGGTCCGACGGCTCGACCTAAGGTCTGGGCATGGGGCATCCGCGCGCCGTCGAGCTGTCGCCCGGCGTCGTCCGCATCCCGACGATCGGCGCCGCGAGCACCAACTCGTTCGCCCTCGTCGGCGACGACGGCTCGGTGACGCTGGTCGACTGCGGGCTCAAGCGGGCTCCCGGACGCATCGTCGCCGGACTTCGGGCGATCGGGCGCCATCCCTCCGACGTCACCCGGATCCTGCTCACCCATGCCCATCTCGACCACGCCGGCGGGGCACCTTGGATCACCGGGGACGCACTGTTCACCATGCGACATCTGACCTACTCACCCCGGCCCCTGTGCACCGACTTTCGGCTCAGCCGCCGCACCGCGCACGTCCTGGGCGAGCTGGAGTACGAGCGCGTGGGGTTCACGCACGGGACCGAGATCGTGGACGGCGCCCGGCAGGCGGTGCGTGGCTTCCTCGCCACGGTTGAGCGCGATGCGGCCTGACGAGGTTCGGACGCCCCTGACCCTCACCGCCGCGCTCGACGCGCCCGTACAACGACGACTCGACGCCCTGCGGCGCGCGCACTTCCCGCCCGAACGCAACTACCTCGACGCGCACGTCACCCTGTTCCACGCAGTGCCCGGAGCCGAGGAGGACGCCGTCGCGACTGCGGTCGCGGACGTTGCCCAGACCCCAGGTTGCGCCGTCGGTGGAGCTGACCGGGGTGCGGTTGCTCGGGCGGGGCGTCGCCGTCGTGCTCGCGTCGCCCGAGCTCGCTGCGATCCGGACCCGCTTGCGATCGGCTTGGCTGCACTGGCTGTCGCCGCAGGACCGCGGCAAGAACGACCTGCACGTCACCGTGCAGAACAAGGTCTCGCCCGAGGCGGCCAGGGCGCTGCACGCGGAGCTGGCAGCAGGCTTCGTCCGGGAGTCGACCCGGGCCGTCGCACTAGAGCTGTGGCGGTACCGGGGTGGGCCGTGGGAGGCCGCGGCCCGGTTTCCGTTCGGCGGATCCGGCGGGATCATGGATCGATGACCGACACCGAGCCCCAGGTTCTCGACGTTCCCGAACAGTCGCGGTTCGAGATCCGCGTGGACGGCCGGACGGCCGGGTTCGCGGCGTACCGCTCGAAGCCGGGCCTGCTCGTGTTCACCCACACCGAGGTCGACGACGCCGTCGAGGGCAGGGGGCTCGGGTCGGCGCTCGTCCGCGGCGCACTCGACGCTGCGCGCGATCACAATACCGCCGTACGCCCGGACTGCCCGTTCGTCCGTGCCTACATCGCCCGGCACGACGAGTACCTCGACCTCGTGCCGGTCGAGCTCCGCGAGCGGCTCGGACTCTGATCCACGGCCCACAACTCGCGCGCCAGAGCGTGCCGACTCGCGCCCGTTCGCAGCGACTCGCGCGCCAGCTCGCAGCGACTCGCGCGCCAGCTCGCAGCGACTCGCGCGCCAGTTCGCAGCGACTCGCGCGCCAGTTCGCAGCGACTCGCGCGCCAGTTCGTAGCGACTCGCGCGCCAGAGAGAGCGCCGGCTCGCGCGCCGGTGCTGGGCGGCGCGGGGGCGGACGTAGGGTGGGGCAGTGTTCGCGGTGCACGCGCTGTGGTCGCCCGGGCAAGGGGTGATCCTGTGGGCCGAGGACGGGGATCGGCCCGCCACCGGGAGCAGCCGGGCACTGCGCTCGGCGCGGCCGCACCCGTTCGCCGTGCCCGCCGCGACGCTCGCGGGCGTCCATCCCGGCACGCCCACCCAGGTCACGCTGCTCCTGCCCAGCCGTGGCGCCGGGCCGCTGCCCTCCCCCGAGCTGGTCCGCTCCGCCCCCGCACCGACCCCGCGCGGCGAGCCCGAGCTGCGCGCCTGGGCGGTGCCCGCGGTGGTCGTCGACCCGGCCGAGCTCGACGACCCCGCCGACGAGCTCCGCTACGGCGCCTCGGTCGCGCACCTGCGCGAGATGGTCGCGCTGGCCGACGACCTCACCGCCCGCGGGCGCGTGCTGCCGACCCTCGACCCGCCCAACGCATGTCCTGTGGATCAACGCCGTAGCGAAGCACGGCGGAGATCCACAGGTGAAATGACCGGCCCGGACCGGCCGGCTCGCGCCCGCTGGCGCCCGGTGGTGCAGGGTCTCGATGCCGCGGCGGTCGAGGAACTCGTGGCGGCCACACCCCCGGTCGCGCGAGCGGAGAGAACTCCGAGCGGCGGCGCGCGCAACGCCGCCGCCCTCGTCGCCGACGCCCTCGACGTCCTCGTCGACGCAGCCGCCCGCCACCGCCTGGCCAGGGCCGGCGCCGCGCATCGCGGCGGCCGCACCGTCGTCGACGCCTTCCTCACCGCGCTGACCAGCACCGACAGTCGCGTTACGGACAGAAAAGGGCTCGACGCCCTGGCCGAGGCACTGCGCGAGTGGGACGCCGTCGGCACCGAGCCGCCCGGCGCGGCGCGCGCCGTATTCCGGCTCGCCGAGGTCCGCGCGCTCGACGACGCGGAGGACGACACCGGGGACGGCACGCGATGGCGCCTGGAGTTCCTCCTCCAGTCGACCTCCGATCCCAGCCTCCTCGTGCCCGCCGAGCGCGTCTGGGCCGGCGCCGCGGACCGCCTCATCGCCGGCCCACAGGAGGTGCTGCTGGCCGAGCTCGGCCGGGCCGCGCGGGTCCACCCGCCGCTCGTGGCTGCCCTGCGCCGCGCCCGCCCTGAGGCGCTCGACCTCGACCCCGACGGTGCCCACCACGTGCTCGTCACCGGCGCGGCGCTGCTGGTCGAGGCCGGCTTCGGGGTGCAGCTGCCGGCGGGCTGGGACGGCGGACGGCGCGTGGGGCTACGCCTCTCCGCGCGCAGCACCCCCGCCTCGGGCGTGGTGGTCCGCGGCGGCCTCGGCCGCGAGGAGGTGGCCGACTTCCGATGGTCGGTCGCGGTGGGCGACGGCGCGGACGCCGTGCTCGACGAGGAGGAGATCGCCGCGCTCGTCGCCGCGAAGGCACCCCTGGTGCGACTGCGCGGTGCATGGGTGAGCGTGGACCAGGACCAGCTGCGCAAGGGCTTGGAGTTCCTGCGCCGCGGTGGGGGCCGCCGCCCCAGCGCCGCGGACGTCCTCGCGCTCGCCGCGGGCTTCCCTGACGAGCACGACCTGCCCCTGCCGCTGACCGGCGTCGACGCCGACGGCTGGCTCGGCGACCTCCTCACCGGCAGCGCCGAGCGCACCCTGACACCGATCGACCCACCGCCCGAGTTCGCCGCCCTCCTCCGGCCCTACCAGCAACGGGGCGTCGCGTGGCTGGCCTTCCTGTCCTCGCTCGGCCTGGGCGCCTGCCTCGCCGACGACATGGGTCTGGGCAAGACCGTGCAGCTGCTCGCGCTCGAGTCTCACGACCGGGCGCACCACCACCCCGGCCCGACTCTGCTCCTCTCCCCGATGTCGATGGTCGGCACCTGGGAGCGTGAGGCCGCCCGCTTCGCCCCCGACCTTCGGGTCCGGGCCCACCACGGCGGCGGCCGCGCCCGCGGGGACGACCTCGCGGCGGTCGCCCGCGACACGGACCTGCTGGTCACTACCTACGCCACCGCCGCACGCGACGCCGACGACCTCGCCGCCGTCGACTGGCACCGCCTCGTCCTCGACGAGGCGCAGGCGGTGAAGAACGCGCGCTCGCTCCCCGCCCGCGCGGTGCGCCGCTTCCCCGCCCGGCACCGCATCGCGCTCACCGGCACCCCGGTCGAGAACCGCCTCGCCGAGCTCTGGGCGATCATGGACGTGCTCAACCCGGGCATCCTCGGCACCGCCGAGCGGTTTCGCACCCGCTACGCCGTCCCTATCGAGCGCCACGGCGACACCGACGCCGCCGAGCTCCTGCGCCGCACCACCCGGCCCTACCTGCTGCGCCGCCTCAAGACCGACCCGACAGTCGTCAACGACCTGCCCGAGAAGATCGAGATCACCCAGCACTACCGGCTCACCCGCGAGCAGGCCTCGCTCTACCGCACGATCGTCGACGACATGCTGGAGAAGATCGAGGGCTCTGACGGCATCGAGCGCCGCGGCAACGTGCTCGCCGCGATGACCAAGCTCAAGCAGGTCTGCAACCACCCCGCGCAGCTGCTGCACGACGGCTCCCCCGTCGGCCGCCGCTCCGGCAAGGTGCTGCGGCTGGAGGAGATCCTCACCGAGGTCGTCGCCGAGGGCGACCGCGCCCTGTGCTTCACGCAGTTCACCGAGTTCGGGCACCTCCTCCTGCCGCACCTGTCCGCCCGCCTGGACACCGATGTCGCCTTCCTCCACGGTGGCCTCCCCCGCCGGCGCCGCGAGGAGATCGTCAAGCGCTTCCAGGACGGGGACGGCCCCCCGGTCCTGCTGCTCTCGCTGAAGGCCGGCGGCAGCGGCCTCACGCTCACGGCCGCGACGCACGTCGTGCACCTCGACCGCTGGTGGAATCCCGCCGTCGAGGAGCAGGCCACGGACCGCGCCTTCCGGATCGGCCAACGGCGGACGGTGCAGGTCCGCAAGTTCCTGTGTCCCGGCACTGTGGAGGAGCGCATCGACGCTCTCGTCCGCTCCAAGCGCACGCTCTCCGAGCTGGTGGTCGGCGACGGCGAGGGCTGGCTGACCGAGCTGTCCACCGCGACCCTGCGCGAGCTGTTCGCGCTCGGCAGCGACGCGCTGGCCGACGCCGAGGACCTCGAGAACAACGCCCCACCGGTTCGGGCGGCCGGATGACCACCACCGGCTGGGCCCGCTCCGACGACGACCCGGAGCCTTTCTGGCGCGCGGGTCTCCCGGCGAGGCCGCGCCCGGTCGAGGGCGGCATCCAGATCAACGCCCCCCGCGGCGCGGTCGCGCGCACCTGGTGGTCCGCCCGGTTTCTCGCGGTGCTGGAGGCCGCGGGCGTCGGCGGGCGCCTGGCCCGCGGGCGCACCTACGCCCGGCGTGGCCAGACAGTGTCGCTGCAGGTCGACGCCGGTGCGGCCACCGCGCGCGTGCAGGGCAGCGCCGCCCGGCCCTACCGGGTTCGGATCGGGATGCCGACCCTGACGAAGGAGCGGTGGAGCGCCGTCCTCGACGCGCTGGCGGCCGATGCGTCGCTCACGGCGGCGCTGCTGGCCGGCGAGCTGCCCCGCGAGGTCGAGGACGTCTTCGCCGCGCAGGGACTCGCGCTCTTCCCCGCCGGGCCCGGCGACCTCCTCATGGACTGCACCTGCCCGGACATCACCGTCCCGTGCAAGCACCTCGCGGCCGTGTTCTACCTGCTCGCGGAGCGGTTCGACGCCGAGCCCTTCGACGTGCTGGCCCTGCGCGGACGTGACCGCGAGACGCTGCTCGACGAGCTGCGTGCGCGCCGCACGCCGGCGCCCGCCGCGGCCCCGTTGCCCCTCGACCCAACGGCCTTCTACGCGGCCGCCGACCCGCCGCGGGACGTACCCACCGGTCCGCCGACGCCGGCGGACGCGCTGCTGGACCAGGTGCCGCCGCTCCCACTGGCCGTGCGCGGGCGCGACGTCGTGGAGCTGTTGCGCCCGCTCTACCGCGCGCTGGGCGACCCGCCCTAGCCCGCCCTCGACCCGCCGCCGCACCGAGCGAAAGCGGCGTTCGACAGGTCTACCTTTGCCGACGCCGCTTTCGCTCGTCTGTCGGCGCCTCCCGGCGTTAGCTGTGTCGCGGAGGCGACTCCAGATCCAGCGCTCCGGGCGGCAGCGTCATCGGCCCCGACCCCACGTGGCGCCGGACCGGCTCCGCGGGCACCCGGGCCAGTGCCTCGTCGTAGACCGTGCGCAGCCGGACGGCCCAGCCCCGCACCTCGAAGTTGGCGAGGAACCGCTTCCGCGCACCGGCGCCCAGCCGTGCTCGCAGATCCTCCGCCGCTCCCAGGCGGGTGACGGCGTCGGCGATCGCGTGGGCGTCGAGCGGCACGAGCACCCCGGTGGCGCGGGTCACGATCTCGGGGATGCCGCCGACGTGTGACGCCACCGCCGGCACGCCGAGTCCCGCGGCGCGCAGCAGCGGCAGCGGCAGCGCGGCCGAGCGCGTGGTGTGCAGGAACAGGTCGGCGGCGCCGACGGTCTCCCGGGCCGAGTCGTGCGGACCGTGCGGCTCAAACCGCACCCGGGCGGCGAGCACCTCGTCGGCCTCGACCCGCGACCTCAGGTACGGGCGCAACGGGCCGTCGCCGACCAGCACAAGAGTGAGCGGGACGGTCGCCGGCACGGCGGTGACGGCGTCGAGCAGCAGGTCCTGCCCCTGGCCGCGGCGCATCGGCGCGGCCGAGACGGCAAGAAGGCCGTCGGGGTCGAGCCCGCGCACGCGCCGGGCGCGCTCCCGCTGCGCGGCGGTGGGCGGAACGGGGTCTGCGACCCCGTTCGGCACGACGACGAGCCCGCGGTCCGTGCCGGAGAAGCGCCGGTAGCGATCGCGTTGCAGGTGGGAGATCGCGATGGTGCGGGTGGCGAAGCGGCGCCGCAGCAGGATCTTGGCCGTGCGACGGAGACGGTCCGCCGCGTCGGTGGGCAGGTTCTCGACCTTGTACAGCGTGGACACCAGCGGCACGGACATCCGCTGGGCGGCGAGCGCCCCGACGATGTCGGCCTGCCGGCGGTGGCTGTGCACCAGGTCGACCCTGTGCCGGCGCAGCTCGCGCACCGTGCGCGGCACGGCACGCGGGTCCCATGGCGCCATGCCCAGCTCGACGACCGGGACGCCGAGCCGGCGCAGCCGCGTGACCTCCCAGCGGTCGCCGGACGAGCCGAGGACCACCACGACGAGCTCCACCCCGGTCTGCCCGGTGACCGCCGCGAGGTCGACCAACTCGGCGCCGGGGCCGCCGTCGGCCTCCGCCGCACCGAAGGCGGTGACGAGGTGAGCGACCTTCACGACTGGTGCCTCGTCGACCCCGCAGCGCCGTCCCTCGCCGCCGCGGCGCGCTCGTGCAGCCGCGCACGGACCTGCTCGGGGGTGTAGGCGCGACGGCGGCGCTCGGCACGCGCCGCGACCACGCCGGTTGCGGCGACGCCCGCGAGGCTGGCGAGGCCCAGCAGCTTCCACAGCGCCGTCCGGCCGAGCGACATGCGCTCTACGGTACCGGCGTGACGCAGGCAGACCCGGGCCGGCACCGGAGCTGGGCGCGCCGCCGCGTTGCCCTCCGCGCGGAGCTCGACCTGGATACCGCCGTCGAGCTGACGCGGACCGGCGACCTCTGGCTCTTCCGCGGCCGCAGCGGCGCGGACCGAGCCATCCAGAGTGTGACCAACGCCCCTGTCAACCACGTCGGCATGGCGGTCGTCCTCGACGACCTGCCGCCGCTGCTGTGGCACGCCGAGCTGGGCCGCGCACTGCCCGACGCCTGGTCGGGCGACCGCCACCGCGGCGTCCAGCTGCACGACCTGCGCGCCGCGGTGCTGCAGTGGGGTCACCGCTACGACCAGCGCGCGTGGCTGCGCCAGCTCACCGGGCCGGGCGACCCGCCGGTCACCCCCGAGATGGAAGACGCCCTGCTGCGCACCATCGCACGCCTCGACGGCACACCGTTCCCCTCGACGGCCCGGCTCGCCGGGCGGTGGCTCCGCGGGCGCCTGCCGCTCCCCCGCCATCGCGCCGGCAAGGCCGACCGGAGCACGACCGGCCTCGAGAGTGCCTACTGCGCCGAGGTCGTCGCGGTCACCTACGAGGACATGGGGCTGCTGCCGGGGCACCGGCGCCCGCACTGGTACGACCCCGGCCGGTTCTGGAGCGGGGACGCCCTCGCGCTGCGCGACGGCTACGCGCTCGGCGGGGAGATCGCGGTGAGCCTGCCGCCGCCGTGATCGCCGCTGGTGATCGGCGGCGGTCCGGCCGTGTGCTTCCTACTGTGGAGCCATGCAGTCTCGCGACCCGACCCCGGCCGCCCCGGCGGTGCTCGCGGCCGGCGCCGCCGCCGGCACCGTCGCGCTCGCGCGGGCCGCTGCCGGCGTGGTCACCGCGCTGGGCGCGTCGCCCCGACGGCTTCGCGCTGCCGCCGACCGTGCGGCCGCTGCTGGCTCGGCGCAGGTCGCCGACGGGCGGTTCCACAACGCGCTGCCCGGGGAGGCCGCCGAGCGCGGGTCCACCCTCGCCGTCCTGCACGCGGTGGCCGCGCGGGGTCGGGTCGGGCACCCGACCCGACCGGTGCCGCTGACCGCCGACCCGACCCCCGAGCGCGCCGCCGGGCTGGCCCTGACCTGGTACGGGCACTCGTCGGTCCTGCTCGAGGTCGACGGGTACCGCGTGCTCGCGGACCCGGTGTGGAGCGAGCGGGTGTCGCCGTCGCGGACGGTCGGACCCCGCCGACTACACCCGGCGCCCGTTCCGCTGTCGGCGCTGCCTCCCGTCGACGCCGTCGTGATCTCCCACGACCACTACGACCATCTCGATCTGCCCACCGTCCGCGCCCTGCTGCACGCAGGCCCGGGGCCGAACGGCGCGGCGCCGTTCGTCGTCCCGCTCGGCGTCGGGGCACACCTGCGCCGCTGGGGCGTGCCCGACGCGCGGATCGTCGAGCTGGACTGGGGTGGCAGCGCACGGGTCGGCGACCTCATGCTGACCTGCACCGAGGCCCGGCACTTCTCCGGCCGACGCCTGCGCCGCAACACCACGCTGTGGTCGTCGTGGGTGGTGACCGGGCCACGGCACCGGGCGTTCTTCGGCGGCGACACCGGCTACACCCCGGCGTTCGCCGAGCTCGGTCGCGCCTACGGCCTCTTCGACGTCGCGCTGATGCCGATCGGCGCGTACAGCGCGCTGTGGCCGTTGATCCACATGACGCCCGAGGAGGCGGTGCGCGCCCACGGCGACCTGACCGGGGGGACCGGGCTCCTCGTGCCCGTGCACTGGGCGACGTTCAACCTCGGGTTCCATCCGTGGTCCGAGCCGGTGCGCCGGCTGCACGGCGCTGCCGCCGACGTCGGGGCGCGGACGGCGGTGCCGCTCCCGGGCCAGCGCATCGACGTCGCCGCACCGCCGCCGCAGGTCGACTGGTGGGTCGGTATCGACGACACGCCACGTCCGAACGGCCGTTACCGCGGGACGGGCGCTGCCCTCTTCGAGGCACCAGGCACCACCACGCCGGCCCCGGCCCCCCACGTCCGCACTTCGGAGCCATAACGCTGTTCAGGGCGCTCGCCGACAGCAGTACGGCTCCGAAGTGCGGTTGGCCAGCCCGCGACTAGCCCGGTTCGCCGCGGCGCTTGCGAACCAGGATCCAGACGAGGTCGACCAGCGCGACGACGGCGACCACCGCCAGCACCCAACCCAGGACGGGCAGGCCCGCGACGAACGCCAACCAGGCGCCGCCCGCCGACACCACCAGCCCGAAGACCGCGAGCAGAGCCCGCAGTGTCAGCGCACTGCGAGCGGGGGACGATCCCCCGAACCCGGCGGTGGGGTCGTGGTAGCCGGGGAGACCCCGCTCGTACTCGGCACGCGTGCGCCGCCGGTCGCGCCTGCCGGCGCCGTTCTCATCCGCCATGCCATGGCGTACCCGATGCGCCGAGGTTGACGCCGTCGGCCGCAACCGGCCGATGATCGCTGTTCTGGTGTCCTCAATGTTGATCGACGAGCAGTGTTGATCGACGAGCAGTGGACGCACGCAGACGGCGATCTCCAGCAGCCAACGCACCGAAAGGGCGATCACCGTGCCGATGGCACTACGAGAGGGAGGTGGCAGAGTCCGGCGGCGTCTCCGGTTCTGGGTTGCCGGCGTCGGGCACGCGGTGGCGCAGCAGGACGCGGCTGCCGCGCGCGTCGTAGTGGATCAGCACGGCGTCGGCCATCGTGTTCATCAGCGGGATGCCCCGCCCGTGGTCACGCGCGTCACCGGGGGCGGGCGGCGCGGCCGGCTGCTGCCAGCTTCCGTGATCGACGACCTCGACGCACAGCGTGCCCGGCTCGGTCCACAACGTCAGCTCCACGACGCCGGAGGTCCCCGGTCCGTACGCATGGCGCACCGCGTTGGCCGCCGCCTCGTCCACGGCCAGGACGACGTCCGCGGTCTCGTCGTCGGTCAGCTGCAGAGGGGCCAGCCAGCGGGCGAGCTCGTGGCGGATCACGGACAGCTGTTCGGGGTCCGCGGGCCAGCTGCGGTGGACGAACTCCACTCGGCCGACGCGCTCGCCCGACGCGCGGGGTGGCTTTCCCTCGCCGGGAACCTGTTGGGGAGTCGCGTGCATAGGGATCAGGTTCCACGAAGGCCGGCCTCCGGAAACGCCATCCGTCGCGCCGAGCCCACCACTGGCCCGCTCGTCCCTCACGGAACTCACGTGCCTCGACCTCATGCCTCGGCCAGCCACACGAAGCCCAGGCCCGGTAGCTGCGCGCGCCCGTGGTGCACCTGCAGCGGTCCGTCGCTGAAAAGCACCGCCTCCAGCTCGCCCAACCCCTCGAACGCCCGCATGTCGACCGACACAGGGTGCTCGGCGAAGTTGGCGAGGCCGACGAAGTGGCCGCTGCGCGGGTGGCGGCGGCGCCACGCGAGGACGTGCGGGTCGTCGACGGCCAGCAGCGCGGACTCCCCGGCGGCGTGCAGCGCGGGCAGGTCGCGGCGGGTTCGGGCCAGCCGCTGGATCCACCCGAAGACCCGCCCCTCGACGCCGGTCGGCTCGTCGCGGCGGGCCGCGGCATCGGCGTCGAACCGCGGCCGATGCATCCAGCGGTTGTCCGCGGCAAGCTCCGAGTCGTCCAGGTAGCTCAGGTCGTTGTCGAGCGCCAGCTCGTCGCCCATGTACAGCAGCGGGACCCCGCCCCACGCGAACGTGACGGCATGCAGCAGCACGTGACGGCGGATACCGGTGGCCAGCGCCGCCTCGTCACCGCGCCCGCGGGCCTCGCTGATCCCGCAGAGCGCCGCGCAGGACCCGGAGATCCGGGCGTCGCCCGTCTCCGGGTTGTCCTGGAACAGCGCACCGCGGGCGTAGCTCATGGGGTACGCGCCGGAGTAGAAGTCGTTGAGGAACCGCCGGTGCGCGAACGGGCTCCAGCCCACCGCCCAGGCGTCGGTGTCGGTCACCGCCCAGCCGATGTCGTCGTGGCAGCGGACGTAGGTCGCCCACGCGGTCTCGGTCGGAATCGTCGTCATGCGGTCCAGCGACTGGACAACCAGGCGTGCGTCCTTGGTGGCGAGGCTCGACCAGAGCATCACCATGAGCTGGTTGTGGTAGGCCAGCTCGCACTCCGGCCGGTAGCGGGCATGACCGCCGAGGTAGGGCACGAGGTCCTCGGGGGACACGATCGCCTCGGCCTTGAAGATCGTCGCGGGGGCGGCCACCTTGGCCAGCGCGTGCATCGCCTGCATGAGGTCGTGCACCTCGGGCTGGTTGAGGCAGTTCGTGCCCAACCGCTTCCACATGAACGGCACCGCGTCCATCCAGAAGATCTCGACACCGCGGTTAGCCAGCCAGAGGAGGGTGTCGAGCATCGCCGCGAACACGTTCGGGTTGGCTGTAGTTGAGGTCCCACTGGTAACCGAAGAAGGTGGTCCACACCCACCCGCCGCGTCCGCCGTTCGCAGCGTCGACCCAGCTGAACGACCCGGGCGCGCGGTCGGGAAACACGTCGGAGATCGTCGCCTCGTAGGCGTCGGGCATCTTCCAGTCCGGGAAGGCGACATAGAAGTCCGCGTACTCGGGCTCGTCGGCGAGCCATCCCTGCGCCCAGGCGTGCTCGCGGGCCGTGTGGTTGAGCACGAGGTCCACGCAGAGGCTCATCCCGCGCTCGCGCAGGGCCTCGGCGGCGGACTCGAGGTCGTCCATGGTGCCGACGCGCGGATCGACCGCGCGGTAGTCCAGCACGGCGTAGCCGCCGTCGTTCTCCCCGGGCCGCGGTCGGAGCAGCGGCATGAGATGCAGGTAGCTCACGCCGAGCTCGGCCAGGTAGTCCAACCGCTTCGGCAGCGCGTCCACGGTGCCGCAGAACCGGTCGGTGTAGGCGACGTAGCCGATCGTGCGCGGCTCCTGGTACCAGCGCGGCTCCACCTCGCGGCGCCGGTCCACCTCTCGAAGCTCCGCCGGCCGCTGCGCGGCTGCGGCGAGCGCGAGCCGCACGAGCCGGCCCACCAGCTCGTCGCCGTCGTCGTCGCCGTAGAGCGTCTCGAGCGGGCCGTGCAGGTCCAGGAACCACAGGTCCAGCCGAGCGAGGAAGCCGACGGCCTGCGCGCGTCCCAGGTGCTCCTCGGCCTGCTGCGCGATCACCGGGCGCAGTCGGTGCAGCGAGGCTCCAGCACGGCGACGGCGTTCGGAGTCCGGGCGCGGCGTGATCACGCACACATCCTGTCAAGTCGGGCCCCGCTGCGGGCGGTGGAACCTCGGGCCACCGGTCGGTCACGGAACCCGTGCGCAGCGTGTACGCGCAGATGGACAGGGGTACGTGGCCCGCATGACTGCACAACCGCCCTCCTCGGAACCGACAGGTGCCCACGTGCCGAGCGACCCCCACTCCGCCACGACCGGCGAGCTGGTGACCCGGCTGTCCTCGCAACTCTCCGACCTCGTTCGTGCCGAGCTCCAGCTCGCCAAGGCCGAGCTCGCGGAGAAGGGCAAGCGGGCCGGGGTCGGGGCGGGCCTGGCCGGGGCTGCGGGCGTGCTCGCCCTGTACGGCCTCGGGGCAATCATCGCGGCAGTCATCGCCGCCCTGTCGCTGTTCCTGCCGGTGTGGGCGGCAGCCCTGATCGTCGCCATCCTGATCTTCATCGTGGCCGGGGTCCTCGGGCTCCTTGGCAAGAACCAAATTCAACGCGCAACTCCGCCTGTTCCCGAGAACACTGTCGAGAGCGTCAAGCGCGACGTGGCCACCGTCCAGGAGAGGATCAAGCGATGACCGACGCCAAACCCTCGGACAAGAGTCCTGAGCAGCTGCGCGCCGAGGTCGGCGAGATGCGTGCCGAACTGGGCGACACCGTCGAAGAGCTCACCCACCGCGTGGACGTCCCGGCTCAGGTTCGGGCGAAGAAGGACGACACGGTCGCGAAACTGCAGGCGACCAAGGACGAGGCGATGCACCGCGCGCATGAGGGCGCCGACAAGGTGCGCGCCGTGCTCGCCGACAAGGTCGGCCAGGCGAAGACGGCCTACAGCGAGAAGGCGCCGCCCGCCGTGCAGGATCGGGTGGAACACGCCCGCGCTGTCGTCGCCGAGAAGGCGCCGGTGGTGCAGCAGCAGGTGAGCAAGGCGGTCTCGGACGCGACGCCGGTGGTGCAGCAGCAGGTCGCGAAGGCGCAGAGTGTGCTGGCCGAGAAGGCGCCCCCGGTCGAGCGGACGTTGCGTGAGAAGCCCGGGGTCGTCGCGGCCGTCGCGGTTGCCCTCGTGGCCCTGCTGATCCTGTCCAGTCGCAAGAAGAAGTAAGGGGACCTGATGGAACGCGGCAACGCCAAGCACAGCCCGCGCGAAGACGACATGCTCGCGGCCGAGCTCAGCGGAACGCTTGGCCCGCACGCATCCAACCGCGAGGAGTGGGCCGACCCGGAGCCGCCGGCGGACGACGACGCGCCCGTCCTGCTGGGACCGTCCCTCGACGAGCAGCCGCTGCC
>JAQSWF010000200.1 GCA_029266775.1 Pseudonocardia sp.
CTCGCCCGTGTACCCGGTCCAGCTGCCGGAGCGCACGGCGTCGGCGAACCGGGCCATCCGCGCCAGCACCGCGTGCACGTCCGAGACGACGTCCTGGCCGTCCACGCTCAGCGACGCGGTGTCGGGCAGCCGCAGCGCGGTGTGCAGGACGGCCCTGTCCTCGCTGGTGTTGATGTGCACGCCGGAGAACATCGCCTCGATCCGCTCGGGCAGCCGGGCCCGGCGGGCGAGCACGGTCAACAGCGGGATCGTGTCGCGGGTGATGCGGTGCTTGGAATAGTCCAGCACGAGGTCCGCACCCTGTGCCGTGAATGCGGAGACCCGCTCGGGGTCGTCTGCGAATAGTTCGCGCAGGTGCCGCGGGGCCACGGCCGCGTGGTGCTGCGCGACCTCGGTCCACTCCGCGGTCGCGGTTATGTCGGCGATCTCGGCGATCTCGGTGTCGGCCACGGGGCGATCCTTCCGCGAGGGGCGGCTGGGAGGGGGTGCTCTCGGTCAGGACTTCACGGGTGCCGGGCTGTCGCCGAGCACCGAGGCGGCCGTCTGGCGCTCCCACAGCTTGATGCCGCCCAGCAACCCGGAGATGTTGGGCACCAGGCTCCGGTTCGGTCCGAGGGAGTCGGGGTCGAGGTGCTTGGCGTTGCCGCCGCCGATGTAGAGGTGGTCCGGCAGCACCATCGCCTCGAAGGCGTCGAGCGCGCTCGCCACCAGCTTGCGCCACGCCTTCGCGCCGATCTTCTCGCGGTGGTGGTTGCCGCACGCCACCTCGATGGACAGCCCCTCGTCGAAGCGGCCGTGGGAGAGCTCCATGTGCGGCAGCAGCGCGCCGTCGAAGAACACCGCCGAGCCGACGCCCGTGCCGAGCGTGACGACCAGCTCCATGCCCTTCCCGGTGACGACGGCGCAGCCCTGCACGTCCGCGTCGTTGGCGACGCGGGTCGGGCGGCCGAAGCGCTCCTGCAGGGAGGTCTGGAGGTCGAAGCCCGCCCACTGGGCGACGAGGTTCGGGTCCGGCTTGCCGCCGGCCTTGTGCCTGGAGAACGCCGGCACCTCGCGTACGTGCCCGCGTCGGATCGTGCCCGGGAAGCCGACCGACACGCGGTCGTACTCGGGTTGCGTCTTCGCCAGCGCTTCCAGCGCGTCCAGCAGCACGGGCGGCGGGCACGGGTAGGGCGTCTCGTGACGCTCGCGTGCGGAGAGCATCTCGCCGTCCGGCGAGAGCACCAGGGCCTTGAGCCCGGTGCCGCCGACGTCGACCGCCAGGGTGCGTGCCCCGTCCATCCCGTCCCCTCCCTCAGCCGTCTTCGGTCGCCTGGACCGTCGCCGCGCGACGCTAGTCCCGGCCACCGTGCAATGTCATCCGCGAGCCCCGCCGCGAGTTGTCCGTCTCAGTACTGCGAGTCGTCCATCTGCGCACGGTGAGTTGTGCGTTTCGGTACGCCACCGCGGGGATGCGATCATGTCCGGATGCCCCCGGCCGCGCTCCGCCATGTCACCGCCATCCGGTACGTGACGCCGCTGCACGAGGGCGGTTCGCTGCCCGGGCTGATGGAGGCCGACGACCTCGGCACCTACGTGGTGAAGTACTCCGGCGCGGGCCAGGGACGACCGGTGCCCGTCGCCGAGATCATCAGCGGCGAGCTGGCCCGGGGGCTCGGGCTCCCCGTGCCGGAGCTGGTGACGGTCGAGCTCGACCGGCCCTCGGCGCGTCCGAACCCGACCAGGAGGTGCAGGACCTCCTGCGCCGCAGCCCGGCCTGAACCTCGGCGTCGACTTCCTGCCCGGCGCGCTCGACCTTGACCCCGCCGCATTCCCCGCCGACCCGGAGTTCGGCGGGCGCGTGCTGTGGTTCGACGCGCTCGTGGGCAACGTCGACCGCTCCTGGCGGAACGTCAACATGCTCCGTTGGCACGGTCGGCCGTACCTGATCGACCACGGGGCCACGCTGACCTTCCACCACGGGTGGTCGGGGCGCGAGTCGCCCGAGACCATCGCCGCCTGGGCCGCCCGGCCCTACGACGCGTCGGCCCACGTGCTGCTGCGCGCCGCGCCCGATCTCGACACCGCCGACGCCGTGCTCGCGCCGCTGCTCACCCCCCACCTGGTCCACGCCGCGGTCGACCTCGTGCCCGACCCGTGGGTGGACGATGTCGGGTTCGGCAGCGCCGCAGCCGCCCGGACCGCCTACACGACGTGGCTGCTGGCGCGGCCGCACGCCCGCGCCGCGTGGCTGCCCGGGGTCCGCGACGCGGTTGCCGCCGCGGGCCGGCCCTGCTCGAGCTCACGGGGGGCGACATGACCCGGCACCCCTTCGAGTACGCCGCCGTGCGCGTGGTTCCCCGCATCGAGCGCGGCGAAGCGATGAACGCCGGCGTGCTGCTCTACTGCCGCGGGCTCGACTACCTCGGCGCGCGGGTCCACCTCGACCTCGACCGCCTCCGTGCGCTCGACCCCGCCGCCGACGTCGCGGCGATCGAGCAGGTCTTGGCCGCCCTGGAAACGAGCTGTGCCGCCGGTCCGGAGCGGGAGGCCCGGTACGCCGGCCCGGCGGGGGAGGAGGACCGCGGACGTCGCTTCCGGCGGCTCACCGCGCCGCGCAGCACGGTCGTCCAGGCCGGCCCGGTGCACACCGGGCTGACGAGCGACCCCGAGGCCGAGCTCGTGCGCCTGCTCGGCGAGCTCGTGCTCCCGTTACCGCGGTGACGGCCCGCCGGGTCAGGTCTGTTCTCGGGGGCAGAACCAGGTGGTCCGGCCGCCAACGGTGGCCCGCTCCATGGCGGCGCCGCAGCGCGGGCAGTGTCCACCGGGACGCCGATGCGCGATCACGACGCCGGTGTGCACGCCGCCGTCGCGGATGGCCGCCCGCGTGGCCGTCCGGAGGGCGCGGTGCAGCCTCGTCAGCTCGTCGTTCCCGAGGGAGTCGACCCGCCGGCGCGGGTCCAGCCGCGCCCGCCAGAGCGTCTCGTCGGCCAGCAGGTTGCCCACGCCGGCGAGCACCGACTGGTCCAGCAGCCGGGCCTTGACCGGGGCGGTCCCGCGCCCCACCCGCTCCCGGAACGCGGCGAGACCGATGCGCTCGGCGTCGGGTCCGAGATCGGCGAGGTCGGGCTCGAGGCGCACGCGTCCGAGACGGCGCTTGTCGAACAGGCGCAGTGTCCCCCCGTCGGCGAAGGTGATCGCGAAACGAACCCACTCGGGCCGTCGGTCGGCCTGCTCGGCGGCTCCACCGGGACCGCCCGCGATCCGGTCGCCGCCCTCGGTCAGCGCGCCCGTCCCGTCGGTGACGAGGATCCGCCCGCTCATGCCCAGGTGCAGGCCGAGCACCGGACCCGAACCGGACGGACCCCCCGATGTCTCGCACCACAGCGACTTGCCCTGCCGGCACGCCGCGGTCAGCCTGCGGTCGACCAGCGCGGCGCGGATCTCGCCCGGAGCGTGGGGGCGACACTCCCAGGTGTCGCGGTCGTCGACGTCGGCGATCGTCCGGTGCAGAGCGGCCCGCTGGATCGTCGCGCGGGCGCTCTCGACCTCAGGGAGCTCGGGCACGACGTCAGTGTCGATCACCCCGTGCTGCTCCGCGTACCGAAACGCAGGACTCATGGTGCCGGAATGCACAACTCGCCGTGCCGAAACGGACAACTCGCGGGCTAGGTGCGGACGGGAGCGCCGAGGGTGACGGGCATCGCGGCGTAACCGCGGAGCAGGCGGGTGGTTCGTCGCCGGGGCGGCGCGGCGAGGGCCAGGTCGGGGAACCGGCGGAACAGCGCGCTCAGCCCGATCTCACCCTCCATCCGCGCCAACCCGGCTCCCAGGCAGTAGTGGATCCCGGACGAGAATGACAGATGCCGGTCGGCGTCGGACCGCGTGATGTCGAAGCGCTGCGGGTCGCGGAACACCGCAGGGTCGCGGTTCGCCCCGCCCAGCGCCAGGATCACGAACTGGCCGTCCCGGAACCGTTCGCCCTCCACCTCGGTGTCGCGCAGCGCCACCCGCGCCGTCCGCTGCACCGGCGGGTCGAACCGCAGGATCTCGTCGACCGCCGCCGCGCACGACACCTCGCCGTCGCGCAGCAGCGCCAGCTGGTCCGGGTGCGCCAGCAGCAGCGCGGTGCCGTTCCCGAGTAGGTTGACCGTGGTCTCGAACCCGGCCGCGAGCAGGAGCATCGCGATGCTGCTCAGCTCGTCTTCGGAGAGCCCCTCGTCGGCGTCGCGGACCGCGACCAGCCCGGACAGGATGGTGTCGCCGGGCGCACGACGGATCTCGGCGAAGTGCCCGAGCATCCATCGGTGCAGCGCGTCGACGTCGCGCTCGCCGCGGCGGAAGTCGGGCAGCGACAGGCCGGGGTCCAGCGCGATCGCCGCCCCCTCACCCCACTTCAGGAACTGCTCCCGCATGGCGACCGGTGCGCCGAGCATCTCCGCGATGACGGTCGCGGGCAGCAGGCTCGCGTAGTCCGCGATGAGGTCGGCCGTGCCCGTCGAGGCCCCCCGTGTCGCCATCGCGTCGAGCAGCTCCTCCGCCACCGCCTCCACGCGGCCGCGCAGCGCGGCGACGGCGCGGCCGCTGAAGGCGCGGGTGACCAGGCGGCGGTAGCGGGTGTGGTCCGGAGGGTCGACGGCGAGCATCGACGGTGGCTCGGCCGGGTTCAGCGGCCCGCCGTGCGCCGCGCGCATCGCCAGCCGCACCGGCAACGGCAGCCGGCTCGGCGCCCGGGCGGCCGTGCCGAAGTCGGGGCTGCGCAGGATCGCCGTGCACAGCGCGTGGTCGACCGTCGTCGGGGCGAGCCCGGTCGCGACGACGCGCCCACCGGCACGGATCCGCTCGTACCAGGGGTACGGGTCCTCCCGCACCACCGGGTCGATCATGATCCGGGACCCGACGTCGCCGTCCCGCGCCCGCCGGTGCAGCACCTGCCGGACCAGCCCGTGCCGCAGACCCCACCGGACCATCTGCCGTGCCGTCCTCATGGAGACCCACGCTACCCAGCACCTCCGCGCGCGGCGGTGTGATCCGGTAGGACTGGCAGGGATGACACCCCGCTTGCTCGCCGTCTCCGACCTGCACGTCCGCCACCCCGAGAACCGCGCGGTCGTCGAGCGGATGCGCCCCGGATCCGACGACGACTGGCTACTGGTCGCCGGTGACGTGGCCGAGCGGGTCGACGACGTGACGGCGACGCTCGCACTCCTGCGCGAGCGGTTCGCCACCCTGGTGTGGGTGCCGGGCAACCACGAGCTGTGGACCCGGAGCCGGGACCGCGTCAGCCTTCGCGGCGAGCCCCGCTACCGCCACCTCGTCCAGGCCTGCCGGGACCTGGGCGTCCTCACCCCGGAAGACCCGTTCCCGGTCTGGACCGGCGAGGGCGGTCCTGCGGTTGTCGCCCCGCTGTTCCTCCTCTACGACTACACGTTCCTGCCGGCCGGCACGTCGACCCCGGCCGACGGGCTGGCGGCGGCGTTCGGGGCAGGCGTCGTCTGCACGGACGAGCACCTGCTCCACCCTGACCCGTTCCCCGATCGCGCGGCATGGTGCACGGCCCGAGTCGAATACTCACGGCGACGGCTCGACAACTGCGCGCCCGACCTCCCGACGGTGCTGGTCAACCATTGGCCACTGACCCGCCTGCCGACGTCGGTGCTGCGGTACCCGGAGTTCGCGTTGTGGTGCGGCACCCGGGAGACGGCCGACTGGCACGTCCGCTACCGGGCCGCGGCGGTGGTCTACGGCCACCTGCACATCCCGCGGGTGACGGTGGAGGACGGCGTCCGGTTCGTCGAGGTGTCGCTGGGCTATCCACGCGAATGGCGCGCCCGCGGGCTGCCGGATCCCCTGTTGCGGACGATCCTGCCCGTCTCCGACTGAGCCGCTTTCCGCTCAGCGGACGGTGCTTTCCACGCCCCGATCCGCGGGGAAACCTCTGCCGGGACCTGGGGAGGAGGCACCATGGCCACGAGTGACACGACCAACCCGCGCGCGGGATACGCGGGCTGGGTCGGACCGCTGTGTTGAATCTCGGTCGCGCTCGAGGGGTTCGACCTCGTCGTGCTCGGCGTGGTCCTGCCGGCTCTGCTGGAGGAGCCGGGCTGGGGCCTGACGCCGAACACCGCCTCGCTGGTGTCGGTGGTCGGTCTCGTGGGGGTGATGCTGGGGGCGATGGCCGTCGGCGCCATCAGCGACGTCATCGGCCG
>JAQSWF010000201.1 GCA_029266775.1 Pseudonocardia sp.
TGGTCTGGACGGATACGCGCTTCTTCCGCGCCGACACGCATCGAGGCACACCGGACACAGGGTGGAAACCACGTGTGAACCACCAGCGTACGCAGCGGCGCGAGAGCCGGTCAAACGGCCCTCCCCACCCCGTCGGATGCGGCAGGCGGACGCTTGTGGGCCGTGCCGGGTGTCGATTAGCGTGCGCCTCCTCACAGTTTGGATCCGGGGGGATCGTCCAGACCTCGAACGGCTCGAGCTCGGAGCCCGCGAGATCTCATCGCGGGGCCCGCGCGTACCGTCTTGCGCACAGGTGTGGACAGGTCTGGGGATGGATTGCGCTCAGACGACGTGCCGCGGCCGTCGCCAGGTCCGTCCGCCGTGATCACCGAGGGGGGCGGACGTGGTCGACCAGCCCGTTGACCTGGTCTACGTGTGGAACCTGGTGATCACCGACCTCTCCGGGACCTCTGCCGGGTCCGGCGCTCCCGTGCTCTCCGCCCAGCAGCGCGCCTTCCTGCGCCTGACCCGGCCGCTCGGCCTCATCGACGACACCGCGCTGCTCGCCGCGCCGAGCGAGTTCGCCAAGGACGCGATCGAACGGATCCTGCGCCGGCCGATCAGCGACGCGCTGGGCCGCCACCTCGGCTTCGCGGTGAACCTGGCGGTCGTCGTCGACGTGGATGCGTCGTCGGGCGGCACCGAGGTACCGGACCCACCCGTGCCGGCACCCGTGAACGGTGGACACCACCGGCGCCCCGACGGCGCCGCCCCCGACCCGATCGACAGCGCGGTGGCAGCGGACTCCGCAGCCTCCAACGGCGACTCCGTCCCCGCGCCCGGCCTACCGACCGTTCCGCGGGTTGCGCCCGTCGACCCGGCCGGCCGAACTCGCGACGGGTTCGCCGCCGCCCGCGCTGCCGACCACCCCACGTCGGCAACCCCGCCGGCCTGGCCGGCCTACGCGCCGTCCGGAGCTCCGCCCGCCGCGACCGGGGCGCCGCGCGCCCAGAGCCGGCTCAACGAGAAGTACCTGTTCGACACCTTCGTCATCGGCGCCTCGAACCGGTTCAGCCACGCCGCAGCGGTGGCGGTCGCCGAGGCGCCGGCGCGGGCGTACAACCCGCTGTTCATCTGGGGCGACTCCGGGCTCGGCAAGACCCACCTGCTGCACGCCGTCGGGCACTACACCCAGCGGCTGTTCACCGGCATGCGGGTGCGCTACGTCTCGACCGAGGAGTTCACCAACGACTTCATCAACAGCTTGCGGGACGACCGGAAGGTGGCGTTCCAGAGCCGCTACCGGGACGTCGACGTGCTGCTGGTGGACGACATCCAGTTCCTGGAGGGCAAGGAGGGCACCCAGGAGGAGTTCTTCCACACCTTCAACACCCTGCACACCGCGAACAAGCAGATCGTCGTGTCCTCGGACCGGCCACCGAAGCGGCTGGAGACCCTCGCCGACCGGATGCGGACCCGGTTCGAGTGGGGTCTGATCACCGACATCCAGCCGCCCGAGCTGGAGACGCGCATCGCGATCCTGCGCAAGAAGGCCGCGCAGGATCGCCTCGCCGTCACCGGCGACGTTCTGGAGTTCATCGCCGAGCGCATCGAGCGCAACATCCGCGAGCTCGAGGGCGCGCTGATCCGGGTGACGGCGTTCGCCTCGCTCAACCGCCAGCCGGTCGACACCCAGCTCGCCGAGATCGTGTTGCGCGACCTCATCCCGGACTCCGCGGCCTCGGAGATCACCGCACCCACGATCATGGCGGTGACGTCGGACTTCTTCAGCGTCTCGATGGACGACCTGTGCGGTCCCGGCAAGACCAAGGCGCTCGCACAGGCCCGCCAGATCGCGATGTACCTGTGCCGCGAGCTGACCGACCTGTCGCTGCCGCGCATCGGCCAGACTTTCGGCGGGCGCGACCACACCACCGTGATGCACGCCGACAAGAAGATCCGCAACGAGATCGCCCAGCGCCGCAAGACCTTCGAACAGGTGCAGGAGCTGACGGCGCGCATCAAGCAGCGCGCCTGGCACTAGGGGCGCCACGGCCGTCGAGGAGCGACACGCGCCGCTCAGCGTTCCCGGCTCCCCGTTCACCGCATCGTCTGCGCGTCGGCGTGGCAGCGAACCGCCCCCATCGCGATACCCCTTCACCCACATCTGGGGACAACTCTGTGGATGGCCGGATCCGAGGCAGTGGATGGGTGGGCCGGCAACCGTGGACAGCCGGTGCGTGGCGGGTGGACAAGCCGGTGCCCGCCGCAGTAGTCCACGCCGAACCCGCACCGTCCACCTATCGGTCCCGAACCCCGCCCACAGCCGGACGCGGCCCGACACCGTCGATCACGTGCTCCGACGGATCCCGTCCACACCGTCCACAGGACCTGTCTCTACTACTGTCTTTCCTTCGTCTGCAGAAGAGGAAGAACACGGCCTGTGGGAAACGAGTTCGGTGCCCCCGCCGAGACGCTCGCACCGCACCGGACCTGAGGTGACACCCCCGGGCAGCACGCTCTACGGTGACCGAAAGTCGCCTGCCTTCGTGTTCTGCCACACGAGTTCCAGCCACACGAGTTGAGGGAGCACTCGCCATGAAGTTCCGGGTCGAACGCGACGTCGTGGCCGACGCCGCGGCGTGGGTGGCCCGGAGCCTGCCTGCCAGGCCCCCGGTCCCGGTGCTCGGCGGTGTGCTGGTCGAGGCCGGGTCCGGCCAGGGCGGCGACCGGCTGACGATCTCGGGCTTCGACTACGAGACCTCCGCCCGCGTCGAGCTCGACGCGACCGTCGGCGACCCCGGCCGGGTGCTGGTATCGGGACGCCTGCTGGCCGACATCACGCGCGCGCTGCCGTCGAAGCCGGTGGACGTCGTGGTGGACGGCGCTCGCGCGACGATCTCGTGCGGCAACAGCCGCTTCAGCCTTCCGACCATGCCCGTCGAGGACTACCCGCAGCTGCCGGCCATGCCGCAGGTCGCCGGCGTGGTGCCGGGGGAGCAGCTCGCGCAGGCCGTGCAGCAGGTCGCGGTCGCTGCCGGCCGCGACGACACGCTGCCGATGCTCACGGGCATCCGCCTGGAGATCGACGGCCCGCGGGTGACGCTCGCGGCGACCGACCGGTTCCGGCTCGCCGTCCGCGAGCTCGAGTGGGCGCCGTCGGACCCGACGCTGTCCACCGCGGTGCTCGTCCCCGCCCGGACCCTCGCCGAGGTGGCGAAGACGCTCGCCGGTGCCGGGCAGGTCGAGCTCGCGCTGTCGGCCGGGGACGGGATGCTCGGCATCACCGGTGGCGGCAGGCGGGCGACCACCCGCCTGCTCGACGCGGAGTTCCCGCGGTTCCGCCAGCTCATCCCCACCGAGCACACCAGCGCAGCCGTCATCGAGGCCGCGCCGCTGGTGGAGGCGGTCAAGCGGGTGCAGCTCGTCACGGACCGGGTCGCGCAGGTGCGGATGGAGTTCGGAGACGAGGGGCTGCGGCTGGCCGCAGGAGGGGACGAGGTGGGCAGCGCCGAGGAAGAGCTGCCCTGCGAGCTCGACGGCTCGCCGCTGACCATCGCGTTCAACCCCTCGTACCTGCTCGACGCGCTGGGCGCGCTGCAGTCCCCGCGGGCGCTCCTGACCTTCACCACGCCGAACCGGCCCGCGCTGATGCGTCCGGGCCCCGACCAGGCCCCCGACGCGGGCGACGGTCCCGCCGCCGACCCCGACGCCGGTTACCTGCACCTGCTCATGCCCGTACGTCTCCCCGGCTGACGCCGGCACCGCCTGAAGTTCCGACCCTGGAGGGCGATCGTGCAACTCGGATTGATCGGGCTGGGCAAGATGGGCGGCAACATGCGGGACCGCCTGCGCGCCGCCGGCCATGACGTCGTCGGGTACGACCCGCGCCCGGAGGTTACGGACGTCGAGTCGCTCCCGGCCCTCGCGGCCGCGCTCGACGCCCCGCGGGTGGTGTGGGTCATGGTCCCGTCCGGCGACCCGACCCGGGAGACGATCAGGAAGCTGGCGGACGTGCTGTCCGCCGGTGACCTGGTGATCGACGGGGGCAACTCGCGCTACACCGACGACGGCCCGAACGCCGAGTATCTGGGCGAGAAGGGTATCGGCTTCGTGGACTGCGGCGTCTCCGGCGGGATCTGGGGCAAGGAGAACGGCTACGGGCTGATGGCGGGCGGCTCGGACGAGCACATCGCGATGGCCTTGCCGATCTTCGACGCGTTGCGGCCGGAGGGCCCGCGCGAGGAGGGGTTCGCCCACGCCGGCTCGGTGGGCGCGGGGCACTTCTCCAAGATGGTGCACAACGGCATCGAGTACGGCCTCATGCAGGCCTACGCGGAGGGCTACGAGCTGCTCGACGCCACGGACATCGTGACGAACGTGCCGGAGGTCCTGCAGGCCTGGTCGCGTGGCACGGTCGTCCGGTCGTGGCTGCTGGACCTGCTGGTGCTCGCGCTCAAGGAGGACCCGGGTCTCGCCAAGATCGAGGCCTACGTCGAAGACTCCGGCGAGGGCCGCTGGACGATCGAGGAGGCCATCAAGCACGCCGTGCCGTTGCCGGTGATCTCCGCCGCGCTCTTCGCCCGGTTCGCGTCGCGCCAGGAGTCGTCGCCCGCGATGCGGGCGGTGGCGTCGTTGCGGCACCAGTTCGGCGGCCACGCGGTCAAGGAGATCGGCCCGTCCGGCGCTCCCGGTCAGCTCGCGGGCCCCAGCTCCGGCACCGGCGCGACCCCGACCTGACGCGCGCCGGAGCCCCAGGACACCCTCAGCAGAGTGCACCTCCGCCGCCTCGCGGTCGTCGACTTCCGGTCATGGGAGCACGCCGAGCTGGACCTCGCACCCGGCGTGACGGTCCTCGTCGGGCCGAACGGGGTCGGGAAGACGAACCTGGTCGAGGCCGCGGGCTACCTGGCGACCCTCGGCTCGCACCGGGTCGCCGGTGACGCCCCGCTGGTGCGCCGTGGCGCAGAGCGGGCCGTCGTCCGCGGAACGGTCGTGCACCACGGCCGCGAGCTGGCCGTCGAGGTGGAGATCGCACCCGGTCGCGCCAACCGAGCCCGGGTGAACCGCGCTCCGGTGCCGCGGGCGCGAGACGTGCTGGGCATCCTGCGGACCGTGCTGTTCGCCCCGGAGGACCTCGCGCTGGTGCGCGGTGATCCCGCCGAGCGGCGCGGGTTCCTCGACGACCTGCTGGTCACCCGCCTGCCCCGCTACGCCGCGGTTCGCGCGGACTACGACCGCGTGCTGCGCCAGCGCTCCGCGCTGCTCAAGACCGCCCGCACGGCCCGTGCCGTCGGCAACGGTGCCGGTGCCGGGGGCGAACTCTCGACGCTCGACGTCTGGGACGGCCACCTCGCCCGGAACGGCGCGGCGTTGCTGGCCGGGCGGCTCGAGCTCGTCGACGGTCTCGCCGGGCCCGTTGCCGAGGCGTTCGCGGAGATCGCTCCGACCTCACCGGCGGTTGCGCTGGGCTACCGCTCCAGCCTGGAGCCGTCCGCCGTCCCGCTGCCGCGGACCACGGCGGAGCTCGAGCCGCTGCTGCTCGACGCGCTGGCCCGCGTGCGTCGGCAGGAGGTCGAGCGCGGAGTGTGCCTGGTCGGCCCGCATCGCGACGATCTCGAGCTGCGGCTGGGCGAGGGTCCGGCGAAGGGGTACGCGAGCCACGGCGAGTCCTGGGCGCTGGCGCTGGCGCTGCGGCTGGCTTCCTACCGGCTGCTGTGCGCCGACGACGTCGAACCGGTGTTGATCCTCGACGACGTCTTCGCCGAGCTCGACGACCGCCGCCGCCGCGCCCTTGCGGCGGTGGCCTCCCGGGCCGAACAGGTCCTGGTGACCGCCGCAGTGGCCGACGACGTGCCGGCCGGGCTGGCCGATGTCCGCCTCACCGTGGACGGCGGGGTGATCGACCGCGACCCGACCGTCGTGGGACCGACCAGCACGCCAACGCACCCGACATGATCCGGCTCGGCTGTGGACAAGGTTGTGGATACTGTGGACAACTCTGATCCGATTGGTGATGAGCGGGGCCGACGACCGTCCACCGGATCGGACGGACCGCCCGTCGTGCGACGAGCGGACGGGTTCATCCCCAAGTCTGGGGATGAACTCGATGCTCGACACAGCGCAGCGCCGCCC
>JAQSWF010000202.1 GCA_029266775.1 Pseudonocardia sp.
CGGCACCACGGGCGGAATGGCCTGGAGCGACGACCAGCAGGCCGGCCGCTGGGAGATGCGGGCGCGGTTCCCGCAGGGCGACGCCCAGTACCACCCGGTCCTCCTCCTGTGGCCGGACGAGGGCGACGTGGACGACGGCGGGATCGACTTCGCCGGCACCACCAGCGCCTCGAATTCGGTCTCGTTCGTCCTGCACCACGGGTCGGACGACCGCGAGTCGGCCGAGAAGACGGTCGACGTCACGCAGTGGCACAACTACGCGGTGGAGGTGACGCCGGCCGGCGTCATCGGCTACCTCGACGGACAGAAGTGGTTCGAGAGCACCGACCCCGACACGCTCCCCGACGGGCCGGTGCGCCCCGCAATCCAGCTCGACTGGTTTCCCGAAGGCGACCCCCCGACGCCCACGGAGATGCTCGTCGACTGGATGCGGGTCTACGAGTAGCGCGAACCACTTTCCTCCCGCCCCGCCCGGAGCTCCCCACCGGGCGGGGCGGTGTCGTCTCTCCGGTCGTCGCACGGGACAGCCGTGAGGCCCCGGCGAGCCAGCAGCGGGGCGATGTCGGGGTCGCGGCCGCGGAACGCGCGGTACGCCTCCGACGGCTCGACGCTCCCGCCGCGCGCGAGCACCGCGTCCCGGAACGCCTCGCCGTTCTCCCGGCGAAGCCCGCCGCGCTCGGTGAACCACTCGACGGCGTCGGCGTCGAGCACCTCGCTCCAGATGTAGGAGTAGTACGCCGCCGCGTAGCCGCCGCCGAACGCGTGGTTGAAGTACGCACTGCGGTAGCGCGGGGGCATGGTCGCCGGGATGCCGGCCGCCTCCAGCGCGGCCGCTTCGAACGCCTCGACGTCGTCCACCCGCTCGTCGGGCCCGAGCCGGTGCCAGGCGAGGTCGAGGAGCGCAGCCGCGAGGTACTCGGTGGTCGCAAAGCCCTGGCCGAAGTGCGGCGACGGGTCGGTCAGCCGGTCGCGCAGCGCGTCCGGCAGCGGCTCGCCGGTGCGGTGATGCCGGGCATACCGCGCCACCACGGACGGATCGCGCAACCACACCTCGTTGACCTGCGAGGGAAACTCGACGACGTCGCGCGGCACGCCGCTGCCGGCGAACGTCGGGTAGCGCACGTCCGAGAGCAGACCGTGCAGGGCGTGCCCGAACTCGTGGAAGAGCGTGCGGACCTCGGCGACGGTCAGGAGGGTCGGCTCGCCCTCGGCCGGCTTGGTGAGGTTGAGCGTGTTGAGTACCACCGGTCGGGTGCCTAGCAGCTGCGACTGCTCCACGAAGCTGTTCATCCACGCCCCGCCACGCTTGGTCGGGCGGGCGTAGTGGTCGGCGACGAACAGCCCCACCGGCTCGCCCGACTCCACCGTGACGTCGAACACGCGCACGTCCGGGTGATAAGCGGGCAGATCGTGGCGCTCGGCGAAACGCAGCCCGTACAACACACCCGCCGCGTGGAACACGCCGTCGCGCAGCACGCGCTCGAGCTCGAGGTAGGGACGCAGTGCGGCATCGTCGACATCGCGCTCGCGGCGCACCTGCTCGGCGTAGAAGGCGCGGTCCCACGGCTCGAGCGGGTGCCCGGCGCGGGTCGTCAGCTCGGCGGCCTCCTCCTCGGCGTTGCGGACTGCGGGCGGCACGAGCACCCCGAGCATCGCGGAGACGGCCTCGAGCGAGTCGGCGGTGTTGATCTCGATGACCCACGAGGCGTGGTGCGGGTGCCCGAGCAGGGCAGCGCGCTCGGCACGCACCGCGGCGAGCCGGGTGACCAGCTCCCGGGTGTCGTGGGCATCCCCGCGGGCACCGCGAGAGATCGACGCCCGGAACAGCCGTTCGCGCAGGTTCCGGTCCGTCAGCACGGCCAGGGCGGGTTGTCCGGTGGGCAGCACCAGCGGGAGGAGATACCGGCCGGGGCGTCCGCGGGCCTCGGCGGCCCGCGCGGCGGAGGCGACCGCGTCCGGCGAGAGCCCGTCCAGCTCGGCCGGGTCGTGGACGACGACGGCGGCGGCGTTCATGTCGGCGAGCAGCCGGCTGCCGAACTCGGCGGACAGCGTCGAGAGCTCGGCGTTGAGCGCACGCAGCCGTTCCTGCTCCGGCGCGGCCAGGCGGGCACCGGCGCGGACGGCGTCGCGGTGCCGATGTTCGAGCAGGCGCAGCGACTCCGGATCCAGCTGCAGGTCGTGCCGTGCGGTGAACAGGGCGTCGAGCCGGGCGAACAGGTCCGGGTCCAGGGAGATCGCGTCGGCGTGGGCGGCCAGCTGCGGCGCGACCCGCACCTCGATCTCCTGGACGCCCGGGGTGGACAGCGAGCCGACGAGCGTCGCGAACACCGCCGAGACCCGCCGCAGGGTGGCGCCGTAGCGCTCCAGTGCCACGACGGTGTCGTCGAACGTGGGCGGCCCGCCGCGAGCGGTGATCGCCGCGACCTCGGCGCGGTGCTCGGCCATGCCGACCGCGAACGCCTCCTCCAGGTGCTCCTCGTCGATCGCGGTGAAGTCCGGGAAGCCGAACGGCAGAGTGCTGGGCGCCAGGAGCGGGTTCACGCGGCGTCGTCCCGCACCAGCCGGGCCGCGCGCCGGCGCATGACGAACCCGACCGCGAGGCCGCCGACCAGCACCAGCGCCAGCGCGATCCACGAGAACTCCTGCAGCCACCGCTCGGCGGCGATGCCGACGTAGTAGACGGCGAACGTCGTCCCGGTCCCCCAGCAGATCGCTCCGGCGAGGTTCGCGGGGAAGAACTTCCGGTAGGGCATCCGCAGCGCGCCGGCGAGGGGCCCGGCGAAGATCCGCAGCAGGGCGACGAACCGCCCGAAGAACACCGCGAGCACGCCCCAGCGGGCGAACAGCCGCTCGGCGGCCGCGACGTGCGCGGGCCCGAAGTGCCGTGGCAGCTTGCGGCCCGCCCAGCCGAACAGGCCGATCCCGTAGTGGTGCCCGAGGCCGTAGCCGATCGAGTCACCGACGACCGCACCGGTCGTCGCGGCGACGGCGGTCCACACCGGGGACACGTCCAGCTCGTGCCGCGACGCCAGGAGCGCCGAGCCGACCAGCACGATCTCGCCCGGCAGCGGAACGCCCAGGCTCTCGATCCCGACGACCAGGCCGACGATCAGGTACACCGCGACCGGCGGGATGAGGGTCAGGTACGACTCGAGCTCGCTCACCAGTTCGCCCGCCGCTCCCGCAGCGCCGCGCGACGGACGGTGCCACCCGGGGTGCGCGGCAGCGCGTCGACGACGTGCACGACCCGCGGTACGGCGGGCTCGGGCAGCTTCGCCCGCACCATCCGCTTGAGCTCTTCGGCCAGGCCGAACGTGGGCTCGGCCCCGCTGCGCAGCACCACATACGCCTCGGGCACCACCCCGCGCCGGGCCGCCGGCACCCCGACCACCACCGCTTCCGCCACGTCCGCGTGCAGCATGACCACGCTCTCCACGTCGAAGGGGGCGATCCGGTGCCCGCCGGTCACGATCACGTCTCCGGAACGCGCTGAGAAGCGGTGACACCCGGCGGCGTCGAGGCTCGCCGTGTCGCCGGTCAGGTACCACCGCCCGTCCGGGGTGAAGGATGCCGCGGTGGCGTCGGAGTCGTCGAGGTAGCCGTCGAACCACATCAGCGGGCTGGTCGTCCGGTCGACCGCCAGCCGGCCGACCGTCCCCGGAAGCGCGGGCTCGTCGCGGTCGTCGGCGAGCACCGCAGTGCTCCAGCCGGGCCCGGGTCGGCCGATCGTGCCGGGGCAGGCGGCGCTGCCCGCGAGCACCGCGCCCAGCTCCGCCTGTCCGTAGCGGTCGCACAGCGCGACGCCGAGCACCTCGGCCACCCACGACGCGAGGTCGGGGGCCAGTGGTTCTCCTGTCGACGTCGCGTGCCGCAGCGCGAGGCCGGGAGGCGGCGGGCCGGAGGCGGCCATCGCCCGGAAGTACGCCGGTCCGGCATGCAGGTGCGTCACGCGGAACCCGTCCAGCAGGCGCCAGGCCGGAACGGGCAGCACGGCGCCGCGGGTGAGCAGCCGGCGTCGGCAGGCTGCGAGAGGGCCGAGAAGCACCGAGTACAGGCCGCCGGCCCAACCGGGGTCCGCGGTGTCCCAGTGCACCTCGTCGGATGCCGGAGCAGGTTTGGCAGCGTCGTCGGACAGATCATCGGGCACACCGTCGTCGAGGGCCGCGACGAATGCGGCGAGGGCCCGCACCGGCACCGGCACGGCGCGCGGCGGACCTGTCGTCCCGGCCGTGTAGACCTGGGCGAGCAGCCCACGGCCCCCGATGGCCACCGGATCGGGCCCGTCGACGTAGGTGGCCATGAGGGCCTCGAAGGACAGCTCGCGCCGGCCGGGCTCGCCGCGGACCACCACGACGCGCCACCGCGGATCGGCGGGCACGCCCTCGCCGGCGGCGAGCTTGGTCCGCCGGTCGGCATCGACGACGACCAGCCGCACGTCGCGCAGCCGTGCCGCGATGCCCGGACGGCCCAGCGTGGTCGACAGCGGCACGAGGGCGGCGCCACGCCGCCAGATGCCCAGCAGGATGACGACGAGCTCCACCGACCGGCCCATCAACACGCCGACGGCGTCCCCCGGGCCGATCCCGAGATCGGCCAGCGCCGCGGCGAACCGGGTCGACTCGCGCTTCAGCTCGCCGTAGGTCAGGTTGCGGGCCGACAGGTCAGGCTCGACGACGGTGAACGCGACGTCGGCGGCCGGGTGAATGTCGCACAGCAGGCGGGCCGCGCACGCGTCGGGCGCGCCGAACGTCGCTCGCAGGGCGGCGAGCCGGTCCGTCATGTCGCTCATCCTGCCTGCAGATCGGCCGCCGGGGAGTCGGCCGCGGCGTCGCCGATCCTTTCGGCGGGATCCCACCCGGTCCACGGCGTTGCCGGCGGCACCGTGCCGACCACCGCAGGGAAGGATGGCGGCGTGCCCGATCTCCCGGCGGTGACCGACCTCGCCGCCTTCCTCACCGCGAGTCCCACGCCCTACCACGCGGTGGCCGAGGCGGTCCGGAGGCTGCGTGCCGCCGGGTTCACCGAACAGGGCGAGACCGAGCCGTGGCAGCGCGCGGCGGGCGGCCGGTTCCTGGTGCGGGACGGGACGCTCGTGGCCTGGTGGCAGCGCGACCGCGCGGGGGCTCCGTTGCGGATCTTCGCGGCGCACACGGACTCGCCGACGCTGAAGCTCAAGCCGCACCCGGACACCGGGGCCGCAGGGTGGCGGCAGGTGGCCGTGGAGGTCTACGGCGGCGCGCTGTGGAACTCCTGGCTGGACCGCGACCTCGGGCTCGCGGGACGGCTCGCGCGGTTCGACGGCTCGACGGCACTCGTCGACGTGCATCGGCCGCTGCTGCGCGTCCCGCAGCTGGCCATTCACCTGGACCGCGGCGTGAACCAGGGCCTGAAGCTGGACCCGCAGCAGCACCTCGTCCCGGTGTGGGGGCTCGGCGATCCCTGGGCGGGCGAGGTGGTGGAGTTCGTCGCCACCGAGGCGGGCGTCGACCCGACCGACGTCGCCGCCCACGACCTGGTGCTGCACGACCTCACCCCCCCGGCACCGCTGGGCCTCGCCCAGGATCTCTTCGCCGCCCCGCGGCTGGACAACCTGGTCTCGGTGCACGCAGGCCTCACCGCGCTGATCGGGAGCCGCGACAGCGACACAGTCCCGGTGCTCGTGGCGTTCGACCACGAGGAGGTCGGCAGCGCGTCGGCGACCGGAGCGGCCGGCCCGCTGCTGGAGACCGTGCTGACCCGGCTGGCCGGCGGATACGACGTCCGCGACGCGGTGTTCGCGGGCTCTCGGGCGCTGTCGGTGGACGTCACGCACGCGACGCACCCGAACTACCTGGGCAACCACGAGCCCGGACACCGGGTGCTGCCGAACGGCGGCCCGGCGCTGAAGGTCAACGCGAACCAGCGCTACGCCACCGACGCGCCCGGCGCCGCGGCGTGGGCCCGGGCCTGCCGGGACGCCGGCGTGCCGAGCCAGGTCTTCGTGTCGCGCAACACCGTGCCGTGCGGCAGCACCGTCGGCCCGATCATCGCGACCCGGCTGGGAATCCGGACGGTGGACGTCGGACCCGGCACACCTCGTGGCGGCCGGGACGGTCTTTCTCGGCGACCCGCGGTGAGTCGGTCGGCCAGCAGTTCCGCGGACCTTCGACGCGCGCCACCCGCCGGCGTCACGGATGCTGGAGGGCGGGAGGGATGCGCATGCCGTCGACGGTCGTCGACCACTCCGGCTCGCCCACTGACACCGACACCGGGTTGTTCGGCCCGCAGTCGCTGACGTGGCGGGTGCACCTGGAGCCCGTGCTGTTCGTGGGCGGCCTGCGGGCGCTGATCCTGCAGGCGCTACACCCGTGGGTGATGCTCGGGACGTACCAGAACTCCGCGCTGTTCGACCCGGCG
>JAQSWF010000014.1 GCA_029266775.1 Pseudonocardia sp.
CGGGGTCACCGTCGCCGATGTCATGGCGGCGCTTCAGGGGCGTCGCGACCTGCTGCCGCGTATCGCGGCTGCGCGTTCCGACCTCGGCGAGCGGGGCCGTCGCTGGCTGTCGGGAGTACTGCCACACGAGGTGGCGGGGGGAGCCGGCGGGGAGGTAGGGAGCGTTGGTCGGGGGGACGTCGGGGATGTTCAGCTGGGACCGGAGGGGCGGCTCGCGAGCGCTTCGAGCAGCTCGGCGAGCTGGGCGCGCTCCGGAGTGTGCGCGGACCCGAGCGCGGCGCCGACCCTGCGCTCGACGCGACCGCAGACCCGCTCGATCACCGCACGGCCGTCGCCCGCGAGATGGACGAGCACGCGACGCCGATCGACGGGGTCGGTCCGGCGCGAGGCCAGCCCCGACTCCACGAGCTTGTCGACGACGCGCGTGGCCGTCGGCGCGGGCAGAGCGGTGTGCGAGGCGATCTCACCCATGCTGCGACCACCGCCGCGGGCGAGCATCAGCAGCACGCGCCAGCCGTCACGGCTGACCCCTTCGGACGCGGTCACGGGCGCCAGAGCAGACGCGACCGCACGGTCGACGCGGTCGAGCAACTCGACCAGACCGGTCACTGTCGGTGTCGGGGCGTACACCGAACCCGACGCCGTTCGACTGTATGGCTCAGACACGGTGACCGACTGTACTTGTTGTTGACCCGATGCGCTGCCTTTCGGGTTGGAGCGCAATCCGCCGTCCGGAGTCAATGTGTGAAGACGATCTTCCCACCCGTCTCGCCGGCCGCCATCGCGCGGAACCCCTCCTCGGCCTGCTGCAGGGGCAGCTCGAGGCCGATCTCGGGGACGATCCCGCAGTTGGTGACGAAAGTCAGCAGGTCGGCGAGCTCGTCGCGGGTGCCCATGGTCGACCCGACGACCCGCAGCTGGAGGAAGAACAGCCGCTGCAGGTCCGCCCCCGGGTTCGGTCCGCTCGTCGCGCCCGACACCACGATCACCCCTCCGGGCTTGAGCGCGCGCATCGAGTGCGACCACGTGGCGTCACCGACGGTCTCGAACACCGCGTCCACGCGAGCCGGCAGTCGCTCCCCGGACGGGAAGGTGGCGTGCGCCCCGAGCTTCTCGGCCAGTGCGCGCTTCTCGTCGCTGCGGCCGGTGACCCACACCTGCATGCCCGCGGCGCGACCGAGCTGGATGAGCGCCGTCGACACCCCGCCGGAGGCGCCCTGGACGAGCATCGCCTGCCCGGGCCGCAGCCCGGACTTGGTGAACAGCATCCGGTAGGCGGTGAGCCAGGCCGTGCCCATGACGGCCCCCTGCGCGGCGGTCATCCCCGACGGGCGGGGGACGGCGTTGCGGGCGGGGATCGCCACGCGGTCGGCGAAGGTGCCCTGGTGGCCCTCGGTGAGGATGTTCCGGCGCGGGTCGAGGGTCTCGTCACCGGCGAGGAACGCGTCGCCGAACACCGGATAGATCACCACGTCGGCGCCGTCGTCCAGCCGTCCCGCGCCGTCGCAGCCGAGGATCATCGGGAACTGGTCCGCCTTGATCCCGACGCCGCGCAGCGTCCACAGGTCGTGCATGTTGAGGCTGGCGGCCTTCACCGTGACGCTGACCCAGCCGTCGGGCACCTCGGGTTCCGGGCGCTCCCCGACGACGAGGGCGTCCAGCGGTGACTCCGGATTCGGCGCGGCGGCGTAGACGGCGAACATGCCGGGGAAGCTACTGCGTCGCGCGGGGATCCTCACGCGGGAGCATCCACCGCGGTCAGGGCGTCGTGCGCGGTCGCAGTCTGCCCGCGAGTTGCGGCTTTGCCCGCGCAGTGAGGAGTTGCGCGCGGCATGGCGCGCGCGGTGACCGCACACCGCGGGCGGATCGGGCCGTGACGGCAGCTGGGGCGAGCCGGAGTCAGTCGAGCGCGCAGCGGCTCACCGCTCGCACGGCAGAGGCCCACGGGACACCCCCTACGCTGTGAGGTGTGCTGCGCGAGCTGGCGAACCGGTGGGACGCCGTGGAGCTGTGGGTGACGCAGCTGGCGTTCCCGTTCCAGGTAATGCTCGCGATCGTGGTCGTACTGCCGCTCTGCTGGTTGGTCGCCGGGCTGCTCGACCGCACCGTCGACACGGCCGTGCTGGTCGCCGCGCGAGCCCGACGGCCCCGCCGGGCCTCCCGCGCCGCAGCGGACGGCGCGCCTCGTCGGTAGCGCGGCCCGTCAGTCGTCGTCGTCCCGGTCGCGCTCGCGGTCGCTCCGGTCGCGTTCGGCCTGCCGCACGATCTCGACGCTGCCGAACGCGCCCGACGCCGCGACGGTCACCGACCGCGTGCCGCCCCCATAGCAGGCGGCATCACAGCGCGTGCTGCCGAACACCATCACGCCCCGCGGGCTCACGTTGGCGTCGTCGGGCACGACCACCTCGACGCTGCCGAACAGCACACCGACCCCGACCTCGTCCTGGCCGGGCGCGAGCTGGACGACGCGGCTGCCGAACACCGTGTTCGCGTCGTTCATGACGAGGTTGCTGCCGCCGAGGAGCGCGGCGCCGGCCAGGACGGCGCCGACGACGATCATGCGCCGGCGCGGCCGAGCAGGCGCGGGGGCGGCGGCGCGCTCGGCGGGTGGAGCCGGATCGGGTCGTTGCTCGGGCAGGTCGCGCACGAGCGCGTCGAGCTCGCTCTGCGTGCGGGCGGCCCAGCACTGTGCAGCCCGCTCGTCGTACTCGCTCAACGTGAGCACTCCGTCGGCGTGGGCCTGCTGCAGGTGCGCGTCCGCGGCGTGGCGCTCGCGGTCGCCGATCCTCTTCTCCGGTTGCCGCTCCACGCCGCCCATCCTGGCGCAGGCGGCATCGAGGACGGACGTCAGCCGCAGGCCTCGGCGAGTGCCGTCAGCGTCTCGGAACAGCCGCCATCCACGAGCACGTCGGCCAGCTCGTCTCCGCGCGTGGCGCCCCGATTCACGATCACGACGGGAACACCGAGGGCGTGCGCGTGTCGCACGAACCGCAGCCCGGACATGACCGTCAGCGAGCTGCCGGCGACCAGGAGCGCGCCCTCGCGCTCGCGTATCTCGTTCACCAGCGCGAACGCTCGCCGCACCCGCTTGCGGGGCACGTTCTCGCCGAAGAAGACGACGTCCGGCTTCAGCACCCCGCCGCAGCCGGTGCAGCCCGCGAGCCGGAACCCCTCGACCGAGGCGAGCACGGCGTCACCGTCCGGGGCGGTCTCCACCTCCTGCCTGACGGCGTCGACGAAGCCCGGGTTCAACGCGGTCAGCCGGCGCTGCAGCTCGTCGCGGTCGGTCACGCGTCGGCAGTCGAGGCAGACCACGTCGGCGATCCGACCGTGCAGGTCGATCACCGCCCGGCTGCCTGCCGCCCGGTGCAGCCCGTCGACGTTCTGCGTGATCACTCCGTGCAGGACGCCCGCGCCCTCGAGCCTGGCGATCGCCTGGTGTCCCTCGTTCGGGCGGGCCCGGGCCATCCGGCCCCAGCCAACGTGGCTGCGTGCCCAGTAGCGCCGCTGCGCGGTCGGGCCGGACACGAACTCGGTGTAGGTCATCGGCGTCCGCCGCGGCGAGCGCGGGCCGCGGTAGTCCGGGATGCCGGAGTCCGTGGACAGGCCGGCCCCGGTGAGCGCGACGAGGGGGCGGCCGGTGAGCAGGTCGAGCGCCTGGTCGACCGGCGCCGGGATCGTCGTCGGCAGATCCACGAGCACCAGCGTACGGGGACGCTCCGGCCCGGGAATGCCGTCGCCGAACCTGGGCGTTCACCTCGAAGACCGTGTTCTGTGGGCGCCGCGGCCCCGTCGTCTCGAGGAGGGCCGTTCCATGGACCGCCCCGCCATCGCGATCGTCGGGGCGGGCCCGCGGGGTGCCGGGTTGCTCGAGCGCGTCGCGGCGAGCGTGGTGGAGCTGCTGCCCCAGGCCGGCGCGACCGCGTTGGACGTGCATCTCATCGACCCGTTCCCGGCCGGCGCGGGCCGGATCTGGCGGCACGACCAGTCACCGCTGCTCGCGATGAACTCGATGGCCGCCGACGTCACGATGTTCACCGACGCCTCGGTCCGTTGCGAAGGTCCGATCGTTCCCGGCCCGTCGCTCTGGGACTGGGCGCAGGACCTGCGCTCCGGCCGGCTTGCGGGTGCGGACGAGGACCTGTCGCCCGAGCTCGCCGCCGAGCTGCGCGCCCTCACCGCCGCGACGTTCCCGACCCGCCGCCTGCAAAGTGCCTACCTGGCCTGGGTCCTGCGGCACGTCATCGCGGGCCTACCGCCTGAGGTCCGGGTGCAGATCCACGAGTGCCGGGCCGTCGGGCTCGCGGACGACCCGAGCGACGCTCGCCAGCTCGTCCACCTGGAGGGCGGCGCGACGCTGCGGGTCGACGCCGTCGTCCTGGCCTCAGGGCACCTCGACGCCACACCGACCGAGGCCGAGCGTGACCTCGCCGAGCGGGCGGCCGCGGCGGGTCTGCGGTACCTGCCTCCCGAGCAGACGACGGACAGCGACCTGTCCGGGATCGAGCCAGGTGAGCCGGTGATCGTGCGCGGGACGGGTCTGGCGTTCGTCGACCTCGTCGTGCTGCTCTACGAGGGCCGCGGCGGGCGGTACGAGCCCGACCCCACCGGACCGGGTGCGCTGCGCTACGTGCCGTCGGGCCGGGAGCCCGTGCTGCACGTCGGCTCGCCCCGCGGGGCGCTCTACCACGCCAAGACCGAGTACGAGCTGCGCGGGGGACGGCCGCGGTTGCCCCGCTTCCTCGGTCGGAGCGTCGTCGACCCCCTCGTCGCCCGCGGCGGCGTCGACCTGCGCACCGAGGTGGGTCCACTGATGGCCAAGGAGATCGCCTGGGGCTGGTACCACGAGCTGGTGCACGGCCACCCGGACCGCGTCCACGTCGAGCCCGACGCCTTCGACAGCCGGTACGCCGCCGCCGACTGGGGCTCGCCCGCGATGACCGCGCTGATCGCCGAGGCCGTGCCGAACCCCCGCGACCGGATCGACTTCGCCGCACTCGACCGCCCGCTGGACCGCGTGCGCGCCGGCTCCCTGGACGAGTTGCAGCACCGCGTCCGCGACGTGATCGCCGACGACCTGCACCAGCACGTCGACCCCGCCCACACGCCGCACCTGGGGGCGTTCGTCGCGATGCTCTCGGTATACGCGCAGATCACACCGCTGGCCGTCTCGGGCGCACTGACCGCCCGCTCGCAGGACCGCGACCTCGGGCGCTGGCAGAGCTTCTTCAACGCCGTGGCGAGCGGGCCGCCCGGCTTCCGGGTACGGCAGCTGCTGGCTCTGTCCCGCGCGGGGTACGTCCGGTTCCTGGGTGCGGGCATGACGGTGGAGGTCGGGGACGGGCGCTTCCGCGCGCGCGGTGCGGCCGTGCCCGGCGAGGTGGTGACGGCGCGGGCGATGATCGACGCCCGGCTTCCGGACCCCAGCGTCTCGCGCACGACGGACCCACTGCTCGCCGGACTGTTGCGCGACGGCGCCGTCGTCGAGGACGTCCTGGTCGACGACGACGGCACCGTCCTGCGCAACACCGGGACGATCCGCGTCCGGCCCGACGACGGCGCTGTCGTCGACGCCAGGGGGCAGGTCAACCCGCGACGGTTCGCGATCGGACCGCACACCAACGTCCGGGTGGCCGGCGCGTTCACCCGGCCGGGCACGAACGCCCAGAGCCTGCGCTACAACGACGCCGTCGCGCGCGCCGTGCTGCGCAGCCTGCCCGACATCGCGCGCGCCCGATCGGCTGCCTGAGCCCGGGCGATCCCAGCGAAAGCGGCGTCGGCGAAGGTAGACCTTGCCAACGCTGCTTTCGCTCGTCGGTCAGGCGCGTGAGCGGTCGCCGAGGTCGGTGGAGGGCTGCTCGGTCGTCGGGACGCCGACCACCTCGGGCGGGGCGCCGCGGACCTTGGACAGCGCGATGGCGACCGCCGCGACCCACAGACCGATGACGAAACGCGTAGATCGTGGCCCGCCAGTTCGTCGAGACCTCGAGCGCCCGCAGGATCGTCCGCGTGTTGGTCAGCACAATGATGCCGCCGACTAGGCTGCCGAGCACCGGAGCCGGGATCTTCGTCACCAGCCATGCGGCGAGCGGCGCGGCGAGGACCCCGCCGAGCAGCAGCCCGCCGATGGTGAACGGGTCGAGAACCTCGCTCCCGAGGCCGATCAGGAACCCGACACTCGCCGACCGCGACGAGGAACTCCGACGTGTCGACCGTAGGCGGTGCGGGCCCCCGGCAGGAAGGTCAGTCGTCGGCGCGGAGCGCCGGGTGGCGGTGCAGCGCGCTGCGCGTCATCGCCAGCTGGTGCGCCACCTCTGCGGCGATCAGCTCGGCGTGCAGCTCGATGTGCTCGTTGTGCAGCGCGAGCGCGCGATGCCGGGCGACGAGCGCGTTCAGCGCGACGAGCAACTGATCGGCGATCGAACGCCGGACGGAGTCGCGGGTCTGCCGGGCGGGTCGAGTCATGATCAGCTCCTATTCGACCGCGAAGCCGCTGAACAGCAGGACGGCGAGGCCGAGGCCGACGAGCAGGTTGAGCACGGTCGCGCTCGCGAAGACCCCGACCGGGCGCCAGCCCGCCTCACGCAGCGGGGCGACGCGGAACTCCAGTCCGATCGAGACGAACGCCAGGATCAGGAACAGCGTCCTGAGGTCGTTGACGGTGCCGATGATCGGCTTGGCAGCCGACGAACCGACGGCCGTGACGTAGAGCGTCCCGATCACCGAGGCGGCGAGGAAGCCGAGCACGAACTTGGGGAAGCGCTGCCACAGCTGGGCCGCCGAGGGGCGGGCCGAGGTGGCCGAGCGCTCGACGCGCACGGCGAAGTAGCCCGTCAGCGCGACGGCCACGACGCCGAGCAGCGCGTTCTGTGTCGTCTTCACGATCGTGGCGATCTGCAAGGCTTCCTCGCCGGCGATCGCCCCGGCGGCACTGACGGCGGCCGTGGTGTCGATGTTGCCCCCGATCCACGCGCCCGCCACCGGCTGGGCGAGGCCGAGCGCCGACGCCGCGAGCGGCAGCAGAAAGATCGAGGGCAGGGCGAAGACGACGACCATGCTCGCCGTGTAGGCCAGCTGCTCGCGCTTGGCCTGCACGGCCCCGGCGGCGGCGATCGCGGCGCTGATCCCGCAGATCGACACCGCTGACGCGAGCAACGCCCGCAACCGGTCGTCGAGCCCGAGCCGACCGCCGAGCCACCACGTGAAGAAGAAGACGACGCTGATCAGGATCAGGGCCTGCGCGATCGCCGGGCCCGCGGCCGTCACGATCACCGCGAAGTTGATCGATGCACCGAGCAGCACGAGGCCGGTCTTGATGAAGAACTCGGTGCGGAACCCGCCGGAGAGCCGCTCGCGCAGGCCGAGGCGGGCGAGCACGACGTTCCCGAGCAGCCCGAGCACGATCGCGTACACCGGGTACTCGATCGCGGCCGCGATGCCGCCGAGCGCGGTGCCCTTCGTCGCGGCCGGCACGGTCTGTTCGAGGAAGCGGGTCAGCGCGGCGAGCGCGACGACCACCGCGACGCCGGCGAGTGCGGCGCCGACGGCGGGGTCGGTCCGGGTGGCCTCCCGCTGGGAGATGTCCTCGCTCATCACGGCACCAGCCAGCCGGGCAGCAGGCCCGTCAGGACGAGGACGAGCAGGACCAGGCCGACGACGGTCGCCGCCCAGTCTTCGTTGAGGGAGGCTCGACCGGATGCGCGGACCGCGGGGTCCGGGTCGGGCGGTGGGGTCGGCGGTGCAGGGTTGTTGGTCGCTTCAGGGTTGGTCACGGGACGAGTCCGTTCGCGGACGCCCCGTCCACCGGACGGGTGAGGGCCGGGAGGCGGGCGGCCCGGGGCCGGGGCCGGCACGTGCGGCGTGCGGCGCCCGGGCGGGTGCTCAGCGACAGAACTCGTCGAAGGCGTACAACCGGCGCGAGGGCCAGAACTCCTCGAGATCGATGATCACGTCGTCGGCCATCAGGGGCTCACGTGCTCAGTGCGAGGCCGCGGGCACGCAGGACCCGGCGCTCGATCGGCCGGAACACCAGCAGCTCGATGCCGATGCCGACGACGAGGATGAGCAGGATGGCGGCGATCACGGCGGGCATGTTGTTGAAGTCGCTGCCCTCCTTGAGGTACGCGCCCAGGCCGATGCCGAGCAGCGGACCCGCCGCGATGATCTCCGCGGCCATCAGGGAGCGCCAGGAGAACGCCCAGCCCTGCTTGCAGCCCGCGAGGTAGCCGGGCAGCGCCGCGGGCAGCAGGATGTGCCGCGCGCTGGTGATACCGCGGGCGCCGAGCACCTGGCCCATCCGCGGCAGGATCGGCGGGATCTGGTCGATGCCGGCCACCAGCCCGTTCGCGATCGACGGGATCGAGCCGGCCAGCACGACGAAGTAGATCGTGGCGTCGGTCAGCCCGAACCACAGCACCGCGGCGGGCACCCAGGCCACCGACGGCAGGCTCTGCAGCCCCGACAGCAGCGGGCCGATCGCGGCGCGCACCACGGGGACCTTCGCCACCAGCAGCCCCAGCGGCGTCGCGATCAGCAGGGCGACGCCGAAGCCGAGGAAGGCCCGGCTGACCGAGGTCCAGAGGATCGACCACACCCGCCCGTCCTCGACGGTGCCGGCGAACTCGTGCCAGACGCTCGCCGGGGCGGGGATCTTGAACTCCTCCGTGATGGCCGAGGCCCACACGAGCTGCCAGACCAGCATGAACACCAGCAGCGCCACGAACGGCGGCAACGCGGTCGACAGCGCGCGCCGCCACCAGGGGTGGGTCGTCGTCGTCGGGGTGTCGAGGGCGTCCAGACCGGCCACCGCGGCCGCGGCGTCCTCCAGGACGGCCGTCGCCCCGGGCCGGTGGGCCTCCCCGGTAGGGCGCAGGGGGGTCGGTTCAGGCGGCATGGCTCGTGATGACCTGACGCAGGCGTCCCGTGATCTCCGTGTGCAGCTCTTCACGCCCGCCGCCCACGCGCCACTCGCCGACGACGGTGCCCGGCCGCGACGAGAGCAGCACCACCCGCTGCGCGAGCCGGATGGCCTCCCGCACGTCGTGGGTGACGAACAGCACGGTTGTTCCGGTGGCCTGCCAGACCCGCAGCAGCTCGCCCTGCAGGACGTCGCGGGTGATGGCGTCGAGCGCGGCGAACGGCTCGTCCATCAGCAGCATGCCGGGCAGGTCTCCTTCCGTCCCGGCGCTGGTGGCCGCCGCCAGGGCGCGGGCGAGCGCCACGCGCTGCCGCATCCCTCCGGACAGCTCGTGCGGGCGCTTGTCGCCCTGGCCCTCCAGGCGGACCAACGCGAGCAGCTCCTCGGCGCGCTCCCGGCGTTGGCGGCGGCCTTGGCCGGCGAGCCGCAGCGGCAGCTCGACGTTGCGCCGCGCCGTGAGCCAGGGCAGGAGCGCGGGCTCCTGGAACATGAACGACGGACGGGCGGTGCCGAGGACGACCTCGCCTGTGGTCGCCCCGTCCAGCCCGGCCACCAGGTTGAGCAGCGTGGACTTGCCGCACCCCGAGGCGCCGAGCAGGCACAGGAACTCGCCGGGCCCGACCCGCAGGTCGATGCTGCGCAGCGCCGTGACCGCGTTCTGGCCGGTGCCGAAGGTCTTCCCGACGCTGCGCAGGTCGAGCGCCATCGCGGACGGCCCGGTCCGGTCGGTCCGGTCGGTCCGCTCGACGATCGAGGTCATACCTGGGTCACCCTTGAGCTCTGTCGAGTCCGGCGGCGTCCACCGTCGGCTTGCCCGATGCCTGCAGGACGGCGTTGAGCGCGGTCACGTCGACGAACCCGGCGAGGTTCGGCTCGGTCTCGGCGGCGCCTGCCGTGACGCTGTCCTTGGCCAGCTGGGGGAACGTCGCCGCGAGCGGGTCGATCTCGAACGTCAGCTCGCTGAAGGCGCGGTCCAGCACGGCCGGAGCCAGCGCCGAGTTGGTGAGCTGCTTGATCGCGTCGTTCGAGACGGTCTTCGCCTGCGCCTGGTCGGCCGTGGCGAACTCGATCGAGCGCTGGTGGGCCCGCAGGAGCGCTTCGACGGTCTGCGGGTGGTCCTGCAGGAACTGCGTGCGCACGATCATCACCGTGGTCGGGAACTTGCCGTCCGGCCACAGGGTCTTCTCGTCGACGAGGACCTTCGCGCCGGCGTCCACCAGCCGCGAGCTCCACGGCTCGGGCAGCCAGCCGCCTGCGACCTCACCGGACTTGAACAGGTCCAGCGTGCGCGGGTTCTCGATGTTCTGCACCGTCACCGCGTCCGGGCCCGTCCCGTTGGCGATGTTGTTGTCCTTGAGCCACTTCTTGAGGGCTATGTCCTGCGTGTTGCCGGCCTGCGGCGTCGCAATGATCTTGCCCTTGAGCTGGTCCGGCGTCGCGATGTCGGGAGCGACGACGAGCTGCGCCCCGCCGGAGGTGGACCCGGCGATGAGTCGGACGGCTTCGCCGTTGCTCTTGGCGAAGGCGTTGATGGCCGGCCCCGAGCCGATGAAGCCGACGTCCAGCGACCCACCGAGCAGCGCGGCGACCTCCTCGGGGCCCGCGTTGAACGTCTGCGTGGTCAGCTTCGTGTCACCCAGCTCCTGCTGGAAGTAGCCGTTGGCCACGCCGATGAGCGCCGGTGCGTGGTTGATGTTCGGGAAGTAGCCGAGACGCAGCTCGGCGGCGGGAGTCCCACCGCCGGCGGGCGCAGCGGGCTCGGCGGGCGCCTCGCGCCGGGAGCAGGCCGCCAGCGCCAGCAGGGCCACGAGGGCGAGGACGAGGGTCGAGGCACGGAGGCGGTGCGTCGCGGGACGGAGCATGGTGGCGGTTCCTCAGTGGGTGGTGTTCGGGGGCGAGCAGGCCGCAGACGGCCGCCGGTCGGCAGCGCGAGGAGCGCGCCGGAACCCGGACGGACGATTCAGCGACAGAACTCGTCGAAAGCGTGCTCGCGGCGCGACGGCCAGAACCGCTCGAGATCGGCGGCCGCGTTGCGGATCAACGCGCCATCGCCGCCCGCGACGGCGGGCGCAGCAGAGGGCAGCGTGATGCGCACGGTCTTCATCGTGGGGCCACGGGACGGGCGCGACAACAGGGCGTCCGTGATCCGGGACCGCTCAGGAAATGTCCGGACGTCCTGTTTCCGCAGCTAGCGACCGGGCGACGGGCACGCCGACGACACACGTGATCGAGGTCTCCCGCCTGGAGGGCGACCCCGCCCACCTCGGGATTGCGCGATGGCGGTTCCCCGGGCCACGATGCGCCCGTGATCCGGGCGCTGCTCGAGCCGTTCTGGCCGGGTCGTCGCGCTCACGCTTTCGACGAGTTCTGTCGATAAGCCGCGTCGACCGGCGCCGTCCCGCCGTCTGCCGGCGCAGGGTCTCCGCCGGTCCTGTCCTTCCCGCATCCGTTCCGGGCCCATCTGTTCCGGGAGTCTTCGTGTCCGACGACCACCCTGCGTGCACGCTGTTCTGTCCTGGCGTGACGGTGTGGCTCACCGGCTTGCCCAGCGCGGGCAAGTCCACCATCGCCCACGCCTGCGAGACCACGCTGCGGGCGCGCGGCATGCGCGTGGAGGTCCTCGACGGCGACGCCGTCCGCCCGCACCTGGCCGCAGCCCGCGGCTACTCCCGGGAAGACCGTGCCGTCAACATCCGCCGGATCGGTTGGGTCGCCGAGCTCCTGGCACGCAATGGTGTCGTGGTCCTCGTCTCCGCCATCGCCCCGTTCCGGGACGTGCGGGACCAGGTGCGCGCCGCGCACGAGGCCAACGGCACCGCCTACCAGGAGGTGTTCATCAGTACCCCGGTGGAGGTGGCGGCCCGGCGCGACGTCAAGGGCCTCTACGCCCGCCAGCGGGCCGGCGAGATCTCCGGGCTGACCGGCGTGGACGACCCGTACGAGGTCCCGCTGAACCCGGAGCTCGTCATCGACGCCCATGAGCACACCGTTGCCGAGTCGGTCGCTCTGCTGCTCGACCACCTCGGTGCACAGGGACTCTGCGCGTGCGCTGCGTCCCCGACCCCGGCCCTCAGCGAGGAGGCCTGATGAACTCCGCCCTTCTGCCCGTTCCCCGCCTGATCGGCGCCCGCGTCGCCGTCGAACCGCCCGGTGAGGGCGCCGGGAACTGGGCCGGCGCCCCCAGCGCGGTGCTGGTGGACGGCGTCGTCCATCTCGCGTACCGGGTGCGTGCGCCCGTCGGTTGCGGGCGCGGGCTCGCGGTCGTGCTCGCCCGTGCGCGAGACGGCGTCACGTTCGAGACGGTCGGCGAGGTGACCAAGGAGCGGTTCGGGGCCGAGTCACTGGAGCGCCCGGCCCTGCTGCGCACCGCAGAGGGTCGTTGGCGGCTGTTCGTCAGCTGCGCGACGCCCGGCAGCAAGCACTGGTGGGTCGATGTCCTCGAGGCCGACACGTTCGAAGGTCTCGCGGATGCGCCGCGGCTCACCGTCCTGCCCGGCGACGACCGCCACGCCGTCAAGGACCCGGTGATCGTCCTCGACCACAGCAGGTGGCATCTCTGGGCGTCGGTGCATCCCCTCGACCGCCCCCGGCACGAGGATCGGATGACCACCGAGCACTACACGAGCCTCGACGGCCTCTCCTGGACGCACGCCGGCAGCGCGCTGCGCCCGCGCGCCGGCCGATGGGACGCGCGAGGCGTGCGGGTGAGCGCAGTGGTCCGGGTCGGCGGCCGGTGGACGATGACGTACGACGGGCGTGCCACGGCCGAGGAGAACTGGGAGGAGCGGACGGGGCTCGCCTACGCCGATGGAGCCGGGAGTGTCTTCACCGCGTCAGGGGACGCGCCGGTCGCGGAGTCACCGCATGCCGGCCGTGGGCTGCGGTACCTGAGCGTGGTCGACCTGCCCGAGGGCGGGTACCGGCTGTACTACGAGGCCACGCGCTCGGATGGAGCGCACGAGCTGCGTACCGAGCTGCTGCTTCCGCACGAGCGGCGCGGCGACCGGCCGGTTGCCGTGGCGGCCTGACCGGCGTGCGGCGCCTGCCGGACTTCCTGCTGATCGGCGCGCCCAAGTGCGGTACCTCGGCCCTGCATGCCGCGCTGTCTCGTCACCCGGGCTTGTTCCTCTCGACGCCCAAGGAGCCGAAGTTCTTCCTGACCGACGGGCCGCCGCCCGACTCGGGCGGGGGCCCGGGGGACGTGCCGACATGGCGTGAGCACGTCTGGCAGCGTGCTGCCTACGAGGCGCTGTTCGCCGGGGTGCCGCCCGGGGTGCTGTGCGGGGAGTCGACCGTCTTCTACCTCTACGACCAGGAGTCGCACCGTCGGATCCGCGAGCTGCTGCCGGATGCACGACTGATCGCGGTGCTGCGTGACCCCGCGGAGCGGGCGCACTCGAACTGGGCGCATCTCCGCGGGGCCGACCTCGAGCCCGAGGCGGACTTCGCCGCGGCGCTGGACCGGGAGCCGGAGCGGATCGAGGCAGGCTGGGCGCACTTCTGGCACTACGCCGCGCAGGGCCGCTACGGCGAGCAGCTCGAGCACCTGTTCGGGTTGTTCCCGCGCGAGCAGGTACTGCTGCTGCGCTACCGGGAACTGCGCGACGCCCCCGGGGAGACGGTGGACCGCGTGTGCCGGTTCCTCGGGGTCGAGCCCGGGCTCGTCACCGGTGTGCCGCGGCATCACGTCCGGCCGGACGTATCCGGCCGGACCGTGGGAATGGTGCCGACAGAGCGGGCGGTTGCGGTGACGCGGTTCGCCGACGACGTGCCGCGGGTGGCCGAGCTGACCGGCTGGGACCTCACCGCGTGGCAGGAGTGAGCGAACGCGGCTTTCGCTCCGTTGATCCAAGCGAACGCGGCGTTCGCTCGATCGGTCCGTGCGGACGCCCCGTTCGCCCGGCCGGCGGCAACGGCTTCAGCTCAGCGCGTCGGCGAGTGGCAACCCGACCAGCCCCGCCCCGAGCGTGGTGCCCGTCGGCGGGTCGATGAGCAGGAAGCTGCCGGTGGCGCGGATGTCTGCGTACTCGTCAACGGGCAGCGGGTCCGCGGTCCGCAGCGCGACGTGCGCGATGTCGTTGATCTGCAGCTGCTCAGGGGACGGCCCGAACCGCAGCGTCTCGGTGTCCAGCCGCTCGGTGACCGCGCCGACCATCACCTGCGTGGTCCGGGTGCCGTGCTTGAGGAGCAGCCGGGCGCCTGGCCGCAGCGGCTTCTCGGCCAGCCAGCACAGCGTCGAGTCGAGCTGGTCGGTGACGCGTGGGGGATCGTCGGCGGCGGCGAGCAGGTCGCCGCGGGAGATGTCGATGTCGTCGGCGAGCAGCACGGTCACACTGCGGCCGGCGCCCGCGGACTGCAGCGGCCCGTCGGCGGTCTCCACGCTCGCCACGGTCGTGCGGCGCCCGCCCGGCAGCACGACGACCTCGTCGCCCGGCGCCACCGTGCCGGACGCGACCTGGCCTGCATAGCCGCGGTAGTCGTGCAGCTCCTCCCGTCGCGGGCGGATGACGTACTGCACCGGCATCCGGAACGGCGCCCGCACCTCCGGCCCGACGACCGGCACCGACTCCAGGTGCCCGAGCAGCGTCGGACCCTCGTACCAGGGGGTGCGCGCGGATCGCTCGACGACGTTGTCCCCGGCCAGCGCGGACACCGGGATCGTCACCACGGCGTCCTCGCTGAAGCCCAGCGAGCGGGCCAGGCCGGCGAAGTCCTTGCCGATCGCGGTGAGCACGGCCTCGTCGTGGTCGACCAGGTCGATCTTGTTGATCGCGAGCACCAGCCGCGGCACGCGCAGCAGCGCGAGGACGGCGGCGTGCCGGCGGGTCTGCGCGACGATGCCGTTGCGGGCGTCGACCAGCAGCACCGCCAGCTCGGCAGTGGACGCACCCGTGACGGTGTTGCGGGTGTACTGCACGTGCCCGGGGGTGTCCGCGAGCACGAACTCGCGGCGCGGCGTGGAGAAGTAGCGGTAGGCGACGTCGATGGTGATGCCCTGCTCGCGCTCCGCCCGCAGGCCGTCGACCAGCAGCGACAGGTCCGGGGTCGCCAGGCCCTTGTCGACCGAGGCCCGCTGCACGGCCTCGATCTGGTCCGCCAGCACGGACTTGGTGTCGTAGAGCAGCCGGCCGACCAGCGTCGACTTGCCGTCGTCGACCGAGCCGGCCGTGGCGAACCGGAGCAGATCACGCGTCATGATCAGAAGTACCCCTCGCGCTTGCGGTCTTCCATGGCGGCCTCGCTCAGCCGGTCGTCCGCCCGCGTGGCCCCGCGCTCGGTCAGCCGCGAGGCGGTGACCTCGGCGATGACCTCGTCCAGGGTGGTCGCGGTGGACTCGACGGCCCCGGTGCAGGAGCCGTCGCCGACGGTGCGGTAGCGGACGCTCTTGGTCACCAGCGTCTCGTTCCCGCGTGGGCCGCCCCACGGTCCCTCGGCGAGCCACATGCCTTCGCGACGGAACACCGGCCGCTCGTGGGCGTAGTAGATCGACGGGAGTTCGACGCTCTCGCGCTGGATGTAGCGCCACACGTCCAGCTCGGTCCAGTTGGAGATCGGAAAGACCCGCACGTGTTCGCCCGCCGCGTGCCGGCCGTTGTAGAGGTTCCACAGCTCGGGGCGCTGCATGCGCGGATCCCAGCGACCGAACGCGTCGCGCAGCGAGATGATCCGCTCCTTGGCCCGGGCGCGCTCCTCGTCGCGCCGCCCGCCGCCGAAGACCGCGTCGAACCGGTTCTCGTTGATCGTGTCGAGCAACGGAACGGTCTGCAGCGGGTTGCGCGTGCCGTCGGGACGCTCGCTGACGCGGCCGTCGTCGACCCAGTCCTGCACGTGCGCGACAACCAGGCGCAGGCCGAGGCGGTCGGCCAGACGGTCCCGGAAGTCGATGACCTCGGGGTAGTTGTGGCCGGTGTCGACGTGCAGCAGCGGGAACGGCACCGGGGCGGGGGCGAAGGCCTTGACGGCGAGGTGCACCAGCAGCGTCGAGTCCTTGCCGCCGGAGAAGAGGATCACCGGGCGGTCGAACTCGCCGGCGACCTCGCGGAAGATGTGGATCGACTCGCTCTCCAGCGCGTCGAGCGCGTCCGGGGTCCGTACCTCGAGTGTCATCCGTGAAGCCCGCACTCGGTCTTCGCGCGGCCGGCCCAGCGGCCGGAGCGGGGGTCGGCTCCCGGCAGCGGCTTCGCGGTGCACGGCCGGCAGCCGATCGACGGGTACCCGGCGGCCACCAGCGGGTTCACCAGCACCCGGTGCTCGTCGATGTAGGCCTGCATCTCGTCGTCGCTCCACGCCGCGATCGGGTTGACCTTCACGAGGCCGTGCTGGTCGTCCCAGGTGATGAGCGGGGTGTTCGCCCGGGTCGGCGCCTCGACCCGGCGGACGCCGGTCACCCACGCGTCGTAGCCGGCGAGCGTGCGCCGCAGCGGGACGACCTTCCGCAGGAAGCAGCACCGGTCCGGTTCGCGGGCGAACAGGTCGCGGCCCAGCAGGGCGTCCTGCTGAGCCGGAGTGTGCTCGGGTTCGGCGTTGACGATCGTGACGTCGTATCGCGCGCTGATGGCGTCGCGCGTGCCGATCGTCTCCGCGAAGTGGTAGCCGGTGTCGAGGAACAGCACGTCCACGCCGGGCTGTGCCTGGGCAGCAAGGTCGACCAGCACGGCGTCCTGCATGTTCGACGCCACGATCATCCGGTGCCCGAACATCTCGGCAGCCCAGGCGAGCACCTGCTCGGCAGTCGCGTGCGGCCCCAGCTGCGCGGCACCGCGCTCCGCCACGGCCCGCAGATCCCCTGTCGACCGCTCCGTCGCCTGGGTCATCGACTCATCCTCACAGAACCCCGATCCCGATCATTTTGACGGCGAATGTCCGCAGGCACGACCCGCAGTACCAGGCGCCGTGTGGAACCTTCTCGGTCTGCTCGGCGGGGCGCAGGTCCTCCTCGCCGCAGTACGGGCAGTAGAACGGCACCGCCCGCGAACTCACTTGAGATCGTCCTCGGTGGCGCGGCCGACCCACTGCGCGAACCGCTCGTCCGGCCCACGCTGCTCGTCGAACCGGCGCACGAGACGCTCGACGTAGTCGCCCAGCTCCGCGCTGGTGACCTTGAGCCCCCGCAGCTTGCGCCCGAAGCCGGCGTCGAGCCCCAGACCGCCGCCCAGGTGCACCTGGAAGCCCTCGACCTGGTTGCCCGCCCTGTCCGGGACGATCATGCCCTTGAGCCCGATGTCCGCGATCTGGGTGCGGGCACAGGCGTTCGGGCAGCCGTTGAGGTGGATGGAGATCGGGACGTCCGGGTGCACGTCCGCGAGGCGCTTCTCCAGATCCTCGACGAGACGGATCGCTCGCTCCTTGGTCTCGACGATCGCGAGCTTGCAGAACTCGATGCCCGTGCAGGCCATGGTCGATCGCCGCCAGGGCGAGGGCTCGGCCTGCAGGCCCAGCGTGTTCAGCTCCGCCTTGAGGGCGTCGACCTGGTCGTCGGCCACGTCCAGCACGACGATCTTCTGCTGTGGGGTGAAGCGCACCCGACCCGAGCCCGCGCGCTCCGCGGCGTCGGCGAGGGCCACCAGCGTGGTGCCGGACACCCGGCCCGACGCCGGGGCGACGCCGACGTAGGCGCGCCCGTCGCGCTGGCGGTGGACGCCCACGTGGTCCACGGGCTGCTCAGGGATCGCCGGCGCCGGGCCGTCGATCAGCGGGCGGTGCAGGTACTCCTCCTCCAGCACCCGGCGGAACTCCGCGGCGCCCCAGTCCGCGACGAGGAACTTGATCCGAGCGCGGTGGCGCAGGCGGCGGTAGCCGTAGTCACGGAAGATCGAGACGACGCCGGCCCAGACATCGGGAACCTCGTCGAGCGGCACCCAGGCGCCGAGCCGCTGAGCGATCTTCGGGTTGGTCGACAGGCCGCCGCCGACCCAGAGGTCGAAACCCGGTCCGTGCTCGGGGTGGACCACGCCGACGAACGAGATGTCGTTCACCTCGTGCGCGACGTCCTGCTGCCAGGAGATCGCGGACTTGAACTTGCGGGGCAGGTTCGAGAACTCCCGGCTGCCGATGAAGCGCTCGAGGATGGCGTCGATCGCGGGGCGAGGGTCGATGGCGTCGTCGGCGGCGATGCCGGCGACCGGCGAGCCGAGGATCACGCGAGGCGTGTCGCCGCACGCCTCGGTCGTGATCATGCCGAGGCTCTCGAGGCGCTGCCAGATCGCCGGCATGTCCTCGATCTCGATCCAGTGGTACTGGATGTTCTGCCGGTCCGTGACGTCGGCGGTGTCCCGGGCGTAGGTCTGGGAGATCTCGCCGAGTGCGCGCAGCTGCTCGGTGGTCAGGGCGCCGCCGTCGATGCGCACGCGCAGCATGAAATAGCGGTCGTCGAGCTCCTCGGGCTCGAGCACCGCGGTGCGACCCCCGTCGATCCCGGGGCGCCGCTGGGTGTAGAGGCCCCACCAGCGCATGCGGCCGCGCAGGTCCGCCGGGTCGATGGAGTCGAAGCCGCGCTTGCTGTAGACGTTCTCGATCCGCGCGCGGACGTTCAGGCCGTCGTCGTCGCGTTTGGTGCGTTCGTTCACGTTGAGCGGCTCGCGGTGGCCGAGCTTCCACTGGCCCTCGCCGCGCTTGCGCTTGCCGGGTGTGGTGGTGGGGGGCATGTGCGGAGGCCTCCGGGTCGCGGCCGCGCGTCGCTGCGCCCGAACCGTCAGGGCGGAGGCGCCGGCGCCGTGGTGGGAAGGGTGCGGGCGGCGGGGCTATCGGCCGGCTCGACAGAGCGCGCTGTTCACCCGGTGCAGATCCACGTGGCGGCGGGCCACGAGGCGCAGGGTGAGCGCAGACATGCTCCAAGAGTGCCACCTCGGGCGGGCCGGAGCCATGGACGCCCGCATGCTGGGAGCGGAATCACCGCCTCCACGCTTGTCCTGCGGGTCAACGCCGCCGCGGAGCAAGGCGGAGATCCACAGGTGGGATACCAACGCGTGTCCTGTGGATCAACGCCGCAGCGGAGCAAGGCGGAGATCCACAGGTAGGATGACAGCCTGGCAGACTGGGATGTCGTGCCGCCCCTCGGGATCTACGTCCACGTGCCGTTCTGCGCGGCGCGGTGCGGCTACTGCGACTTCAACACCTACACCCCGTCCGAGCTCGCCGGCTCCGGCGCGTCGCCTGAGGGCTGGCAGGCAGCCGTGCACCGGGAGCTGGAGCGCGCTGCGGCGGTGCTCGGGGAGCGGCCGGTGGACACCGTGTTCGTCGGCGGCGGGACCCCGTCGCTGCTCGGTGCCGGGCCGCTCGCGCAGGTCCTCGGCGCGATCCGGACCACGTTCGGGCTCGCGCCGGACGCGGAGGTGACCACCGAGGCGAACCCGGAGTCGACCTCGCCCGCGTTCTTCGCGGCGCTCGCCGACGCCGGGTTCACGCGGGTGTCGCTGGGGATGCAGTCGGCGGCGCCGCACGTGCTGCGGGTGCTGGAGCGCCGGCACACGCCGGGCCGGGCCGTCGCTGCGGCGCGAGAGGCGCAGGCGGCGGGCCTCAGCGGGAATCTGGACCTGATCTACGCAACACCGGGTGAGACGGACGACGACCTGCGCGCGTCGCTGGACGCTGTGCTGGCCGCCGGGGTCGACCACGTCTCGGCGTACGCGCTCATCGTCGAGGAGGGAACGGCACTGGCCCGCAGGGTCGCGCGCGGCGAGCTGCCGTCGCCGGACGACGACGTGGCGGCGGCGCGCTACGAGCTGATCGACGACGTGCTGACCGCGGCCGGGATGCGCTGGTACGAGGTCTCGAACTGGGCCGCGTCGGCGCAGGCCGAGTGCCGGCACAACCTGGGGTACTGGCTGGACGGCGACTGGTGGGGGCTGGGGCCCGGCGCGCACTCGCACCTGGCGGGCGTGCGGTGGTGGAACGTCAAGCATCCAGGGCGGTATGCGGTGCTGCTGGCGCGCGGAGAGTCGCCCGAGGCCGGGCGCGAGGAGCTGACCCCCGAGGACCGGGCCATCGAGCGAGTGATGCTGCGGCTGCGGCTGGCGTCGGGGCTGGACCTGGATCTGCTCGACGACGCCGGCCGCGGCGCCGCCGCCCGAGCCGCCACCGACGGCCTGCTCGATCCCGCCGCGCTCACCGACGGCCGCGCCGTGCTCACCCGCCGCGGCCGCCTGCTCGCCGACGCCGTCGTCCACACCCTCCTCCCCACCCCCGTCCCCGCCTGATGCCGCGCCGCACGCGCGAGTCGCTACAAAGTGGCGCGCGAGTCGCTACAAAGTGGCGCGCGAGTCGCCACGAATTGGCGCGCGAGTCGTCCGGATGCGCCCACTCGCGCGGGATGCGGGAAACGGGGTGAGCCCGCGGCGGAGGGTGCTCGCCGGTGTGCTGGCGCTCGTCGTGCTGGCCGCGGCAGCGGTGGTGGGCGTGCGGCTGATGCGCGATGCGGGGCCGCTGGTCGATCCGCCGGCACGGCCGGACCAGGACCGACCGGGTCCGGTGCTGCTCGTTCCCGGCTACGGCGGCTCGCGCGGGAGCCTCCTGCGGCTCGCGGAGCGGATCGAGGCCACCGGGCGGTCTGCCACCGTCCTCACCCTCGTCGGTGACGGCACCGGAGACCTGTCTGCCCAGGTCGACGTGCTCGACGAGGCCGTCGACGCTGCGCTGGCCGACGGCGCGCCGTCGGTCGACATCGTCGGCTACTCCGCGGGTGGGGTGGTGACCGGTCTGTGGATCGCCCGCGACGCTGCGGCGGCCGTGAAGGCGCGGCGGGTGGTCACCCTCGGTGCTCCGCTCGCCGGCACGTCCGTCGCCGGCGTCGCGACGGTCGTCGCCCCCGACGCATGCCCGCCCGCCTGCCGCCAGCTCGCCCCGGGCAGCGCCGAGATCGAGGAGCTGGCTCGTGATCAGGTCGGCGAGGCGGTGCCGTGGCTGTCGGTCTGGACGGCCGACGACGAGACCGTCACCCCGCCCGCCACCGCTGCGCAGCTCCCCGGGACGGTGCAGGTCCAGGTGCAGCAGGTCTGCCCGGGCGCGCGCGTGCCGCACGGCGCGCTGCCGACCGACCCGGCCGTGACCGGCCTCGTGGTGCGGGCGCTGTCCACCGCGCCGCTCGACGCGAGCGCGAGCGGCGGCTGCGCACAGCTCAGAGCTGCGAGCTGACCAGTCACTCCACTGATGGATCTCCGCCTTGCTCCGCTGCGACGTTGATCCATCAGGCATGCGTGAGGCGGCGTGCACCCGGGCCGTCGGCGCCGAGTATGTCCTCCGGGTTCGCGAGGTGGCACCGGTCGATCGACAGGCACCCGCAGCCGATGCACTCGCCGAAGTCGTCGCGCAGGTGCTGCAGGTCGCGGATGCGCGCGTCGAGCCGCGCCTGCCATCGGCGGGAGAGCTCCAGCCAGTCCTGCCGCGTCGGAGTGCGGCCGCCGGGCAGCGTCGCGAGCACCGCGGCGATCTCCGCGAGCGGGATGCCCACCCGCTGCCCGATCCGGATCAGCGCCACGCGGCGCAGCGTGTCCCGCCGGTAGCGGCGCTGGTTCCCGCTCGTGCGCCGGCTGCTGATCAACCCCTTCTTCTCGTAGAAGTGCAGGGCGGACACGGCGACGCCGCTGCGCTCCGACAGCTCGCCGACCGTCAGCTCCCCACGGGACTCGGGCACACCTCGACCTTACTCGAGGGGTCAGCCCTTCGCCTCGATGGTCGTGCGCCGCCGTTCCGGGGCCAGCATCAGCCCCACGGCGATGGCGCTGATCGCGACGAACACGGCGACGAGCTGCTGCACCTCCGCCGGCGCACCGAAGATGAACGCGGGCAGCGCGAGGAGGACCGACACGATCCGGGTGAGCGCGGCGACCCGGACGGCCGCGCGTCGACCGGTTCGCCACGCGACGAGCACCGCCACGAGCGTGGCCACGCCCAGGAGGGTGCCGACGACGAGGATGCCCACCGGTGGGCCGACCTGGCCGGGTTCGGTCGGCGGGAAGAACAGGGACGTGCAGTCGAGGAGGCCCAGCAAGGCCGCGATGCCCAGGCCGATGCGGAGGCGGGTGGAGAGCGGAGACGTCTGCACAGGGCTTCCCTTCTGCGGGTGCGGTCGACGGGAGGAGCCCGTATGCCGCGGCGCAGATACGCGTCAGCTCGTGACGTCCTTGGTCGCGAAGTTGGCCCACGCGGCGCCGAACGCCACCAGCACGTAGCCGGCCTGCACCGCGGCACCCTCGCGCACCGCCGGCCAGAGGATCGGGTCGCGGTACAGGTCGATCCAGGCCAGCCAGTGCGCGGTCGGCAGGTAGGGCTCGATGACCCCGGCCGCGTCGAGAGGCTGGAGCGCGGCGCTCGCGACGACGAGGGCCAGCACGCCGAGCGCTGCGGCGAGCGGCGAGTCCGTCAGCGTCGAGAAGAAGAGCCCGACCGCGCCGAGCGCGAGCATGCACAGCGCGAGGTAGCCGACGACGAGCGCCGTGCGCGCCAGCAGGTCCGCCGGGCTGAGCACCGCCCCGGAGAGCGACGTCACCCCGCCCGCACCGCCGAGCTCGGCGTCGGGCCCGAAGCCGAACGCCGCGACGCCGACGAGATAGCCGGTCACGGTCACGAAGACCACCGCGAGCAGCACGAACGCCGCCACGGACGTCAGCTTCGCCACCAGCAGCCGGAGCCGCCCGACCGGCCGGACCAGCAGGTAGCGCAACGTGCCGGCGCCCGCTTCGCCCGCGACGGCGTCGCCGGCCACGACCGCCACCGTGATGGGCAGGAACACGGGCAGCACCAGCGCGAGCGCGGCCGCGGGGAACAGCTGCCCGTTGGTCACGACGGCCGACAGGAACGCGCCCCCGCGGCCCGGCGCGGGAGCGAGCCCGGTGACGGCGAGCAGCACCGCCACGAGCGCCGGCAAGGCGCACAGCAGCGCCCAGCACAGCCACACCCTGCGGCGGCGCAGGAGCAACGCCAGCTCGACCGCGATCACCGCGACGGTCCTTCCCGAACGACCCGATCCGTCCCGCTGCCCGTCAGCTCCAGCACCACCTGCTCGAGCGTCCGCCGCTGCGGCGTCAGCTCCGCCACCCGTACTCCGGCTGCCACCAGGCGCGCGTTGAGCGCCGCGGCGTCGTCCGCCCGCACGACGAGCGTGTCGCCCCGCCGGTCCACCACCCGCCCGTTCAGTTCCGCGACGGCGGCGTCGGGGTCGGCCGTGCGCAGCAGCACCCGTCCGGTCGGAGCGCGCAGCGCGGCGAGGTCGTGTTCCAGCACGAGCCGGCCGGCGTCCATGACGCCGACGCGGTGGCAGAGCGCATCGACCTCGCCCAGCAGATGGCTCGACAGGACGACGGTCGTGCCGCGGTCGTTCAGCTCGATGAGCAGCTCGCGGATCTCACCGATCCCGCGCGGGTCGAGCCCGTTCGTCGGCTCGTCGAGCACCAGCAGCTCCGGCTCCCGCAGCAGCGCCGCCGCGATGCCCAGCCGCTGCCGCATGCCCAGCGAGTACGCCCGCACCGGACGGCGGTCGATCCCGCCGAGCCCGACGCGGTCCAGCACCTCGTCGACCCGTCGGCGCCGCCCCCGTCTTCGACCCGGGCCTGCCGCGTCCAGCAGGCGCAGGTTCGCCGGGCCGGACAGGTGCGTCCACGCGGCGGGCCCCTCGACCAGCGCCCCCACCCGCGGCAGCACCCGGGCGGCATGCCGGGGCATCGGCTCACCGAGCAGTTCGACGTCGCCCGAGGTCGCGTGGACGAGCCCGAGCAGCATCCGCACCAGCGTCGTCTTGCCCGATCCGTTCGGCCCGAGCAGGCCGAACCGCACGCCCGCCGGGACGCGCAGGTCGACCCCGGCGACGGCGGTGACGTGCCCGAAGCGCTTCACCAGCCCGCGGGTGACGATCACGTCGCTCACTGGTGCACCCTCCTCGTGTCCGAGGCTGGTGCTTGATCCAGGATTCGGGCGCACCTGAGGTCCCCACCGGGCCATCGCCCTGCTCGCTCGA
>JAQSWF010000203.1 GCA_029266775.1 Pseudonocardia sp.
GCCATGGCGAGGTAGGTCTTGCCGGTGCCCGCGGGGCCGATGCCGAACACGATGGTGTTGACGTCGATCGCGTCGACGTAGCGCTTCTGGTTGAGGGTCTTGGGCCGGATGGTCCGCCCGCGGCGGGACAGGATGTCCAGGCTGAGAACCTCGGCGGGCGACTCGCCCATGCGTGCGTCGCCGCTGTCGGAGAGCATCTCGATGGTGCGGCGCACGGTGTCCGGGCCAACGTGCTGGCCGCGCTGGGCCAGCGCGATGAGCTCGGCGAACACCCGCTCGGCGAAAGCGACCTCAGCGGGCTCACCGGTCAGCGTCAGCTCGTTTCCGCGCACGTGCACGTCGGCCTCGAGGAGATCCTCGGCGGCGCGGAGACTCTCGTCGCGGGAACCGAGCAACGCCAGCAACGCGGTGTCGGGCACGGCCAGGCGGGACCGGACAGCGGCCGGCGGAGTGGTCAAGGGCACTGCTTCCTGCTCGACGTGGCCGCACCCGGCGCGGTCACTGCGACGTCAGTCATGGTACCGCCGAGGCACAACGAAAACCGCGGTCGCGAGCCGACCCGAGCTGACGTACTCGCCCGACTGGACATCGTGTATGGCACGTGCTTGTGAACTCCTGCATCGGCTGCTAGAATTTTTGCCGCAGCGAGCGGGAGTTGAACGCCGGAGGGACGGCGGTAGGTCACGAAGCCCGGAGGTGATCGCCTGGAGAGCCACCGAAGATCGAGATCACTCAGTTCACTGTTGTCCTGATGCGGGGCCCGGCCGTGGTGCCGGGCCCCGCCCGTATCCGGACCTCGAACGACCACTGCCCGAGAGTAGGCGCGAGGTGGGCCTGAACCGGCTCGACGACGAGGACTACCCCATGATGACCATGGGCCAGGCGGCGGAGCTGCTGGACGTGCAGCCGGCCTTCCTGCGCAGCCTGGACGCGGCGGGGGTGCTCACGCCGGAGCGCTCGGGCGGCGGCCACCGCCGCTACACCCGTCGCCAGCTGACGCTCGCGGTCCGGATGCGTGAGCTGTTCGACGACGGCCTCACCCTGGAGGCGGCCGCCCGCGTCGTCCGCCTGCAGGACGAGCTCGACCGAGCACGTGCGCGCATTGCGGAGTTGGAATCGCAGCTGGCCGCCGCGGACTCGGAGCCACCCTCCTGAGCCGGCAAGGTTCAGGCTGGCCAGCACACGAGAACGGCGCCGTCGCCCGGTTCGGGCGACGGCGCCGTCGTGGTCAGCGGCTCAGGCCGTGACCTGCTTCCGCCCGCTATCGGTGTTGCTGATCGCGATCTTGCGGGGCTTGGCCCTCTCCGCGATCGGGATGCGCAGGGTCAGGACCCCGGCTTCATAGGCGGCGTCGATGTGCTCGGCGTCCAGGGTGTCACCGAGGAAGAGCTGCCGGGAGAAGACGCCAAGCGGCCGCTCGGCCACCTGCATCTCCACGTTCTCGCCGGCGTGCACCGGGCGCCGCTCGGCCTTCACGGTCAGGACGTTGCGCTCGACGTCGAGCTCGATCGCCTCGGCATCCACCCCAGGCAGGTCGAACGCGACCACGAACGTGTCCCCGGACCGGTACGCGTCCATCGGCATCGCGGTGGGGCGCGACCAGGTCCCGGCGTCGCTGCCGAACACCTGCTGGGTCAGCCGGTCCAGCTCGCGGAACGGGTCGGTACGCATGAGCATCGCGGGCCACTCCTTCCAGTCGACGACGGGCGGCGATGCGCTCCTACATATCTGTAATCCTAACTGCAGACTTGTTCACCTGCAAGACGCCGCTCTCGTGTTCATCCGGTTGCAGGAAGAGTGCGGTAGCGGGCGGCGCAACGCTGTCAGTGCCCCCGAAAAGCCTCGGCCAGCCACCACGACCCGCCGTCGGATGCGATCAGCGCGTGCACCAGCAGAGGCGCGGCGCGCGGCCCGGAGACCCAGTCCGCGACACCCTTCAGATCGCCCGCCGTTCGCACCGTGACCGCGTCGAAGCCGTAGCCCCGGCCGATCGCGGCGAGGTCGCGATCCGGGAAGGTGACGATCGCGTGGTCGGCGTCCGGGAAGTGGTGGACCTCGGCGCCGTACCCGCGGTCGTCGTAGATCACGACGACCATCGGGATTCCCAGACGGACGACGGTCTCCAGCTCGGCGGCGGCCATCAGCGCGCCGCCGTCGCCGAGCGCTGCGACGGGCAGGCGGTCGGGACGGGCCAGCGCGGCGCCGACGGCCGTCGCCAGCCCGAGCCCGATCGACTGGAAGGCCTGCGTGAAGCAGAACCCGGCCTCGTCGGGCACGGACAGGTACGCGCTCGGGTAGCCCATGAAGTTGCCCGAGTCGACGGCGACCACCCGCTCGCGGGGCAGCACATCGTCCAGGCCGACCGTCAGCGTGCGCGGGTCGATCCCGTCCCGGCCGGTGAGGTCGTCGTACGGCACGTCGCGCAGCCGGATCCGCGCGGCGATCGCCTCCCGGACCGGCTCCGTGCGGTAGCCGGTCCGGGGCGCGACCACGTCGAGCAACGCGGCGGCGGTGGCGCCGACGTCGCCGAGCACGCCGAGGTCGACCGGCCGGTGGGCACCGACGGCGTCGGCGTCGAGGTCGACCTGGACCACGCGTGCATCCGGACCGAGCAGCGTGCCGTGCCGCGTGGTCCACATGGTCAGCGCGCAGCCCCAGCCGACGACGAGGTCCGCCTCGCGGATCAACTCGGCCGCCAGGGGCGAGGCAAACCCGCCCGAGATGCCCAGCGCCCAGTGGTCGCAGATGCCCAGCGCCCAGGGGTCACCGGCGAACAGGCCGTGCCCCACGGCCGATGTCGCGACGAGCGCGCCCGAGGCCGCTGCCAGCGCCCGCAGCTCCTCCCCCGCGCTGCGGGCCCCGCGGCCCGCGATGAACACCGGGCGCCGGGCCGTCCGATCATCGAGGCCAGTTCCTCGACCGCCGCCTCGGCCGGTCGGACGGGTGAGAGCGGGGGCACCGCGGGCAGCGGCCCGTCCGGCGCCGGTGCGGCCTGGACATCGAGAGGCAGGTTCAGGACGACCGTCCGCCGCTCCTGGGTCGCTCTGCGGTACGCGCGGACGACGTCCGACGCCGCCGAGGCCGGTGAGTGCACCCGCTCGGCGACCGCACCCACGGCCGTGACCAGGGCGTCCTGGTCGATGCGGAAGTTCGACCGCACGGCGGCGGCGCCGGTGTCGGCCGCGAGCACCAGCAGCGGAGTGCGGCTTTTCGCGGCCTCGGCGATGCCCGTCATGGCGTTGGTCAGGCCGCACCCCTGATGCACGGACAGCACTGCCGGGCGCCCCGCGGTGCGGGCCCACGCGTCGGCCATCGTCGCCGCACCGCCCTCGTGCCGGGCGGCCACGAACGGGACGCCGGCCGCGCGCAGCGCGTTCGTCACGTGGAAGTTGCCACTGCCGACGACCCCGAAAGCGTGGCCGACGCCGAGCCGGGCCAGCGCCACCCCGACGAACTCGGCGACGGTCTTGGTCACTTCTGAGCCCTTTTCACCCATCCCCAACCGCATCCACTCGCTGACAAGCAGGTCGACAAGGGCTCATTCGACGAGGGCCAGCACCCGTGCGGGACTGCCCGAGCCGGACACGATCGGCAGCGGCGCCGCGATCACGACCGCGCCGGTGGCGGGCAGCCGCGCGAGGTTCTGCAGCTGGGTGAGCCCGTACTTGCCGGCGCCGAGCAGGAAAGAGTGGCACGGGAACGCCGGGTCGAAGGAGTGCGCGATGCCGGCGTCCGTCCCGACCGTCTCCACGCCCACACCCATGATCGGTGCCTCTTCGGCCAGCCACTTCGCGCATTCCACCGAGATCCCCGGGGTGTGCGGGCCGGTCTCGCTGGTGTTGAGGAAGGCCTCGGCGTCCTCGCTGCGCGCATCCCAGCCGGTGCGGTAGAGCAGCCACCCGCCGCTGGGCAGCGGTCCGTGCTCGGCCTCCCACGCCCGGACGTGCTCGACCTCGAGCAGGAAGTCCGGGTCCTTGGCGCTCTCTCCGGAGAAGTCGAGCACGGCGGCCGGTGCGACGAGCCGGGCCGCCGGCACCTGGGAGACGTCCTCGCGGTCCTGACCGCTGATCCAGTGCACCGGTGCGTCGAAGTGCGTGCCGGTGTGCTCGCTCGTGGCGATGTCGTTCCAGTACCAGGCGGGGCCGCGCTCGTCGAAGCGGCTGATTTCGGTCAGCGCGAAGGAGGACGCGTTGGCGAACGGCGGTGGCAGCCGCAGGACCGGCGTGCCGCTGTGCAGGGGCGCGGTGAGATCGACGACCTCGACGCGGCCGGAGCGCAGGGCGTCGAGCAGGTCGGCGAGCACGGGCATGGAGGCACCTCGATCATCGGGTGCTCCAGCATGGCCCGATCTCCCGCGTCCGGAAAGCCACGTTCAGGGCATGAGACGTCCGCACCGTGGCTTTCGGGACATAAGCGCGCCACCATGCGCCGACAGGCGGCGACCGGAACGGGCGGAGGTGCGCGTGCACGACGACGCGAGTCAGGTGCGGCAGCGAGTGGCCCGGGTGGTGCGCGAGCGGGTGGTACCGGCCGTGTACCGGGACCGGCGACCGCTGACGGTCCAGGCGTGGACGGTTCCGGGAGAGCCGGTGGCGTTCGCCGAGGCGCGCGCACAGCCGTACACGCCGTTCCCCGTCGGATCCGCATGGGGCTGCCCGTGGCAGACGGTGTGGTTCCACCTCACCGGAACCCTGCCGTCGGCCTGGGACGAATCCGAACTCGTCGTCGACCTCGGCTTCGGCGCCGGCCAACCGGGGTTCCAGGCGGAGGGCCTCGTGTACTCGGCGTCCGGGACGGTCCTCTCGGGCATCGCGCCTCTGCGGCGCCAGGTTCCGCTGACGGGGCACCCGGGAGCGGCGATCGACGTCTACGTGGAGGCGGCCGCGAACCCGAATGTCGCCGGGGCGTGGGACTTCGCCCCGACGCCGCTCGGTGATCGGGCGACCGCGGGCGACCATCCGCTCTACCGCCTCGCCGCGGCCGACGTCGCACTGCTCGACCGGCCGGTGTGGGAGCTGATCGCCGACATCCGGGCGCTCAACGGCCTGGTCGGCACGCTGCCCGCCGACCTGCCGCGCCGCGCCGCCGTGCTCCGGGCGCTGGACCGGGCCGTCGAGGTCCTCGATCCGGACGACGTCTCCGGCACGGCCAGCGCTGCCCGCGCCGAGCTGGCGGTGGCACTGGCCTCGCCGGCGTCGCCGAGCGCCCACCGGGTGCACGCCGTCGGGCACGCGCACATCGACTCGGCATGGTTGTGGCCTGTGCGCGAGACGGTCCGCAAGGTGGCCCGGACCTTCGCCAACGTCGTCGCGCTGATGGAGCGCGACGACACGCTCGTGTTCGCCGCGTCCTCGGCCCAGCAGTACGCGTGGCTGCAGGAGCACCAGCCCGAGCTGTTCACGCGGGTGGCGAAGCAGGTGGCCACCGGGCGGTTCGTGCCGGTGGGCGGGATGTGGGTGGAAGCCGACACCAACATGCCCGGCGGGGAGGCGCTGGCCCGGCAGTTCGTGGCGGGCAAGCGGTACTTCCTCGAGCAGTTCGGGGTGGACTGCGCCGAGGTGTGGCTGCCGGACTCGTTCGGCTACTCCGCCGCGCTCCCGCAGATCATGGCGGCGGCCGGCGCACGGTGGTTCCTCACCCAGAAGACCTCGTGGAACGACACGAACACGATGCCGCACCACACGTTCGCCTGGGAGGGCATCGACGGCACACGCATCTTCACCCACTTCCCGCCGGTCGACACCTATGGCGCCGAGCTGTCGGGCGCGGAGCTCGCCCGGGCCGAGCGCCGGTTCGCCGAGAAGGGCTGGGCGACCCGCTCGCTCGTGCCGTTCGGGTGGGGGGACGGCGGCGGCGGGCCGACACGGGAGATGCTGGCCGCCGCGGCGCGCACCCGGTCCCTGGAGGGCTCGCCGACAGTTCGGATCACCACGCCCGCCGCCTTCTTCGCGGCCGCCGAGGAGGAGTACCTCCAGCCGCCGGTGTGGTCCGGCGAGCTGTACCTGGAGTTCCATCGCGGCACCTACACCTCGCAGGCGCGCACCAAGCGGGGCAACCGGCGCATCGAGCACCTGCTGCGCGAGGCGGAGCTCTGGGCGACGACGGCCGCGGTCCGCAACGGGTTCCCCTACCCCTACGACCTGCTGGAGGCCTGCTGGCGGACCGTGCTGCTGCAGCAGTTCCACGACATCCTACCGGGCACGTCGATCGCCTGGGTGCACCGGCAGGCCGAGCGGGAGTACGCCCGGGTGGCGGCCGAGCTGGAGGACGTCGTCGACACCGCGCTGCGGGCGCTCACCGGGGACGGGCCGCTCGACCTGCACGCCAACGCCGGGCCGCTCCCGGTCGACGGGACGCCTGCGCTGAGCGTCGCGGCCGCCGGACCGCGGGCACCCCTGCCAACGGTCGAGGAGAAGGACGACGGCGTGGTCCTCGACAACGGCGCGGTCCGGGTCGTCGTCGACGGGCGCGGGCTGCTCACCTCCGTTCACGACGTTGTGGCCGAACGCGAGCTGCTCGTCCCCGACGCGCCGGCCAACCTGCTGCAGCTGTTCCGGGACACGCCGACTCAGTGGGACGCCTGGGACGTCGACGCGCGGGACCGCCGCATCGGGCGGGACCTGGTCGAGACCGTGGCGCTCACCGTCGAGCCGGGTCCGGCGGTGCGCGTCGTCCGCTCGACCGGCCCGTCGACGATCACGCAGAGGGTGTCGCTGCGGGCGAGCGACCCCGTCGTCGACATCCTCACCGAGGTCGACTGGCACGACCGCCAGAAGCTGCTCAAGCTGGCGTTCCCGCTCGACGTGCACGCGGACCGGGCAACCTCGGAGATCCAGTTCGGGCATGTCCACCGCCCGACGCACGCGAACACGTCCTGGGACGCAGCGCGGTTCGAGACCTGCGCACACCGATGGGTGCACGTCGGCGAGCCCGGCTACGGGGTGGCCGTGGCCAACGACGCGACCTACGGCCACGACATCACCCGCACGACCCGCCCTGGCGGGGGGACCACCACGACGGTCCGGCTGTCGCTGCTGCGTGCGCCGCTGTTCCCCGACCCGCACGCGGACCAGGGTGGCCACCGCTTCGCCGTGGCGCTGCATGCGGGCGCGACGATCGGCGACGCGATCGCCGAGGGCTACCGGCTCAACGTGCCGCCGCGGCGGATCCGCGGCGCACGGGAGGTCGCGCCGCTGATCGCGGTGAGCGACCCGGCGGTCGTCGTGGAGGCGGTCAAGCTCGCCGAGGACCGGAGCGGGGACGTCGTGGTCCGCCTCTACGAGTCGCGCGGGTCCCGGGCGACCGCGTTGGTGACCGCGGGCTTCCCGCACCGCGCGGTGGTGGAGACCGACCTGCTCGAACGCCCGCTGCCCGAGCCGGTGTGCCTGGGGCCGGACGGGGCGCTCGCGGTGCGGCCGTTCCGGATCGTCACGCTGCGCTTCAGCCGGAGCTGACGGGCCGCCAGCGCCCGGTCAGCACGCCCAGCGCGCCCAGCGCCACCGCCGCGGCCGTCGAGGCACGCAGCACCTGTGGGCCCAGCCGGACCGCGCGGGCACCAGCCGCCACCAGCGCGTCCCGCTCGTCGTCCGTGATCCCACCCTCGGGCCCGACCACGAGCAGCAGGTCCCCAGCGGCGGGCAGGTCGACGGCGTCGAGGCCCTCGGCGGCGGCCTCGTGCAGCACGAGCGCCCCGGCGGCCTCGGGGATGCGGCGGGCCAGATCCGCCGTCGTCACCGGCTGCTCCACGACCGGAACCCAGGCACGGCGGGCCTGCTTGGCCGCCTCGCGTGCCGTCGTCCGCCAGCGGGCGAGGGCCTTCTCGCCGCGCGGGCCGCTCTCCCAGCGCACGACGCACCGTGCCGCCCGCCACGGGAGCACCGCGTCCACGCCCGCTTCGGTCGCCAGCTCGACCGCCAGCTCACCGCGGTCGCCCTTGACCAGCGCCTGCGCCAGGACCACGCGCGGAGCGGGCGGGGGTTCCGTGGTGCGCTCGGTGAGCCGAAGGTCCAGGGCGTCGCGGTGGACGGCCTCGACGACCGCGCGTGCGGTGTGGCCGCGCCCGTCGGTCAGCTGCACCAGCTCGCCCGGCCGCAGCCGCTTGACGGTGGCGGCATGGCGACCCTCGGGGCCGTCGAGGACGGCTGTCGCACCGGAGGGCAGCGCGTCGAGCAGGAACAGCGGCGGTGTCGTCATTCCGCCCTGCGGCGGATCGGTGCGATCGTCGGCACGGCGTCCGTGGTCAGGAAGTCGAGCACCAGCTGCGCGACGAGATGCGGTTTCTCGGCGATCAGCACGTGTGACGTGCCCGGGACGACCGCCAGCTCGGAGTCGGGCAGACCGCGGTACAGCGCCAGGGTGTGCTCCAGCGCCACCGCGTCGTCGTCGCCGGAGACGACGAGGGTGCGCGCGCGCACGCCGGCGAGGGCGTCGACCGCGAGCCGGGGCTCGGTCATGGTCATCTGCATGACCTTCTGGGCGACCACCGGGAAGTGGGCGAGGCCGTCCGGCGAGACCTCCCCGTAGCGCTGCGCCAGCGGCGACGCGACCATCTGCGCGACCGCCGTTCCGAGGTCGTCGCTGAACAGCCCGGGCAGTAGCCCGGTCTGGTGGAACTGTCCGCTGATGAGCACCATCCGGCGCACGAGGTCGGGCCGGCGCAGCGCGACGTGCAGGGCGGTGGTGGCGCCGTCGCTGAAGCCGACCAGGTTCGCGGGCCCGCCGACCACCGTCTCGAGGAAGGCGACGGTGTCCGTCGTGTTCGTCTCGAAGTCGAACGGGCCCG
>JAQSWF010000204.1 GCA_029266775.1 Pseudonocardia sp.
ACAGTTTCGACGCCACCAGCGCGGTGATGTCGACCAGCCGGTTCGAATACCCCCACTCGTTGTCGTACCAGCCCACCACCTTCACCTGGTTGCCGATCACCTTCGTCAACCCCGAATCGAAGACGCACGACGCCGGGTCGGTCACGATGTCCCCCGACACGATCGGCGCATCCGTATACTCCAACAACCCCGCCAACGGCCCCTCCGCCGCCGCCGCCCGATACGCCTCGTTCACCTCGGCGACCGACGTCTCCCGCCGCACCTCACACGTCAAATCCGTCACCGACCCCGTCGGCACCGGCACCCGCAACGCATACCCATCCAACTTCCCCTGCAGATGCGGCAACACCAACCCGATCGCCTTCGCCGCCCCCGTCGACGTCGGCACCACATTCAACGCCGCCGCCCGCGCCCGCCGCAAATCCTTGTGCGGCCCATCCTGCAAATTCTGATCCTGCGTATACGCATGGATCGTCGTCATCAAACCCTTCTCGATCCCCACCAAATCATCGAGCACCTTCGCCAACGGCGCCAAACAATTCGTCGTGCACGACGCATTCGAAATGATGTCCTGACTACCGTCATACGAGCCGTCGTTCACCCCCATCACCACCGTGATGTCCTCACCCGTCGCCGGCGCCGAAATAATCACCTTCTTCGCCCCGGCATCCAGATGCTTCGCCGCCGCATCCCGCTTCGTGAACAACCCCGTCGACTCGATCACCACATCGACACCCAGATCCTTCCACGGCAACGTGCCAGGATCCCGGACCGCCAACCCCTTGAACGCCTTCCCATCGACCACGATGTCCTCATCGGTCGCCGACACCTCATACGGCAACCGACCCAGAATCGAGTCGTACTTCAACAAATGCGCCAACGTCGTGTTGTCGGTGATGTCGTTCACCGCAACGATCTCCACATCCGACGTCCCCGCCGCCCTCTGCGCATCCACCGCACGCCAGAAGTTTCCACAGGACACGCGCTGGGCGCCGTTGCCGCATGCCGGTCGCCGGGGCCCAGTTGAGCAGAACCGCCGCGGCCGGAACAGATCGGCTTCCGGTGAACGGGCACGGGGATCGAGCCGAATGTAACTCGTGCCACCGGCCAGCGGGAGCGCCGGTGCCCGGTGCTGCGCGCCACTGGGATCCTCGGCCAGGATGAGCTCGGCGAGGATGTGGTCGGTGAGCCACCGCCGGTGTCGCGCGAAGGAGTGCAGATGGCTGATCCGAGGATCCTGGGCATCGTCCTGGCCGGCGGTGAGGGCAAGCGGCTCGCGCCCCTGACCGCGGACCGCGCCAAGCCGGCCGTCCCCTTCGCCGGCCTCTACCGACTGATCGACTTTGCGCTGTCGAACCTGGTGAACGCGGGCGTGCTGCGGATCGCCGTGCTCACCCAGTACAAGAGCCACAGCCTGGATCGGCACATCTCCATGACGTGGCGGCTGTCGAACCTGCTCGGCAACTACGTCACACCCGTCCCCGCCCAGCAACGGCTCGGGCCACGGTGGTACACCGGCTCCGCAGACGCGATCTTCCAGTCGCTCAACCTGATCAACGACGAGCGCCCGGACATCGTCGTCGTGTTCGGCGCGGACCACGTCTACCGCATGGACCCCGAGCAGATGTGGCGCCAGCACGTCGACGGCGGCGCCGGCGTCACCGTGGCCGGCATCCCGGTGCCGCGCAGCGAAGCCACCGCCTTCGGCGTGATCCAGACAGCGCAAGACGGCATCGGGATCGAGGCGTTCCTCGAGAAGCCGGCCGACCCTCCCGGCCTGCCCGGCCGACCGGACGAGACCTACGCGTCGATGGGCAACTATGTCTTCAGCACCGAGGCCCTCCTCGACGCGCTGCACACCGACGCCGCGAACGAAGACAGCAAGCACGACATGGGCGGCGACATCGTCCCGTTGCTCGTCGGCCAGAACGCGGCGCAGGTCTACGACTTCCAGTCCAACGAGGTGCCCGGTGAAGACCCGGCAGGCGAGCGCTACTGGCGCGACGTCGGGACGATCGACTCCTACTTCGCCGCGCACATGGACCTGTGCGCGACCGTCCCCGCGTTCAACCTCTACAACAACCGGTGGCCGATCCTCACCCACATCCCTTCGCACCCGCCGGCGAAGTTCGTCCACGACGACGGCGAGCGGGTGGGGCGAGCCATCGACAGCATCGTCTCGAACGGCGTCGTCGTCTCCGGCGCGTCGGTGCGGGAGTCCGTCCTCTCCCCCGGCGTGCACCTGCACAGCTGGGCCACCGTGGAGCGATCCGTCCTGATGGACGGCGTGGACGTCGCCCGGGAGGCCGTGGTGCGCGACGCGATCCTCGACAAGAACGTGAAGGTCGGGCCGGGTGTCGAGATCGGCGTCAACAAGGACGACGACCGCGACCGTGGCTTCGCCGTCTCGGACAACGGGGTGACCGTCGTCGGGAAGGGCGTGGAGGTGGCCAAGTGAGCGCCGCGGGGTCGGAGGCGGACCGGCTCACGGTGGCGCTGCTGACCCGGGAGTACCCGCCCGAGGTCTACGGGGGCGCAGGGGTGCACGTGGAGTACCTGGCCCGCGAGCTCGCCCCGATCGTCGATCTCACCGTCCACTGCATGGGCAAGCCCCGCTCGAACGCGGTGGCGCACAGCCCGTGGAGCCTCCTGTCCGAGGCGAACCCCGCCCTGCAGTTCCTCTCCACCGACCTGTCCATGGCGGCGGCGCTCGAGGGCGCAAACCTCGCGCACTCCCACACCTGGTACGCGAACCTCGCCGGGCACGTCGGCGGCCTGCTGCACGGGATCCCGCACATCGTCACCACGCACTCGCTGGAGCCGTTGCGGCCGTGGAAGGCCGAGCAGCTCGGGGGCGGCTACGCGCTGTCGTCGTGGGCGGAGAAGGTCTCGATCGAGGGAGCCGCCGCGGTGATCGCGGTGTCGGAGGGCATGCGCGCGGACGTCCTCGCGGCGTACCCGGCCGTCGATCCGGCCAAGGTGCACGTCATCTACAACGGCATCGACAGCGAGCAGTACGCGCCCGACCCGGCCACGGATGTCGTCGAGCGCTACGGCGTCGACCTGACCAAGCCGTCCGTCGTGTTCGTCGGGCGGATCACCCGGCAGAAGGGCGTGCCGGTCCTGCTGCGGGCCGCCGCGCACCTCGATCCGGAGGTCCAGCTCGTGCTCTGCGCCGGCGCGCCGGACACCCCGGAGCTGGGCGCCGAGGTCGCCGAGCTGGTGGAGGAGCTGCGCAAGACCCGGACCGGGGTCATCTGGCTGTCGGGGATGCTCAGCAAGCGAGAGGTCATCCAGCTGCTGTCGCACTCGACGCTGTTCGCCTGCCCGTCGGTGTACGAGCCGCTGGGGATCGTGAATCTGGAGGCGATGGCCTGCGGGACGGCGGTGGTCGCGTCGAAGACCGGAGGGATCCCGGAGGTCGTTGCGGACGGCGAGACCGGCCTGCTCGTGCGGCCGGACGAGCCGGAGCCACTGGCCGAGGCGATCAACTCGCTGACCCGCGAGCCAGATCGCGCCGCGGCGATGGGCCGAGCCGGCCGCGAGCGGGCCCAGACGCTGTTCGACTGGGGGCGCATCGCCCGCCAGACCGCGGACCTCTACGAGTCGGTCGTCGCCCGCTCCTGACTGCCTGCCCGCACTTCGGAGCCATACTGCTGTTCTTGGGCGCTCCCGCCTGCACTATGGCTCCGCAGTGCGGGGTTCGCGGGCGGACGAGCCGTCGCTGAGGAACGTGGTCAACCGGACGCCCTCGTCGGTGACGTCCGCGCGCTCCGCGGCGGTCAGGCGCCGGAGCGGGGTCACCGCGACGGTCAGGTCGGAGCCCTCGCCGCCGCTCGTCCACGTGCCGGCGACCCGGCTGTCGACGAGCAGCACCCGAGCACCCTGTACGGACAGCCCGCGGTCGGCGGCATCGATGATCCGCGAGCGGTCGTCGTACCCGAGCACCGCATTGTCGAACGCAGGCAGGTAGCGCACGGGGGCCGGGATGTCGGGGTCGGGCAGCGGCGCGTCCGGGACGTCGAGCAGCGTGCGTCCGCGCTCGTCGCGGAAGGTGCGCAGGCCCGGCCGGAGCCGCTGGACGACCTCCGGCAGCCCGGAGAGCCCCGACCAGGCGCGGATGTCGGCCGTCGCCGCGGGGCCGTAGGCCGCGAGGTAGCGCAGCACGAGCCGCTCCGCGCCTCGGGCGTCGGCGGCGCGGGCGGCTGCCCGAGCCACGCCTCGACGGTGGTGTTGCGCGCCGGAGCCGACTGCCGCCACAGCCCGCGGGGTGGCACCTGCACGAGCGGGACCAGCGTGCTCAGGGCATCACCGAGGTCGCGCGGCTCGACCTGCGGCCAGCGGTGTCCCACGGTGCGCGCCACCTCCCCCAGCGTGCGGGGGGCGGCCGCGAACACCGGTGTCCCTGCCGTCGCGAGCTCGAGCTCGTCGACGCCCGGCAGGCGACGGCCCAGCGTCCCGCGCATCCGGGTGACCAGCATCGGATCGTGCAGTCCGCGCAGCGCGAGGACGTCGCGGGCCGAGACGAGGTGCAGCGTCCGGCGCATCAGCAGCACCCGCACCGCCTCGCGCCGCTCCAGCAGCCCGCAGAGGTCGTCCGGCGCGAAGTTCCGCAGCCGCGACCACAGCCCGACGTAAGGCTCCTGCGGCTCCTGGGCCTGCAGCCCGACGAGGTGCTCGACCATGTCCAGCGCCGTCCCGCTGTGCCGGGCCAGCAGGTGCTGGCGGGCCAGCAACGCCCGGTTGAGCGCGCGCGCCCCCATAGCCGTGTCCACCACGGGCGGAACCTACCCGGGCACAGCTGGGGCGACGTTTGTGCGCCGCGGCGCGGGGCATGCCGGGACGACGACGAGAGGAACCGCCGTGACCACCGAACCCACCGGCCCGCGCCCAGCCCCTGCCGACCGCTCCACCGCCGATCTGCTGCGCTCGCTGACCGACAACCTGCGCTCCCTCATGCGCGGTGAGGTGGAAAGTGCCCGTCAGGAGATGACCGAGAAAGCGGTGGCCGCTCGGCCGGCAGCGGCGATGCTCGGTGGAGCGGCCGTGCTGGGAGCGCTCGCCACCGGTACGTCCGGGGTCGTGGTGATCCGCTTCCTCGACAAGATCTTTCCACCCGTCACTTCCTCGGTGATCGCCACGGCGCTGCTCGGCGGTGGTGCCGCCGTGCTCGCCCGCGCGGGAGCCGAGGAGCTGCAACGCGTCGGGCCGCCGATCCCGGAACAGACGATCGAGAGCGTCAAGGCGGACGTCGCGGCGGTCGCCGACAGCGCCTCCTGAACGACGATCAGCCTCGACTCCGGCCGGAAAGTCTTGTTAGCCTAGCCTCACCAGCGGGGTGAGGAGCGTGCGATGTCGGCCGATGCCCAGTCGTCTTCGGGGTTCCGCCTGGCCACCGGCTGTGTGACGGTGCTGCTCGGCCCGGATGCCGCTCGTCGCGGGCTGCTCTCCCGCATCGACCCGGGGAACGCGCGGAGCGTGGTCACCGTGACGTCCGCCCGTCAGCGCGGCAGGGACGAGCGGCTCGCGGCGCTCGCGCACGCCGCCGGGCACCGTCCGTCTCTCGTGCTGGTGGACCGGCTCACGGACGGGCTCGACGCCGCCGATCGCAGAGCCGTGCTCGCCGAGCTGCGCACGCTCGCGGCCACCGGCCCGGCCGTGCTGGTGAACGATGCCGACCCCGTCGCTGCCCTGGCCGTGGCGGACACGGCGCTTCGTGCCGGAAGCGACGGCTCCCTGCGGGCCGAGAACCTCGGCGAGATCGGCCCCACCCGCGTCTAGAGAGCGCGGATCTAGGGCGCCCTCAGCGCGGCGAGTAGGTCAGGCAGTCCGCGACATCCGCCCCGGCGCCCACGCGCACCGACGCCGCAGTGCACTCCAGCTTCTCGTTGTACCGACACTCCGAGCGGTGACAGGCCCCCACCATCCCCGTCCGCTCCACTCCGGCGCGGAACGAGATCTCGACGAACGTCCCGCAGTGCGCGTGGTCGCCGCCGATCGTGATGGCCCCCGCGTGGCAGGTCGAGTCGGCGTTGTAGGAGCAGCTCCCGACGGAGCACTCCTGGACGGTGGGCAGGCTGGCAGCGGTGGTCATGGGTCCTCCCAAAAGACTGAGCGTTGATTCCAGCGTGCCTGACGTATCAAAGATCGTCCAGGCAACGAAGGCTTACCTTTGCGCTGGTCAGCCCATCCGTACCCCCGTCACGTCCGAACGCCTCGATGGACTTCTCCAGAGGGAAGTCCGCCGAAACTGGACCGCGACCGATGCATCTGGCGGCCCGCAGGCGTCTCTACTTCACATCAGGGTCGGAGCCGGGGGGAGGTGCAAGAGATGATCAACGCGTTGAGCCATCGCGACCGGGCCATCCTGCGGGCGGTGGCCGGTGGGAGCGCCGAGCTTCTGGTCGGCGCCGAGCCGGACCTGTTCGTCGACGGGCGGTTCTGCTGCGACCAGAGTGCGGCGCGGCGCCTGGCGCACGCCGGTCTGATCGTCGGCACCGTCCGAGCCGCCGTCGGCCAGCGGGTGCCCGCGCGGCTCACCCGGGCCGGTCACCTCGAGCTGCTCGTCAGCTGACGCTCATTCCTGGCGGCCCGGCCCCTCACCGCCGCACCCCGCCAGCCGTACCCAGACCGTCTT
>JAQSWF010000205.1 GCA_029266775.1 Pseudonocardia sp.
AGGTGGCGCGGGGGTCGCACGCCGACAGGTTACGCGCGCGATCGTCAACATCGCGTCACGTCGCACGTTGCGTAGATCTGCCGGGTGTTCGCGGGAACCGCGGAGCCGCACGATCCGTCTGTCGAGGTCGCACCCGTCCGGGCACGGGCAGGGACACCGATCGGAGGGGAGCCGGGATGCCCAGCAGACCGAACTGGCGGAACGCGGCGCGGTGCCGGACGGCCGACGCCGAGGGGTTGTTCGTGACGGGCGCCCGTCAGCGCGAGGCGCGGGTCTTCTGCCGGCCGTGCCCGGTGCGCACCGAGTGCCTCGCCCACGCGCTCGACCACCGGGTCGAGTTCGGTGTCTGGGGTGGGATGACCGAACGGGAACGGCGGGCGCTGCTGCGCGCGCGGCCGGACGTCGCGTCGTGGGCCGAGCTGCTGTCCGCCGCGCGGCAGGCGCACGAGGCGCGGATGGCGCCGCCGGTGCCGCCCGTTTCCCCGCACCCCCCGCCGGTGCCGCAGCCCGCTGGTGAACACTCCTGCGGGTGACTGACCGTCGTCGACCGGTGCCTGCGTGGTGAGCGGCCCGGTCGCCGAGCTCGCGGGCGGCCAGGAGCTCGACCTCGGCGGCGGCGTCCTGCCCGCCGCCACGCTGGTCGAGGCGCTCACCGCGGGCACCGGGCCGCTCCGCCTTCGCCGCGCCACAGTGACGGGCCGGCTGGCGCTCCTCGGCGCGCGGGTCGAGCGTCCCGTCGAGCTGCGCGACTGCACCTTCGTCGAGCCGCCCGACCTGCGGATGAGCGAGTTCGCCGGCCTCGCGCTCACCGGATGCACGATGCCCGGCCTCGAGGCCGGGAACCTGCGCGTCACGGCCGACCTGCTGCTCAACGACGGCTTTACCGCGGACGGGCAGGTCTCTCTCGCGGACGCCCAGATCGGCGGGTCGCTGCGGCTGTCGGCCGGGCAGCTGCGCGGCCGAGGAGGGCGGGCGCTGGTCGCCGACCGCATCGTCGTGGGCGGCGCCTGCTACGCCCGCCGGCTGCACAGCACGGGCGAGGTGCGGCTGCCGGGTGGCCGGATCGGCGGGAACCTCGACCTCGCCGGAGCCGAGCTGACCGGCTCGGCCGGCGACGCGCTGGACCTCACCGGCGTGTGCGTCGGGGGAAGCCTGCACGCCGGTCGTCATCTGGCGATGCCGGACCTGACCTTCACCGCGACCGGTCGCGTGCTGCTGTCCCGGGCGCGGATCGAGGGAGACCTGGTGTTCTCCGGCGCGCGGATCGACCGGGCCGCCGACCCGGGTGCGGTGTCCGCGGCGCCGTCCACGGACCCGGCGGAGAGCCGGCTGCCGCCGGTGCCCATGGGCATCATCGACGCGGCGACCTGCGTGGTGGCCGACCGCATCCGCGTCGAGGGCAACCTGGAGCTCGACGACGGGGTGCGGACCGACGGCACGTTCCGGCTGCCGAACGCGGTGGTCGGGGGTTACCTGCGGCTGTCTGGCGCCCGGCTGGCCGGCCCGTACGGGGCGTCCGAACACGGGATCGCGCTGCTCGCCGACGGGATGGAGGTGGGCGGCGACCTGGAAGGCCGCGACCACGGCCGGGGCGCGTTCTCCTGCGCGGGGCAGATCCGGCTGGTCGGCGCCCGGGACCGGGGCAGCGCCAGCTTGTCGGGGATCGAGATGGCAGCGCCGGACGGTTATGCGCTGCTCGCGGACCGGCTGCAGGTCGGCGGCGAGTTCTACCTCCGTCGGATCCGCTGCGCGGGCACCATCAGGCTCAACGACGCCGACGTCGGCGCCACGCTGGACTGCACCGGCGCCGTGCTTGACCGCCCGCGGCTGCGGCCGGACGGCAGCGTGCGGCCGTCGCTGGACGCCCGCGCGGCCACGATCGGCAAGGACCTCCTGTGCCGCGACGCTTTCACGGCGGCGGGCGGGGTGCGGCTGCGCCGGACCGAAGCGCGCAAGTCGGTCCAGTTCGTCGACGCGACGCTCGTCGACCGCCCTGGTTCCTCGAACCCGGCGCCCCGGTACGCCCGGTACGCGCTCAACGCCTACGGCCTCGCGACCCCCGAGCTCCGGGTCCAGCTGGCCGCGCCGCCGGGCGGGACGGTCCGGCTCGCGCAGGCCCGGGTCGGCACGTTCGCCGACTCGGAGGCGCTCTGGACGGCCACCAGGGGGGTGGACCTGCGGGGCTTCGTCTACGACCAGCTCGAGGACACACCGGACGTGGACGTCCGCACCCGGCTGCGGCGGTTCCAGCACGTGATGCCCGATTTCGCACCGGGCCCCTACGAGCAGCTGGCGGCGGCCTACCGGCGAGCGGGTGACGACGAGAAGGCTCAGCGCGTCGTGATGGCGCGCCACCAGCGGCGCTACGCCGAGGCGGACGTCGCCGAGCGGCTGTGGGGTGGGCTGCAGCACTGGACCGTCGGCTTCGGTTACCGGCCCTGGTTGGCAGTGTGCTGGTTGGTGGCGTTCGCGGTGCTCGGCGGGGTCTGGTTCGCCACGCATCCGCCGGTGCCAGTCGACGCCGGCCAGAACCCGGCGTTCAACCCATGGCTGTTCAGCGCGGACACGCTGCTGCCGATCGTCAACCTCGGGCAGGACGGGTACTGGCGGCTCGAGGGCGCGTCGCAGTGGATCGGCAGCGGGCTGGTGGCGGCTGGCTGGATCCTCGCCACGACGGCGGCGGCGGGCGCGGCGCGGGTGCTCAAGAGGACGTAGCGCGTCGCGACGGCGGCTCGTCCGAGCGAACGCGGCGTTCGCTCCATCCCGAGACGGCGCGGCACCCGCTCCTCGGCGCTAGGTGACGGCCGCAGGCGCCGGGGCAGCGGGGTCCGGGGTGGCCAACCGCGTCCCGATCTCCCGCAGCCCGACCAGGTCCGCGACGTCGCCGGGGACCGCCGACACCCGCGTCACCGCGACGGACGGGTGGGCGCGGGAGAACCGGGCGAGCAGGCGGTCTTCCCGGGCGGCCCGATCCACGCGGTCGGCGTGCAGCCGCAGCACCGCCGCCGCCAGCGGCGCGCCCGCCAGGTCGTCCGCGGCGTCGCGGGCCCGCGTCGCCGTCAGCGGCGCGAGCACTGGGTGGGTGCGGTTGAGCACCAGCCCGGCAAGCGGCATGTCCTCGCTGCGCAGCCGGTCCACGAAGTAGGCGGCCTCGCGCAGTGCGTCCGGCTCGGGCGCCGCCACCACGACGAAGGCGGTGCCGGGCGAGCGGAGCAGCGCATAGGTGGCGGTGGCGCGCTCCCGGAAGCCGCCGAACATCGTGTCGAAGGCCTGCACGAACGCCGACGCATCGGCCAGCAGCTGGCCGCCGAGGATCGTCGACACGGCCTTGGCGAACAGCGAGAACCCGGCGCCGAGCACCTTGCGCAGACCGCGGCCCCCCGCCCGGGCGGGCGACGAGAGCAGCCGGATCATGCGGCCGTCCAGGAAGTTCGACATCCGCTGGGGCGCATCGAGGAAGTCTAGGGCGGAGCGCGACGGCGGGGTGTCGACGACGATGAGGTCCCACGCGCCCGAAGCCGCCAGCTGGCCCAGCTTCTCCATCGCCATGTACTCCTGCGTCCCGGAGAACGAGGTGGAGATCGTCTGGTAGAAGGGGTTGGCCAGGATCGCGTCGGCCCGCTCGGGCGTGGCGTGCGACTGGACCATCTCGTCGAAGGTCCGGCGCATGTCGAGCATCATCGCGTGCAGCTCGCCCGGCGCCTCCGACCCGTTCGTCGGCGTCGGCACCCCGTCGACGCGGTGCGGCTCGTTGCCCAGGGCCGTCAGGCCCAGCGCCTGCGCCAGCCGCCGGGCGGGGTCGATCGTCAGCACGGCCGTGCGCCGCCCGCGGTCGGCCGCGCGCAGGGCCAGCGCCGCGCTGGTGGTGGTCTTGCCGACGCCGCCGGAGCCGCAACACACGACGATGCGGATCGCCGGGTCGTCGACCAGCGCGTCGACGTCCAGGATCGGCGTCACGCCGTGACCTCCGTGCCGGCGCTGACACCCTGCGCCAGCAGTGCGTCCGCCAGCTCGTAGAGCGAGCCGAGATCGACACCGTCAACCAGGTTCGGCACCTGCAGCAGCGACGCGGCGCTCGCGCGCAGCCGACCCATCGCCGCCGCCTCGGCCTCGACCCGCACGGCGTGTTCCACGGTCTCCGCCACCAGGCCGTCGAGCACCTCCGGCGCCAGGTTCACACCGGCCGACGCCAGACCCGACCGGATCCGTCCCGCGTCCACCCGGCCGTCCGCGGCCGCGCCAACCGACCGGTCGGGCAGCCACTGCGGGCGCATTCGGTTGACGATGACGGCACCGGGGCGCAGGTCCGCGGCGCGGAGGTCGGCGAGGGTGTCCAGGGTTTCGGTGACGGGCAGGTCTTCCAGCAGCGTCACCAGGTGGACGGCCGTGCGCGGGGAGTGGACCAGGCGTACGACGCCCTCGCTCTGGCTGTGGATCGGCCCGCTCCGGGCCAACTCGGACATCGCCTTGGTGACGTCGAGGAAGGTGACCACACGACCGGTGGGCGGGGCGTCGACGATCACGGCGTCGTACACCGGGCGGCCGTCCCGGTCCACACGCGCGACGCACTCCTTGGCCTTCCCGGTGAGCAGCACGTCGCGCAGACCGGGGGCCAGGGTCGTGGCGAACTCGATCGCACCCATCTTGCGCAGCGTCCGCCCGGCGACCCCGAGCCGGTAAAACATCTCGAGGTACTCCAGCAGCGCGGCCTCCGGGTCGATGGCGAGCGCCCGCACCTCGCCTCCGCCCGGGGCGACGGCGATCCGGCGCTCCTCGTAGGGCAGCGGCGCGGTGTCGAACACCTGCGCGATGCCCTGGCGACCCTCGACCTCGATCAGCAGCGTCCGCCGCCCGCTCGAGGCCAGAGCGAGCGCGAGGGCCGCCGCGACCGTGGTCTTGCCGGTACCGCCCTTGCCGGACACCACGTGCAGGCGAACCGCGGACAGCGCGGGGGGCCAGCCGGACGGATGCACGGCCCCCAGCGTAGTGACGCGGGGGGTGACCGGGCGCTTCGAGCGGGTGAGGCCCTGACTACAGTGCCGCCATGAGTTCCCCCGGGCCGGCGGTCACCAGGTGGGAGTACCTCAGCGCTCCCCTGCTGATCCACAACACGAAGGCGATCCTCGACAACTTCGGCCGTGACGGCTGGGAGCTGGTGTCGGTGACCTCCGGGACGAGCGCCGAGCAGTTGGTCGCGTGGTTCAAGCGGCCCGTCCAGGGCGGTTGAGCGTGGCCGGCCCCGTGGAGCGGCTGCGCGAGCTCGGCATCACCCTGCCGGCCGTCGCGGCGCCCGCCGGGGTGTACGTCCCGGCCCGTCGCGCCGGGTCGCTGGTGTTCACCGCAGGACAGCTGCCGCTCGTCGACGGTGCGCTGCCCGCCACCGGGAAGGTCGGCGCGGAGGTGGGGCCGGAGGAGGCTCGCGACCTGGCCCGGCTCTGCGCGCTCAACGCCTTGGCCGCGATCGAGGACCTGGTCGGCCTCGAAGCGGTCTCGGCGGTCGTCAAGGTGGTCGGGTTCGTCGCGTCGGCGCCGGGCTTCACCGGGCAGCCGGGTGTCCTGAACGGCGCGTCGGAGCTGCTCGGCTCCGTGTTCGACGACGCCGGGCGGCACGCGCGCTCCGCGGTCGGGGTGGCCGAGCTGCCGCTGGGCTCGCCCGTCGAGGTCGAGCTCGTGGTGGAGCTGCGCTGATGGGCGGGACAGTGCGGGCAGAACCCGACGGCGCATGCCACGACCTGCTGGTCCGACTCGCCGGGCGGCTGCCCGACCGGCTGCTCTGGCGGCTGCGGGAGTGGCTCGCCACCGGCGGGCAGGCGGAGGTGGCGACCTTGCTCCCGCGGGCGCTGCTGCGCCACCGCGTCGAGCTCTCCGAGGCCGAGCGCGACCTCCTGGAAGAGGC
>JAQSWF010000206.1 GCA_029266775.1 Pseudonocardia sp.
TGCTGTCGACGCCCGCCGCGGCCAGCGCCACCCGCAGGTGGTGCAGCGCCGCGCCACAGCTGAGGATGAGATCGCGCGCGTCCCGATCCGTGGCCCACAGACGACGCCGCTGGTCGGCAAACAACGCGACGGTGTCGTCGCCGAGCCGCCAGCGCCAGGGCTGCGTGTTGTGCACCGATGGGGCCCGGCAAGCCAGCTCCAGGGCGGTACGCACGGTACGGGGACCGACCATTTTCGCAGCCATGAAAACTCTCCCTCCAGCTCGGGCCGGCGCTGACCCGATCGCGGAACGTCTCACCGACGGGTCTCATTCAGCCACTCACGATGCTTAGGGGGGCAGGTGCGCAGGTCCATGCCGGCAGGGACCTCCGGCCCCATCCGCGGCCCACAAGCTTGCTTCGACGACCTTGACGGCGGTTCCCGGGGCGACTACGAGCACGATGAGCCGGTTACAGCGCGAACGATTTCTCGCTGCGCGCTGTGGCGCGCGAGCAGGCGGACAAGGTCGGTGGCCGTGACGATGCCCAGGACCGGGCCGTCGTCGGTGGCCAGAACGCGTCGGACACGCCCGTGGAGCTGCACCGAGCGGCATCGAGCGGCTGCGGACACCCGCGCAGGGGACGGCCCGGCCGCCTTCCGGCCACGGCCCAACGTCCTCGCCGAGATCGCCGCGCTGGCCGCCGACCCTGTCCTCGTCGTCCGGCCGGTTCGCCCCACATCGTCTCGGCACCGCGGGGGTGCACGACATCGTCGACTACCTGGACGCCCGCCCGGTCGCCGAGGACTGCTCGTGCACCGCTACGCCCGCCGCTCTGCTTCGCCAATCGCGGAGCACTTCCGGCGGCGCGCCCTGGCCGCGCTCAAGGCGGAGCCCGAGCCGCCGCGATGGGTCCTGCTCAACGCCAAGGCGAACGTCGACATCGGCAGCACCGCAGCTGACGGGATCGCCGGCCTGGACGCGAGCTGTGGCGTTGCGAGGCCGTGCTGGCGCTCGCCCGGGTGCAGCACGAGTTGCAGGCCGATCTCGATGACGCGGGTCTCCGACACGATCGGCACGTGCCACATCTTCATGACCCTGCCCAGTGCGGTCGACGCCTTCTGTTGGTGGTGTGTGGACAACCTGCGGCGATGGGCCAGGCGCCGGAACGGAGAGAAGGGCGAGGCGATGGAGCGCGTGGCCGTGCCCTCCGGCACGGCAGAGCGGGCCGAATTGCCCTGCACGCGCCCCTGGCCGGTGCCCGAACCTCGACGGTGAGCGGAAAGGCACACCTCAGTGGATGTGCCATGGACACCGCGTCAGCATGGAGGTGAGGCGGAAGTGATCAAGTTGCACCGGCACAATCCTCAGCCGCCGCAGGGACCAGGGCGCTACTCCGCGGACGGCCGAGAGTGGTACGACGACGCGGGGCAACGCTGGCACCCCGTCATCGAGGGTCAGGACACGCTGGTCATCGAGCTGGAGGACGTCGGCGCGGCATCGTGGGCGCCGGCCGTGCTCGCCCCCCTGATCTCGCAGTTCGGCAATGTGCACAGCTGGTTCGTCGGGCATGCCACGAGCGTCGATCCGCGCTGGCGGACCTACCGGATCACGAGCGCGACGTTTCCGCGGGTCCACGCCGTGTTCGACGACGTGTTACCCCGCGAGGCGTGGACGCCTGGAATGGCCGAGGCGCTCGACGAGCTACGCCGTCGACTCGAGGCCGAGGGGTGGCTTCCGGCCGGCCACGGTGGCCGGGAGTGGACCTACCGCTACGTACGCCCCCGGGTCGCCTGGCCGTCCGACAAAGGTGGAGCGAGCCGGGTTCTGCCGACGAATTCGGCGCGCCGCTGAGGGCGCCTGGCTTCTGGTCCGGACCCATCAGGGGGAGCGGTGCTCGGCTGATCGAGCGCCCATCCCTCGTGCCGGCACCGTGGACTGCGTCAGCACGCCAGCAACCGGTGCACGTCATCGCGTGGCTTCCCTGGGGGCCGGGGCCTAGGTCCGGCTGATTTACCGAGTCCGCCGTCGTGACGACCAGCTGCTCGACCCCACCGCGCGCGGCCTGCAGGAGCTCTACATGAACCCGCCGGACCGGGTGGCGGGCGCGAACCGGGCGCGCGAGTCCCGACGGACCGGGGTGCGAGAGCGGTGGCGGCGTTCACCGTGGGCCAGGGGCAGGACGGCTGGCATGTCGGGTTTGGACGGCGCGGTCAGTTTCAAGGGTGCGCCGCCGGCGGCCGGCCGGGACAGGAGTCCGTGCACCCGCGGTGGCGTGTCCAAGGCTCGGGCCTGACGCGCTGTCCCGCGTCAGGCCCGAGCCTCCGCCGGCTCCCGCTTATCGCCGGCGGCGCGGGACTGCGGCACGGGGCGGACCACCGTGACCAGCACCGACGCGTGCAACACGCACTGCAGCCCGACCGAGCCGAGCACCGCGCTGCGCAGTCCTCCCCGTCCGCGGCGCCCGACGACCAGCAGGTCCGCGTCGCGCGCCGCCGAGACGAGCACATGCGCCGGTGAGCCTCCGACGGCCGGGATCTCGACCGGGACGCCGGCTATGGCGCCGCCGCGCTCCCGGATCACGGTGTCGACCATGTCGCGCCCAACCTTCTCGACGTCGGCGGCCAGCTCTTGCAGCAGCGACGGGGTCATGGCGTACGCGGTCGCCCAGTAGTCGGCTTCGGGAAGCGCGCACAGGACCCGGACGGCGGCGCCGCGCCGGGCGGCGTCCTCCAGGGCGAACTCCAGGGCGGTGCGGGAGCCGTCGGATCCGTCCACGCCGACGACGATCGTTCCTCGGGTGCTCATCTGGGGGTTCCTCGCTCGGTTCGTAGCCGCCGATGCTGCGCGCGGTCGGCGCGAGTCCGCGACGGTTCCAAGGCCTCGCGACACGGGACCTCCGGCCCAGGGGCCGTTCGGCGCGCCCACGCGGGACTTCCGCCCGGTATCCCTGCGCGGTCGAGGCGGCGAGCATGCCAGCCAGCAAGACCTAGCAGGTCATCGACCGCGAGCAACCTGGAGGCGTTGTGGACGAGCGACCGACGATCGTCGTCGGAGTTGACGGCTCTTCCGGCTCGCGCGCCGCGCTTGAGTACGCCCTCGACGACGCGGTGCGGAGGAACGCGCGGGTCCGGGTCGTCTTTGCCTTTGAAGAGCCCGAGTACTGGGCCGTCGCCTATGGCATGTCGGCCCCGGCTCCGCTGGGCGAGGCGACGGTCGGCCTGGAGAAGGCGACGCAGCAGATGGTCGACGAGGTGCGGGCGCAGCGTCCCGAGCTGGCCGGCGTCCCGGTGGACGTTCAGGCGCTGATCGGCCACCCGGCGAAGGTGCTCGTCGAGCAGTCGCGGGATGCGGACCTGCTCGTGCTCGGGCACCGGGGACGCGGGGAGTTCGCGAGTGCGGTGCTCGGCTCCGTTGGGCTGCAGTGCGTGCTGCATGCGCACGGTCCGGTCACGATCGTTCGTAGCCGACAGTCCGGGCAGCAACCAGCCTGAACCGAAGAGGACGTGGGAGGCGCCGTGCAGACCCGAGTTCTGCCACCGGAGACGGTTGTGGTCGGTGTGGACACCTCCGCGTCGGCGAGAGACGCGGCGGAGTGGGCGGCAGACGTCGCCGCCGCCGGCAACGGCCCGCTGCACCTGGTGCACGCCGTGCCCGGGTGGCCGGACGACGCTCCGCTGCCGCACGACGCGGCCTGGCTGCGCGAGCTGGCCGACGCCGCCGAGCGCACCGGCGTCCGCACGGTCGACACCGAGGTCGTTCCGGGTGGCATCGTCGCCACCCTGCTGAACCGAGCTACCGGGGCGCGCCTGCTGGTGGTGGGCAGTTACGGCGAGGCAGCCTGGACGGGGATGCTCGCGGGCTCCCTCGCGGTCGCCCTGATCGACCGAGCCCGGTGTCCCGTCGCTGTCGTCCGCGGCAGCGCGCCCCAGGTGCCGCCACCGCGCCGCGGTCCGTTCGTCGTGGGAGTCGACGGCTCGGAGGCCAGCCTCGCCGCGCTCGACCTCGCCGCAGAACTGGCGACCTCGCTCGGCGGCCGGTTGGTCGCCGTGCACGCCACGGACGAGCCGACGGCCGGGCCGGTCGAGGTGCAGCTGGCGAATTTGCGCCTGCGCCATCCCGCTCTGTCGATCGAGCTGCGGTCGGTCGAGGGTACCGCTCTGAGCGCACTGGGCGAGCAGGCGCACCACGCGCGGCTGCTGGTCGTCGGCCGGCATCGAGCGCAGGCCTCAGGTGACGTCGTTCTCGGGGCGACAGGTCGCGGCCTCATCGAGTCGGCGCCGTGCCCGGTGGTTGTCGCCGCACACCCGCACCGTGGCCTGCGTGACCCCGGGGCGGGGAGCGGGCAGCCGTCGGCTGACGGGCACGCTCCCCGTTGATCGGTGCCGTCGTCGAGCGTTGGTCAGGTGCTCAGCAGAACCGAGTGCAGATCCCTGCGCGGGGTTAAGGGCAGCTCCGCCGCGCGCGATGCGGGCCATCCGACGCGCAGGACGAGCTGTGGCTGCTCGGGCACGTGCAGCACGTCGCGCTGGATGGCCTGCCGGACGGCGTCGATCTCGACCCCTTGGCTGAGTGGGGTGGTGGCGAGCCCGAGCCGGGTGGCGGCGAGCAGGACCGCGCTGACCGCCTCGCCGGCCCGCAGCCGGTCGACCACGGTGTCACCGGTCGTGGCGATGACCAGCAGCTCGGCCGCGTCGTCGGCCGAGCCGTGTCCGGGCAGCTGCCGGGGCTGGTCCAGCCGACCGTGAGGGAATCGGCGCAGCGGGGAGGCGCCGACCGCGCCGACCGGGGCGGGTGCGATGCTCTCGGGCGGCACCCCGTCGCGGGCACCCGCATAGCGGCGGGTCCACAGCTCCAGCTCGACGGTGTAGCCGGCCGAGGGCTCCTGCCGGTGCGCGGCCTCAACCAGGGCCGCGGTGAGCCGGCCGCGCATCGTTGTGTCGCGGGTCGGCACGAGCACGGCGCCCGCTCGTCGGGCGTGCTCGCCGAGGACGGTCAACGCGTCGGCCGGAACCGGACGGTGGCTCATGCGGCGGCGGTCGGTGTGGCGGCGCTCGATCGCCGGGAACAGCGCCGCATCGGCGGCTTGGCCGGCGCCGGGGCGGAGCGTCACCGTCGCCAGGTGTCCCGCGTCGTCCGGGTTGGGCAGGCGGTCGACCTCGGCCTCGAGCCCCTGCGCGGCCAGCGCCACGAGCAGGTGATGCAGCGCGGCCCCGCAGCTGACCACAAGGTCACGGCGGTCCGGGTCGGTGGCGACCAGGTGCCGGCCCCAGTCGGCGTGCAGCTCCGCGCTGTCGCCGCCGATCCGCCAGCGCCAGGGTTGGGTGTTGTGCACCGACGGCGCGCGCAGCGCGTGCCCGACGGCGGTGACGAGCTGGGGCCGAGCCATGGGGCGCCTCCCGAAGACGGCATCTCGCACATTCCAGGCTGTCTCCGCTGTGGCCGGTACGGCAGAGGCGTTGGTCCTCGGGGCAGGGCCGTTGGGCCGTGCTCGTCGCCCGCCGAGGAACGCTGCGGAGTTACCGAGCTGCCGAGCGCGGCGCGTTCCGCCACGCGGACGCCACCTGGTCCAGTGACTCGCTGACCGAAGCCGACGTCGACACCGTGACGGCCTGCGGCCACGGGTCGGCGTCGGCGGACATGGCTCGCGCGAGTGGGGCGGTCGCGTCCGATGCGGTGGGCGCGCGGTGGGCGATGCGCTGTGCCGTGATCTCGGCGGTGGTCCGACACTGCAGCGACACCAGGTCGCTGAACGACCGTCGGGCCAGCTCCTCCGCGGCCTGCCGGTGCCGCGCCCTCGTCCAAGACGCGTCGAGGACCACCGACTCTCCGCGGGTGAGCAGCTCGTCGTAGGCGGTGGTGGCGTCGTCGGAGGGGGAGAGGCCGGCGAGCTCCTTGCGGACCCGGTCGCTGGACAGCAGGACCGCGCCGAACCGGTCGGCCAGCGCGCCGCCGATGGTCGTCTTGCCCGTTCCGGGCAGGCCGCCGACGAGGGCGAGGCGCACAGCCCCGTCTTCGAGGTGGCGCCGGGTGAGCTCGGCGTGGCCCTCGGCGTCGGACGCGGCCTCGGCGTCGCCCTGCTGGTGGCGCAGGCAGGCGACCTTGGCGCGGACGAAGGCCCGGTAGGCCATGTAGTGGTGGCGCAGCGCGGCGGGGGCGGGGTCGCCGGAGAACTCGACGTAGGCGTCCAGCCAGGTTGCGGCGAGGTCGGGCCGGCCGAGCCATTCCAGGTCCATGGCGAGGAAGGCGACGTCGTCGAGCCCGTCGACGTAGCGCAGGCGATCGTCGAACTCCAGGCAGTCCAGGGCTCGCGGGCCGTCGTCGAGGCAGAACACGTCGTCGGCGATGAGGTCGCCGTGGCCGTCGACGATGCGGCCGTGCGCGCACCGGTCGGCGAACAGCGGGCCTCGTCCGGTCAGGAAACGGGTGGCCAGCCGGTCGATCGTGTCGACCAGCTCCGGGGCGAGCACGCCGGGCGGTGTCGGCACCCGCTCGAGGGCCCGTACCTGGTCGACGTTGGCCGCCCACCGTCCGGCGAGTGCGTCCCGGCCGCCCTCGACAGTGATCTTGGGGCCGCGCCGGGCTGCGGCGTGGAAGGCCGCGACGCAGCGGGCCAGCGCGCGCAGTGGGTCGTCGACCGGAGCAGCGGCCCGAACCAGGGTTGACAGCCGCCGGTCGTCGGGCATGCGCCGCATCACCACGAGGTGCTCAGCGGCCGCACCGTCCCCGCTGCGGTACGGGGGCAGCTCGGGCGGCGACACGCTGCTGACCCCCAGGTAGACGTCGGGCGCCAGCCGCCGGTTGAGCTCCACCTCCCGGTGGCAGGCGGCAAGCCGCTGCTGCGGGGTGGCGAAGTCCAGGAACCCGGTCGTTACGGGCTTCTTCATCTTGAAGGCGCGCTCACCTAGCAGGAACACGACCCCGATGTGGGTTTCCCGCACATCGGCCCAGCCGGCTGCGCTCACCTCAACTCGCCACGGTCGTTCGGGCGCGACGTGGACACACGTGGCTCTCCTTCCCTGCGTCGGGCAAGCATGGACGTGGTGCGCGCGCGGGGGAATGGGCCTCTGGTCACCCCCTGCTGGACCGAGGGGCCCTGCCCACCGACCGACAGCAGTCCGTGTGCCGGGAGATGGCGCCGGAGTCGAGGCTTCAGGCCCGTGCGAGCCGAGCCGAAGGACTCTGCTGCCCGCGGGGAGGCGGCTGAGCATCACTGCCGTGCGGCACGTCGAGTGCAGCACGTCGCTCGATAGCCCGGGAGGGATCATGACCATCACCGGCGTCATCACCGCGCTCGTCATCGGTGCCGTCATTGGAGCGCTCGCCCGCCTCATCCTGCCCGGCAGGCAGAACATCCCGGTCTGGCTGACCGTCGTGGTCGGATCGTCGCCGCGCTGCTCGGCACCTTCATCGCGCGAGCCGTCGGTATCCCGACCGCCACCCGCGGCATCGACTGGTGGGAGCTCCTCGTCCAGCTGGTCCTCGCGGTCATCGGCGTCGCGATCGTGGCCAGGTGCCTTCAGGCGAAGGGGCGTCCGCCACTGACCCACCGCAGAGCCGTCCGCGGCTGGCCGTCGGGCTCGAGCCGGACGCAGCTGCGCCGCCCCGGTACGGCGGCCGGTCCGCGGGACGGGAGGCGCCAGGGCCGCACGGCCGGGGCGCAGCGACCCCCGCCGTCGGGCCCAAAGACCCTGTCGCCGCAATCCCGTCCTGTCCATCGTGGTGGGACCGTCGGAGGCGCGGCGGGTTTCCGCATCCGCCTGCGATCCGCCGCGACGGCAGCCGGGAGGAGCGTCATGCGCAGGAGCGTTGTACGTGACGTCATGACCACGTCCGTGCTCTCCGTGCCGATCGACGCACCGTTCGCGGAGGTGGCCCGTGTGCTGTTCACGGGGGGTGTGCGTGCGGTGCCGGTGCTCGACGACGAGGGCCGGCTGCTCGGCGTCGTGTCCGAGGGCGACCTGCTCGCGACGGCCGAGCGAGGCGATCCCGTGCCGGGGCATTCCGGGCCGTGGCAGCGGCTCCTGCGCCGCCGGCACGCGGCAGACAGCAGCCGAGCGGGAGCGACGACCGCGGGTGCGCTGATGACCAGTCCGGTCACCACGATCGACCCGGACGCGTCTGTTGCGCACGCGGCGCGGTGCATGCGCGAGCACGGTCTCGGGTGGCTGCCGGTCGTCGAGGAGGACGGCCGGGTGGTCGGCGTGCTGGGCCGCTCGGACCTGCTGCGAGTCTTCTGCCGGCCCGACGACGAGATCCGCGACGAGGTGGCCGACGAGGTTCTCGGGCGGATCCTGCTCGTGGACCCCCACCGGGTCGCGATCGACGTCGACCGCGGGGTCGTCACGCTCACCGGGGAGCTCGACATCCGCGCGGACGCCCAGATGGCCGTCCGGTTCGTCGAGCGCATCGAGGGCGTGGTCGCGGTGATCGACCGGCTCACCTACCGCTACGACGAGCGGCTCGCCGACAGGAATATTGCCCCGATGGGGTGAGGGATCGGCCGCCCTAGCGGGACGCCGAGAGGAAGGGAATTCGAGGATGGCCAACCAGGTGACGCTGACGGAGGCCGAGGTGCGCGCCTTCTCGTCGCTGCTGGGCAGGGTGAGCCGACGGCTCGCCGACTACGAGGAGCAGACGCACCAGGACATGCGGCACGCCGAGGAGCTCCAGGCGGCGGCGGACGACCTGCTCAGCCGGCTCGGGCAGGAGGAGCCGACCGGGGCTCGTTCCGGAGCCTGAGCTCCGCGACGACGGCCGGCTCCGACCAGAGTGGTCAGGACCCGAGCGCAGCGAGAACGTGGTCGACGACCTCGGGCGGGCTGCGGCCACGGCGGGTGACAGACCCTCGCCGAGGCCGCTGCCGACCTGCACGCCGAGGACGGCCAGCCGCGTCGGCCGATCACCGAGGATCCCACTGGGTCGATCCGGTGGACAGAGCCGGGGGACCAGCCGGGGCAGCGCACTGCCTCCACCACGACGGCCAGCCCGGGCGCCGCGCCAGGTGTCGAGCCGTGCTGCCGGGTCGTCGCCGCTGACCACGACCGCCTCCACCCCGGACAGGCCGCGGCGGGCGATCCCCACGGCCGCTGCGGGGCCAACCTCGCAGCCCCAGGACAGCCCCAGGACAGCCCCAGGACACGGTCCTCGACCGCGGCGGGTGTGCGGGTCGGGATGGCATGTGGCCGCGACAAGCGGTCTTCCAGCCCGGCCGGGCCTTCCTCGCGGTGGCGGCGGATCCACTTGTGCACGGTGGCCCGGGAGACACCGAGTTGCTCGGCGATCCGCGGCCGGCCACCCGGCCTGGGCGTTGCACGATCAGCGTGCGGGCGAAGACGGTGATGCGCGCGTTACGGTGCGCCACGAGGACCTCCCAGGGGTTGGAGCGAGCGCGTCAGACACCCCCACCCCGCGTTGGAGGTCCTCCCCGATCAACCCGACACGTCGCAGCAGC
>JAQSWF010000015.1 GCA_029266775.1 Pseudonocardia sp.
CGTCGTTGAAGCGGGTGCCCGGGGGCTGGTCGTCGGGGGCGGCGAGGAAGGTGGTCTCGCCGGAGGTGAAGTCGAGGGACGCGAAGCCGTCGGCGAGGGCGAGGACGGCCCCGCCGGACTCGCGGAGCGCGAACGAGCCGCACGGCTTGGGGAGCGGCCAGGAGCGGTCCGCGCCGGTGGTGGGGTCGAAGCGGTGCAGCGCCCGGCCGTGGATGTCGACCCAGTAGAGCGCCTGCTCGTCCGCCGCCCAGACCGGGCACTCGCCCAGCTCGGCACGGGCGTCGAGGACGACCGTCGGCTCGCCGGTGACCGCAGCGCTCACGAGTCGAACGCTAGCGACGGCACGGGCCCCGACGCCGGGCCGTTCCGGCCAGCGGCAGCGCCCGCAGGCCGCGGGGTCAGGCCGCCCGGCGGCTGAGCCGGCGCCAGATCCAGCTCGACGGGACATACCGCCCGCTCACGACGTACGCCCGGGTGGCGTCGACCAGCAGCGTCGTGTCCAGGAGCCGGCGGGCCGATGGCCACCCGACGAGCAGCAGCTCGTCGTCGCGCTGCAGGAGGAAGTCGTCGCTCGGGGCGACCTCGATCTGGCCGGAACGGGCGAGGAGCAGGGCGACGGTGTGCAGGCGCTCCTCGCGCTCGTCCGGGTTGCGCAGCAGGTCGCCGAGCCGGGCCTGCCCGGTCCCCAGCCAGCCCTGCAGCGCGGGCGCCTCGGTGGGCGTCAGCCGCACTTTCCACAGCGACTGCAGGTGCTCCCCGCACAGCTCCATCAGCCGGTCGATGACGCCGGCCGCCCAGGCGTCGTCCCGAAGCGGCACCTCCTGCAGGAACCGCCACATCAGCGGCGCCGACAGCTGGGCGTAGACCTCGTGGGCGACGACGTCCGCGGGCACGAGCAGCGAGTCCACGTCGATCGCGGCGAACAGCGACGCGCTCGCCGCCTTGTTCTGCCGGGCCGCGACGAACACCTTCGGGTTCGCCTTGCGAGCGGCGATGACGAGCGAGAGGTTGGTGGTGTCGTTGTCGGTGCCGGCGACGAAGCCGACGGCCTCGTCGATGCCGGCCGCCGCGAGCACGGTGGGGTCGTAGCCCGATCCGATGATGGCGTCGGGCTGGTGGTCGGTCACGTCGCGGGACTCGATGATCGCGACGTCCAACCCCTCCGCCCGCAGGTCCTCGGTGACCTCCCGACCGAAGCGGCCGTAGCCGCACATCACCCAGTGCCCGTGCGACGGGGGCGATCCGCGCGGCGGCAGGGGGGCGCCCGGCCCGCTCTCCAACCAGGTCATCAGCTGGTAGGACGCCGGCGCGCGCAGGGCGATGCGCAGGTGGTCGCCGAACCGGTCGAACGGGTTGACCACGGTCGGCGTGCCGAAGGCCCGCATCCGCTCGGACACCGTCGGCGAGACGGCGCGGGCGATCGTCGGTAGTTCGGGGCGCAGCAGCGCTGCGGTCTGGATGACGGCGAGATTCGTCTCGTCGTCGTCGGTCAGCGCGAGCACGCCCTCGCAGTGGGGGTGATCGAGGCCGGCGATGGCCAGGTGGCCGGGGTCGCCCGCATCGGCGGCGAGGCCGGGGATGTCGGCGTGGAAGGAGTCCGTGTAGAGGTCGTCGATCCGCTCGTCGTCCCGGTCGATCACCACGAACCGTCGGCCCAGCGCGTCCAGCGACCCGGCGAGCAGCTCGCCGGTGCGGCCGTAACCGGCGATGATCAGGAATGGCTCGTTGAGCCGCTGCACCTTGCGGGTGAAGTGCTGCAGCGACAGCGCCTGGCGGAAGCTGCGCTCCTGCACCAGCGCGAGCAGCGAACCGATCGCGTACGCCCACCCGACCACGGTCAGGTAGATCGAGATCGTCACCCACATCCGCTGGTTGTAGGTAAACGGATACGGGATCTCCCCGAAGCCGATGGTCGAGGCGGTGTAGCTCATGACGTAGAACGCGTCGAAGAAGCCCATTCGCCACGGGCGCCCCTCGAGGTCCTGACCCGGGATCAAGGTCAGGCCCACGGTGCTGATCGCGAAGATGGCGATGAGGACGATCAGCGGGGCCCGCATCCGGCGCATGACCAGGAAGATCGTCGCGGAGGGCTGACGGCGCGAGGCCAGCGGCACCCGCCAGCGCGCCGGCCGGCGCCGCGCCGGCCGGTCGTCGGAGAACATCCGGTACCAGAACAGCAGCAGGGGGTTCGTCACGGCCCCTCCCCGGGTCAGCGGCGGTGGAACGAGATGGTCTCGACGACGAGCAGCACCACCGAGACGATGTTCGCCATGAGCGCGCCGCCGGACAAGGACACGACGCTGGCCGTCGCCTCCCGGGTCAGGCCTTCGGTCGAGACGTACGAGGCGTAACCCCAGACCAGCGCGGCGGCGATCAGCTGCAGGTCGGCCACGAGGCTGGTGGCGAGGTGCACCGCGCCGATCTGCGTGCGGTCCCCGAACTTGAGCACGGTCGCGATGAGGTTGACGACCACGGCCGCGTAGAGCTCGTAGCTGTTGTGCAGCTCCGGGTCGCCGATGTCGCCGATGAAGAAGCCGAAGTTCAGCGTGGCGGCGAGCAGCACGAAAAAGCCGAAGACGACCTTCTCGAGGTTCACCGACCCTCCCGCCCCTGCCGCGAGTCCTGTGGATCACGCTGCTCTCGAGTGAGATCCACAGGCGAATGGTTCGCGGGTAACCTAATACCCCACATGTCACTCGGCCTGCCGGAGGGATCACTACACGAGCTCGTCACATCATCCAGGTGACGGGCAGCGCCTCGAGGCCGCCGGTGAGCAGGTCGCGCCGGGGACGCAGCTCGGCGACGGGCACGGCCAGCTGCAGGTCGGGGCGGCGGCGCAGCGCGCCGAACAGCTCGCGCAGCTCCAGGCGGGCCAGCGGCGCGCCGAGGCAGAACCGGGGGCCGAAGCCGAAGCTCAGGTGCGGGTTCGGCGCGCGGGTGACGTCGAACTGCTCGGCCTGCTGGAACCGCGCGCCGTCCCGGTTCGCCGTCCGCAGCCCGAGCAGCACGAGGTCGCCCTCGGCGATGGTGACGCCGGCGAACTCCACGTCTTCGCGGGCGTAGCGCAACAGCCCCTGGCGGCGCTCGTCGAGCTCGCCCAGGTCCTTGCGGGACGACCGGAGGATCTCCTCGACCGCGCCGTCGATCAGTGCAGGGTCGGCGCGCAGCGCGGCCCGCTGCTCGGGGTGGGTGAGCAGCTGGACCATCCCGCCGTCAATGGCGGTAACCGTGGTCTCGTGCCCGGCGAACAGCAGCCCGGCGCCGAGCATCGCGGCCTCGTCGGGCGTCATCGTGACGCCCTCGTGCGGGGTGGTGAGCAGCAGGCTGAGCACGTCGTCCTCGGGCTGCGCCGCCTTGGCCTCGACCAGCCCGCGCATGTAGCGCCACAGGTTGTCCAGCCCGGACATGGACCGCTGCAGGTCCAGCAGGTTCCCGACGTCGTCGGACCAGCGGCGGAAGTCGTCCCGGTCGGCGTAGGGCACGCCCAGCAGCTCGCAGATCACCAGGGCGGGCAGCGGGAACGACACCGCCTCGTGCAGGTCGACCGGCGGCGTGCCGGTGAACATCGCGTCGAGCAGGTCGTCGACGATCCCGGCGATCCGCGGCTGCAGCGCGGCCATGCGGCGGGCCGAGAACGCCGGGCCGACGAGGCGGCGCATCCGCACCCGCTCTGCGTCTTCGCTGTCGAACTCCCCCGAGGGGCCGCCGAGGATCATCGACGAGGACACCCGGGCTGCCTGCTCGGGGTCGCGGTGCGAGCGGCCGAACCGCAGGTCCGCGAGCACGGCCTTGACGTCGTCGTAGCGGGTGATCAGCCACGCGGAGTCGCCGGCGAGCGTGGTGACGCGAGCGATCCGGGGGCCGAGGGCATCCGGGTCGGTGAACGCGTCGGTTGCGGTCATTGGGCCTCCCCCAGGCGTCGTTGCAGCAAGGTGGCCTTACTCCAACCAGGTTGCAGCAAGGCCACCTTGCTGCGACCGCGTCTCGCCGACGCTACGCCGCTGTGGCGGTGGGGGCGGCGAGCAGCGCTCCGAGCACCGCCAGGGCCGTCAGCGGAACGAGCAGGACAGTCAGCGCGGTCGCCGGGGTGGCCAGGAGGGCGAGCAGGGCGCCGCCCAGGCCGATGAGGGCGGCCGTCGTCAGCTGGTCGGCCAGCTGCGCGGCCGCCGTGTCCGCGCCGACCTCGCCCTCGGGCGAGTGGTGCAGCAGGAGGAACGACACCGCCGAGAAACCGATGCCCATGCCCAGCCCCGCGACCGTCCAACCGGGCAGCGCGAGCCATGCCCACCCCCATGGCGGCGCGACCAGCAAGAGCCCCGCGAGCCCCGTGGCAAGCAGGGCGAAGCCGGCGCGCAGCAGCGTCGTCCGCGACAGGTCGGGGTGGCGGCCCTGCCACGCGGACGCCGAGGCCCACCCGAGCGAGGCCGTCACCAGCGGCACGCCTGCGGCGGTCAGCGACCAGCCGTGGGTCGCGGTCAGCATGAGCGGCAGGTACGCGTTCGCGGTGAAGAACACGCCGGCGATCAGGCCGCGTGCGGCGACGACAGCCGGCACGCCACGGCGGGCACGGAAGACCCCCCGCGGCAGCAGCCGGCGCAGCGACGGGACCAGCACGGCCACAGCCGCGACGGCCACGACCGCGCCGAGCAGCGTGGGGCGCTGGGCGGCGGCGCTCAGGGCGCTCACGCCGAGAGCGGCTCCGGCCGCGGCCGCGATCACGGCGCGGGGCGTCGCCCGGGCGCGGTTCGTCCGCGTCGTCCCGGTGGTCCGACGTCCGAGCCGGCGCACCGCCGGCACGACCAGCGCCAGCGCTACCCCGACGACGGGGACCAACCCGAGGAACACCCAGTGCCAGGAGAACCGGTCCGTGACGAACCCGGCGAGCGGTGGCCCGACCAGCGACGGCAGCACCCAGGCCGACGACATGAGGCCGAAGACCGCCGGTCGCGCCCGCTCGGGGTAGACCGCCGCGATCGTCACGAACACCGCGACGAACTGCGCCCCGGCGCTCGCCCCCTGCAGCACCCGCCCGACGAGCAGCTGCGCGAGGGTGCTCGCGGTTCCCGCGGCCAGCAGCCCGACGGCGAAGACCAGCGGGGAGACGACGAGCGCCGCCCGCGGGCCGGCGACATCGCACCAGCGCCCGCCGAGCACCGTGCCGAGCACCGACGCGGCGAGGAACGCCGCGAAGGGCCAGGCGTAGGCGGAGACCGCGCCGAGGTCGTCGATGACAGCGGGCATCGCGGTGCCGACGCCCATGGCCTCGAAAGCCGTGACGAAGGTCAGGAGTACCAGGCCGACGGTCGTCGCCCGCCGTCCCGGGCCGAAGAGCTCGGCGCGGACGGCGGGCACGGGCTCTGCGGCAGGCTCCGTCACGGCTTTCGGGGACATGTCATCGGGGGCCTCAACCGCGGTTGGGCGCAAGCGAGCGAGTCCACCGCGCGAGTCGACACCCTCTGGCGCACGAGTTGCGCATGTCTGGCGGAATCGATTCGGCCAGGAATGTGCAACTCGCGCGCCTATTCGTAGCGACTCGCGCGGTGATCATGGTGTGCGGAGCGGGTCCCTCGCTGCCGACTCCTCGGAGGTCGGTTGGTCGTCGTCGACCGGGAACGGCTCGAGGTCCGGCGACGGCTCCTCCCCGGGCGGTCCGCCGTCCACGGGCTCCGCGGCCGGGATCCGCCGCACCAGCCACGGGACCACCTCGGCTCCGGCCGCGCCCGCCGCGGACCAGCCGAGCACGGCCGCCCAGGCCAGTGGGTCCAAGGGCCGGCAGCCGAAGAACCGGCTGACCCCGGGGGTCTGCACCACGCCGACGAGCACGGCGAACGACCCGGCCGCGGTGACCAGGACGAGCGGGCTGCGTCGCCCCGCCCACGCGGTCTGGGCGAGCTGCGTGCCGATGAGCGCGGCCAGGCCCATGGAGCCCGCCCGACGCCTCGACCCCGTGAGCCGGCCGGTCGCCCACGCACCGGTGGCACCGGCCGCCGTCGCGGCGCCGCGGACCAGTACCAGCCGCCGGACCTCGGCGGTGAATCCGCGGTGCGGCCCGGCGCGCAGCTCCTCGGCGAGCGGATGCTCGGCAAGCGGGTCGTCCGGGCTGGTTCCCGTCGCGTCGGCCGTCGTGGCGGACGGCCGACGCGGGGCGGCCACCGCCACGGCCAGCGCCGGGAACATGTCGGTGAGCAGGTTGACCAGCAGCAGCTGTCGAGTGCCCAACGGCGCGCGGCCGCCCAGCGCGGTGCCGAGCACGGTGAAGGCGATCTCACCGGCGTTCCCACCGACGAGCACGGCGACCGCGTCCCGCACCCGCGCCCACATCGCGCGGCCCTCGGCCACGGCATCGACGAGGCGCGTGAGGTCGGCGTCGGTCAGCACCAGGTCCGCCGAGCGGCGCGCGGCGGGCGATTCGGCTCCCCCGGCCCCGCCGACCCCGACGCCGACGTCGGCGAGCCGGATCGCAGCGGCGTCGTTGATTCCGTCGCCGGTCATGGCCAACGTCGCGCCCGCGCGGCGCAGGGCGGCCACGAGCCCCACCTTCTGCTCCGGCGACAGCCGGGCGAACACGGCGGTCTCCTGCACCATCCGGGTGCGCTCCCGGTCCGAGGCGCGGGCGAACTCGGCCCCGGTGACGACCCGGTCCGCGTCGGGGACGCCGGCCTGCGCGGCGATCGCCGAGGCAGTCTCTGGGTGGTCGCCGGTGGCGACGAGCACCCGCACCCCGGCCGCGCGTAGCTGCGCGATGGCGAGCGCGGTGGACTCGCGGACGCCGTCGGCGAGGGCGATCAGCCCGCGCAGGGTCAGGTCGCGGGCACCGTCGTCGAGATCGTCGGGCATGCCGTCGACCTCGCGTGCCGCGACCGCGATCACCCGCAGCCCGTCCGCGGCCAGCTCCTCCACCCGCGCGCGCGCGTCGCCGACGTCGGCACAGCGGTCGAAGACCTCCTCCGGCGCTCCCTTGATCGCCAGCAGGCCGTCGCGCATCCCCGCGGAAAACCCGCGGCCGGCGGTGAACGGCAGGCAGACGTCCGGATCGTCGTCGGGCTGCTCGCCGTCGCGGCCGTCGAGGGCCGCCGCGATGGCCCGGTCCACCTCGTGAGCGTGCGCGTCGCCCGGGTCACCCGCACCGGCGGCGAGCGCGAGGAGCTCGTCGTCGGTGCCCCCGTTCCACGTCACGACCTGCTTCACGCGCAGCCGGTTCTCGGTCAGCGTGCCGGTTTTGTCGAAGCAGACGGTGTCGACCCGGCCCAGCGCCTCCAGCACCCGCGCGCTGCGCACGACGGCGCCGCGGCGAGAGAGCCGCCGGGCGGCGGCCTGCTGCGCGACGGTCGCGACGAGCGGCAGCCCCTCGGGCACCGCGGCGACGGCGACCGAGACGCCGGCCTTGACCGCCTCCCGCAGCGGTCGCCGCCAGAGCAGCGCAAGACCGGCCACCGCTCCGCCGCCGGCCAGCGTCAGCGGGAGCACCGAGCGGGTCAGCTCGCCGAGCCGGGCCTGCACCCCGGCGGGCGGCGCTGCCGTGCCGGCGGCGGCAGTGGCCCGCCCGGCGGCCGTCGCGGCCCCGACGGCGACGACGACGGCGCGCCCGTGCCCGGCCACGACGGAGGTGCCCTCGTGCAGCATGCAGGTCCGATCAGCCAGCACGGCGCCGGGCGTTGCGGCGACGTCCTTGGCGACGGCCTGCGACTCCCCGGTCAGCCCGGACTCGTCGACCTCGAGGTCGTCGGCCTCGAGCAGCCGTGCGTCGGCGGGCACGACGTCGCCGGACTCGACGTACAGCACATCACCGACGCGCAGCACCCCGGCCGGCACGTCCTCGCGGCCACCGTCGTCGGCGCCCCCGCGGACCTCCCGGTGCCCCACGACCTCCTGCTCGAGCAACAGCGACTCGAGCACCGTCTCGGCCCGGAACCGCTGCAGCGCACTGATCAGCGCGCTGCCCGCCATGGCGCCGCCGACGAGGAGCGCGTCGGTCGGCTCGCCCAGCACCGCCGTGGCCGCCGCACCGGTGCCGAGCAACGGCGTGAGGGGATCTGCCAGCTCGGCACCGACCGTCCGGACGTAGCGCAGCGGGGCGGCGATGCCGGGTGCGCGAGCGGCCGCGCCGGCGGCCCGCCGGACCCAGGCGACCGTGCCGGTGGGCGGAGTGGAGCGTTCGGCCCCGCAGGCGGCGAGGCGGCGGAGCACCTGGTCCGGCTCGAGGGCGTGCCAGGGCGTGTGCACCGTCGCCACGGGTGCCGGCCGCGTATCGAGACGTAGTGCGGTCCAGGCGCCCAGCGCCATCGTCGTGGCGGTGGCGGACTTGCCCGGCCGCGTGGACCGGCGCTGGCCGCGGCGCTCGCCGCCGACCGAGGCCAGCAGCCCGCCGAGGACGTTGCCGGCGAGCGCGATCTCCACGGACTGCCTGCTCACCGCCCGTGCGGTGGCGGTCGCGGCGACGATCCGGCAGGCGTCGGCGAGGTCGGCGCCGGTCACGAGGTCGGTCCCCCAGGCCGGGGCCCGGCCCGGCGGCACCGGCGACACGGCGACGTCCGCGGCGAGCAAGGCGGGCCCAGCGTCCCGCGCCCCGGCTCCCGAGCCGCCCGCGCCCGGCAGGTCCACGCTGCCCTCACCGGCCGCCACGAGCAGCACTCCGTACCCCTCGGCCTGAACCCGGCGGACGGTCTCCAGCAACGTCTCGGCGACGGGCGCCACCTCGTCCGCGACGCCGGCGACGTCGGTGGTTCCGGCGTGCGCGGTGAGCACCAGCCGGTGCCCGGCCTCGCCGACCGCACGCAGGAGGGCTTCGGCATAAGGATCGAGCTCATCGGTGACGGTGACGGTGCCCAGCCGCGTGCCGTCGGCGTCGCGCACCACGTGGACGCGCGCCCCCGGGCGCTCGCGCGGGGTCCGGCCAGGACCCAGCCGCACCGCCGAGCCACCCCGCCCCGCGTCGTCGGCGAGGGAGCTCTCGGTGCCGTCGGTGCTCTTCGGGTCCTCTTCCGGCCCCCCGAGCAGCCTCGACACCGCTGTCCACAGCGTCACGCAGTCCCATCCCCTGGCTTCGGCGGCAGGTTCCGGAGCCGCCTCCAGCACCACCGGAGGGCCGGTGCACAACGTGCCGCCGTCGATGACGACCGCGTCAACGCGGTCCAATCGCCGGTAGGCGGAGCCGTCCATCGGCAGCACGCCGCGCCGGCAGAGGCGGATGTCGAGCAGCGCCGCGAACGCCTCGCGCCCCTGCACGGCGGCCTTCGGGGTGAGCGCCTTGAGCAGGTCCGCGGACCGCGCCGGCTGCAGCGTCAGGGGAAGCAGCCCGAGCGCCGAGCCCAGCGCGGTGGGGCCGAGGCGCTTGCGGTACGACTCGACCGGCCCATCTGGCAGCGGCGCGGGCCGGTCTCCCGGTGGGATGAGCCGGTCGCTCGACGTCTCCCTGGCGAGATCGCAGAGCTCGCGCTCGCGGCGGCACCACACGTCGCGGCGAGCCCGCATCTCCCACGCCCTGGCGAGCGCGGCGGCCGCGTTGAGCGCGGGCACCGTGGGGCTCTGGGTCATCGCGTGCAGCAGCGCGCTCACGCCGGTGAAGGCGAGGTCCGTGCCGGTGGAACCGATCCGGTCCGTCAGCGCCTTCTTGACCCAGCCCTGGCTGTCGAGGAGCGCGAGAGCCAGGGTGGCGTGCCGGGTCAGCCGGGGCACCGGCAGCAGTCGGCCCGCGTACGCGACGCCGACCGCAGCCGTGTCCACGGCGACGGTCACGAGCGCGGCCACCAGCGGTTCGAGGTCGGCCGGGTGGTCGGGGTTGAGCGGGAAGACCTGCGTGCCACCGCGGGCCTGCTCGATCGCGGCGACGACCGCGACGACGTCGTCGACGCTCACCCGTCCCTCGTCGAACGTGACCAGGACCCGACCGACCACCCCGTTCACCGCGGCCCACTCGACGCCGTCGAGCCGTTGCAGGTGCCGCCGCAGCGTGCGCCGCACCGACGGATCGCCCTCGACCGCGGGCGTGGCCAGCTCCAGATGGGCGCGTCCCTTGGAGACCCATACCCGCCGGTGCTCCCGGGACGTCGGGGGGTCGAACATCGAGCGGCCGGCTTCGGCGATCCGCTCGAGCGTGACGTCGGCGGCGTCGTCGGCACCGGTGACGAACCGCCCGGCGGCCCGCACCAGCCCGGCAGCCGACCCGGCCACCCCGTGCACGGCGCACTCGGCCGCGGCGCGCGCGCCCCGCGCCGGCGGAGTGAGCAGGCTGGTCGTCAGCGAGCCGGCCAGGGTCGCCGTGCCCGCGGCGAGACCCACTCCGGTGGCCGTGGCGTGCAGCGCGGCTCCCGCGGCGAGGCGAGCGAGGCGGGTCGGGCGGGGAAGTCCCACGTGCGCACCTCCGGCGTCGTCCTCGGTGGGGGTCCGTGCCCGCTGACGTTACGCCGTAAACGGCCACTGACCACGGCGTCCCCCGTCCTTCGAAGGCATCGTCCGGCCCGGTCACCCTATGGCCCGTGGTCGCCGCGCCAGCGCGCCAGCCGCCCGCTGCGGTGGACGGTGCGAATGCGGTCTTCGGCCGCCTGCCTCTCTCCTGGAGGCGTGAACACCACCAGCGCGTCGCCGACGCGCAGCCGGGTCTCCGGCCCGGCGGCCTCGGTCCGGCCGCCGCGGGCAAGCAGTCCGAGCGTGGTGCCGGTGGGCAGGCGGAGCTCGGCGACGTACAGGCCGTGCAGTCGCGAGCCGGACACGACATGAATCTGGAGCAGGTCGGTTCCGAGCTGGTCCAGCGTGCCCGGTCCTACGTCCATCACCATCGGCGCGTCACGCTCGGTCCGCTCGGCCGGCTCGGGCAGTAGCCGGGCCGGCAGGAACCGGGCCAGGATTTCGGACCGGGACACGGCGAGCGGCCCCACCACGGCGAGCGCCAGGATGTAGCCGGCTGTGACGTGCCGACCCGCTGGTCGAGCCCCGCCGCGAGGGCGAGCGTGGCCAGGATGAGCGAGAACTCACCCCGCGTCAGGACGGTCAAGCCCACGTTGGCCGCTTCCACCTGGCCGAAGCCGTAGAGGCGGGCCGCGATCACTCCGGCGGTCAGCGCGAACACGACCGTCGTGACCACGGCGACCGCGATCTGCGGCAGGACGGCCGACGGCCCGCCGGGTTGATGCTCAGCCCGAAATGGAAGAAGAACATGGCGGCGAACGCGTCGCGCAGCGGGTGGGCGAGCGCGCGCAGCCGCGGAGCCTTGGCGGTCGCGCCGAGGATGAGCCCGATCATGAACGCGCCGATGGCGTCGGAGACGCCGAGTTCTTCGGCGACCCCAGCGGTGAGGACGGCCAGCCCGACGAACACCACGACGACGATCTCCTCGTCCTTGGTGTCGATGAGGCTGCCGAACCAGCGGGCCCCGTACCGAGCCACCAGCGCGAGCGCGAGGAGGAAACCGAACGCCGACGCGACGTCGACGACTGCCGCCGCCGGTCCCTCGGCGTCGCCGAGCACCGGCTGCAGCAGCGCGAGGTACAAGGCGAGGAACACGTCCCTCGATGACGATGATGCCGAGGATGACGCGGCTCTCCCGGTTGCCGAGCCGACGCAGGTCGACGAGCAGCTTGGTCACGATCGCGGACGACGAGATGCCGACGACGCCCGCCACGACGAGGGCCTCGCGGATCCCCCACCCGAACGAGAGCCCGAGGAGCAGCCCGCCACCGACGTTGAGCACCAGGTAGATCACGGCGGTGGCGACCAGGCGTCGCCCCCCGGCGACGAGCTGGTCGAGGGAGAACTCCAGGCCGAGGTAGAACAGCAGGAAGACGAGACCGAGCCGTGCGACGAGCTCCAGCTCAGCCGGGTCCTGGACGAGGTCGAAGCCCGGCGTACTCGGTCCGAGGAGCACGCCGGCGAGCATGAAGAGCGGGATGGTCGGCAGCCCGATCGGCACACCGACGCGCGCGACCAGACCACACACGAGGAAGGCGCCGCCGAGGACCACCAGCGTTTCAGCGAGGTGCATGGGTTTCTCTGGGAGGCTGCCGGCGAGCCGGCGGAGGAGCGGCCGCCGGACCTGGTCGGGTCCCGTGCGGAGCCCGCGACGATCCGGCGGAGGGCGGCTCAGTACCCGGCGACCGGCGGGGCCCGCGACCCGAGCGACGAGACGCGCGTGCGGCCGTCGTCGACGTCGTCTGCCGTGCCCGGCGGCACCCGGAGCGCCGCCGGCGCCGGACACCTGCTCTCGGCCGGGCTGGTCGCCGGCAGGTTGCCGTGAATCGGTGACGTCAGGGGTGCGCTACGCGCGGTCGGCAGCGCCACCGCGATGTCCGTGACGGTCGGCCGCGTCGCGGTCGCGCCCAGCGAGACCGCGTGGCACGCGACGTACCCGGGGGCCGGGCTCGGCGCCGGGACCGGGCGCAGCAGGACCCAGCCGAGCAGGACGGCGAGCAGGACCGCCACGGCGAGGACGCGGCTCGATGGCCCATTCCCCCCCGCGGGTCTTGACCGATCCTTTACCTTAGCGGTTCGTCGTTCAGATCCAATGCTCGTGCCAGCGGGACGCCCGGCCGGTAGGCGAGATGGACGTGGGTCGGCGCGTCCAGCACCGCGAGGTCCGCCCGCCGGCCGGGGGCGACGACACCGACGTCCGTGCGGCGAAGCGCGCGCGCCGCCCCCGCCGTGGCTGCGTACAGGGCTTCGGCCGGGGTCAGCCCCGTCTCGCGCACGGCCAGGGCGATCATCAGCGGCATCGACGACGAGGCGCAGGTGCCGGGGTTGCAGTCGGTGGCCAGCGCGAGCGGGACGCCCGCGTCGAGCAGGCGGCGCGCATCGGGGTAGGGCGAGCGGGTGCTGAACTCGACCCCGGGCAGCAGCGTGGCGACGGTGTCGCCACCGGCGAGCGCGTCGACGTCGCCGTCGGTCAGGTGGGTGCAGTGGTCGACGCTCGCGGCGCCCAGCTCGACGGCCAGCGCGACGCCCGGGCCCGGACCGAGCTGGTTGCCGTGCACCCGCAGGCCCAGCCCGGCGGCCCGGCCCGCCTCGAGTACGGAGCGAGCCTCGTCGGCGTCGAAAGCGTGCGGGCTGCCCGGCTCGCAGAACACGTCGATCCAGCGGGCATGTGGGGCACACGCGGCGAGCATCGGCCCGGTGACCAGCGCGAGGTAGTCCGCGCGTGCGGCGCCGGGCGGGACGACGTGCGCGCCGAGGAAGGTCGTCTCGCGGGTGATCTCCGCGGCCAGGCGGAGGGCGCGCGCCTCGTCGGCGACGGTGAGGCCGTAGCCGCTCTTGACCTCGACCGTCGTGGTGCCCTGGGCGCGCAGCTCGGCGACGCGTGCGGCGAGCAGGGCGCGCAGCGTGGCGTCGTCGGCGGCGCGGGTGGCGGCGACGGTCGACGCGATGCCTCCGCCGTCGTAGCGGGCGCCCGCCATGCGCGCGGCGAACTCTTTCGCCCGGTCGCCGGCGAACACGAGGTGGGTGTGGGAGTCGACGAACCCCGGGACGACAGCGCGCCCGCCGACATCGATCCGCCGGTCGGTGGGGGGCACCCGGCGGGCCGGCCCAACCCAGCCGACGATGCCGGCCTCGGCGACGATCGACGCGTCGTGCAGCGTGCCGAGCTCCGGATCGTGGGTGGTGAGCTCGGCGATGCCGGTGACGGCGACACTGCCGTGGGCGGCACGATGTGCGCTGCCGTGGGCGGCACGATGTGCGCTGCCGCGGGCGGCACCCTCTGCGCTGCCTGTCACCGGTCCTCCCACAGGGGTGCGATCACGGCCTGCAGCAGCGCGCCGACGTCGCCGAGTACGTGGTGCCCGCCGGCTGCGACGACCTGGCCGTCGATGACGACGGTGTCGACGTCCGCGCCGGTGGCGACGAGCACCACCTGCGCCGGATCGCTGCCGGCGGTGCGGGGAGTGTCGAGCCGGACCGCGACCAGGTCCGCCCGCGCGCCGGGCGAAAGGCGGCCGGCGCCCGGCCAGCCGATCGCGGCGTGGGCGGTCGACGCGTCGAGCAGGGCCTCGGGGGTGAAGCGGCCCCGCTCCCCCGTCACCAGCCGCTCGTGCATCTCCAGGGCCCTCATTTCGGTGAAGGGGTCGGAGACGCCGTGCTGGTCGCCGCCCAGCGCGAGCGGGCAGCCGGCGTCGCGCAGCGCTCGTGCGGGACCGACGCCGTCGGCGAGGTCGGCCTCGGTGGTCGGGCACACGCACACGGTGGTGCCGGAGCCGCCGAGCAACGCGATGTCGGCCTCGGTGACGTGGGTGGCGTGGACAGCCGTCGTGGCGGGGCCGAGCAGGCCTTCTTCGGCGAGCAGCCCGGTGGGGGTGAGGCCGTGGGCGGCCAGGCAGGCGGCGTTCTCGGCCGGTTGCTCGGACACGTGGACGTGCAGCGGGCGCCCGGCAGCAGCGCCGGCCACCAGGGACAGCGCCGCCCGCGGCACCGCACGCACCGAGTGCGCCGCCACGCCGATGCGCAGGCCTGGCCCCTCGCGCAGGGCCGCGACGCGGGCCGCCCAGGCCTCGGCGGTGCCGTCGGAGAAGCGGCGCTGCACCCCGTCGAGCGGGCGGTCCCCGTCGGGCCCCAGCCCACCGGCGAGGTAGCAGGCGTCGAGCAGGGTGAGCCGGATCCCGGCCTCGGAAGCCGCAAGGGCCAGCGCGTGGCCCATCGCGTTCGGATCGGCGTAGGGCCGGCCATCGGGGTCGTGGTGCAGGTAGTGGAACTCGCCGACGGACGTCACGCCCGCGAGCGCGCGCTCGGCGAACGCGGCGCGGGCCAGGCCGAGCAGCGAGCCCGGGTCGAGGCGTCCGGCCAGCGCGTACATCTGGTCGCGCCACGTCCAGAAACTGCCCGCTCCGGCGCGGTGGTGGGTGCGGCCGCGCAGTGCCCGGTGGAAGGCGTGGGAGTGCGCGTCGGCGAGTCCGGGCAGGACGACGCCCGGGAGCTCGGTGGCCTCGCCGGGCGCGGTGCCGGGGGTGACGTCGGTGAAGCGCCCGTCGGCCACGGTGAACGTCACCCCGGTCGCGGGACCGTCCGGCAGCAGCGCGTGCGCCGCCCACCACCGCACCTGCTGCCCCGGTGGCATCTGAGTCACCTGCGTCCCTTCTTCCGCATTTCGGAGCCATAGAGCTGTTCTTCGAGCCTTCGAACAGCGTTCTGGCTCCGAAGTGCGGTCATGAGGCGAGCTCGGCGACGACGGTGGCCAGGGCGGCCACCCCGGCCAGGCAGTCGTCGCGCTCGGCGTGCTCGGCCGGTGAGTGCGAGATGCCCGTCGGGTTGCGAACGAAGAGCATCGCCGCCGGCACGCCCGCGGCCGCGAGGACGCCGGCGTCGTGGCCGGCGCCGGTGGCGAGGCGGGGGGCGGGCTCGCCGGGCGGCCCGAGCAGCGCGGCGAGCCGGTCGACGAGCCCGGAGTCGAAGGCGGTCGCGTCGGTCCACGACTCCTCGGTGACGCTGCCCCCGTCGGCGGCGGCGACGGCCGTCACCTCGTCGACCACGGCACGTGCCGCGGCGACGCGGGGAGCTCGGGCGTCGAGCCAGGCGGTGACCAGCGACGGGACGGCATTGACGCCGTTCGGCGCCACCGTGACCTTCCCGCAGGTGGCCAGGGCACCGTGGCGCAGGGCGGCATCGCGGGCAGCGAGCGCCGTCCGCGCGAAGGTGACCATCGGGTCGTGCCGGTCGGCGAGCGCCGTCGTCCCGGCGTGGTTGGCCTCGCCGGGCAGGTCGATGCGCCAGCGGCCGTGCGGCCAGATGCCGGTGCCGACAGCAACCGGTGGCCCGCCGTCCCCCGCCGACAGCGCCCGCCCCTGCTCGACGTGCAGCTCGACGAACGTCCCGACCCGAGCCAGCGTCTCGTCGTCGCGGCCCAGGTGCCCGGGCTCGCGTCCCGCGGCGGCCAGCGCGTCGGCCAGGGTGATGCCGTCGCGGTCGGTCAGCCCGCGAGCCCGGTCGGGCGGGAGCGCGCCCGTGAGCAGCCGGGAGCCGGCGCACGCGACGCCGAACCGGGCGCCCTCCTCGTCGGCGAACACGGCGACGCCGAGCGGGCGCGACGGACAAATTCCGCGGGCGCGGAGGGCGTCGACCGCGGCGAGGGCCGACACCACGCCGAGTGGGCCGTCGAAGGCGCCGCCGTCGGGCACCGAGTCGAGGTGCGAGCCCACGACGACCCCGGGACCGTGCGCGTCGGGGTCGCCCCACCACGCCCAGAGGTTGCCCGCCCGGTCGTCGACGAGGTCCAGGCCGCGCGCCGCCGCCTCGCCGGCGAACCACTCCCGCAGCAGAGCGTCGTCACGGGTCCAGGCGTAGCGCCGGTAGCCCCCCGTGCGCGGGTGGCGCCCGAGCGGCTCGAGCGCTGCCCACATGCGGTCGAACCCGGCCGCCGTCGCCGCGATGGCCGCCGCCGCACCGTCTGGAAAGCCACTTTGCTGCAACCAGGTTGCATGAAGGTGGCTTTCCTGCAATCGGCGGCTGCTGCTACCCCCGGCGTCGCGAGCCACCGTCACGCCTCCGTCATCGGGACGCGGAGGCTCCCGGACTCGGCGGCCGCCTCCGCCTCGGGGTAGCCGGCGTCCACGTGCCGCAGCACCCCGGTCGCGGGGTCGTTCGCCAGCACCCGCGCCAGCTTCTCCGCTGCAAGAGCGGTGCCGTCGGCGACCGTCACCTGCCCCGCGTGGATCGACCGCCCCATGCCGACCCCGCCGCCGTGGTGGATCGACACCCACGTCGCCCCCGACGCCGTGTTGACCAGCGCGTTGAGCAGCGGCCAGTCGGCGATCGCGTCCGAGCCGTCGGCCATCGCCTCGGTCTCCCGGTACGGCGAGGCGACCGAGCCCGCGTCGAGGTGGTCGCGCCCGATCACGATCGGCGCCGCCACGGCCCCCGAGGCCAGCAGCTCGTTGAACCGCAACCCGGCGCGGTCCCGCTCCCCGTGGCCCAGCCAGCAGATCCGCGCCGGCAGCCCCTGGAACGCCACCCGTTCACGCGCCGCGCGGATCCAGCGCTGGAGCTTGTCGTCGTCCGGGAACAGCGCGAGGACAGCGTCGTCGGTGACGGCGATGTCGGCCGGGTCTCCGGAGAGCGCAGCCCACCGGAACGGGCCCTTCCCGGCACAGAACAGCGGCCGGATGTAGGCGGGCACGAAGCCGGGAAAGGCGAACGCGCGGCCGTAGCCGCCCAGCCGGGCCTCGTCCCGGATCGAGTTGCCGTAGTCGAACACCTCGGCGCCCGCGTCGAGGAAGCCGACCATCGCCTCCACGTGGTGCGCCATCGACTCCCGCGCGCGGTCGGTGAACTCCTCCGGCTTGACGCGCGCGTAGCCGTCCCAGTCGGCAGGGTCGACGCCCTCGGGCAGGTAGGCCAGTGGATCGTGCGCGGAGGTCTGGTCGGTGACGACGTCGACCTCCACGCCGCGGCGCAGCAGTTCCGGCAGGACGGTGGCGCAGTTGCCCACCAGCCCGATGGACACGGCCTCGCCTGCGGCGCGCGCCGCCGTGCACCGTGCGACGGCGGCGTCGAGCGAGGGCGCGAGCTCGTCCAGGTACCGCGTCTCCACCCGGCGCCGCAGTCGCCACTCGGCGACGTCCACGACCAGGCACACCCCGCCGTTCAGCGTCACCGCGAGCGGCTGCGCACCGCCCATTCCGCCGCACCCGCCGGTGACCGTCAGCGTTCCGCGCAGCGTGCCCCCGAACCGCTTGTCGGCGACGGCCGAGAACGTCTCGTAGGTGCCCTGCAGGATGCCCTGCGTGCCAATGTAGATCCACGACCCGGCGGTCATCTGTCCGTACATCGTCAGCCCGAGCCGCTCCAGCCGCCGGAACTCCGGCCAGGTCGCCCAGTCACCCACCACGTTCGCGTTCGCGATGAGCACCCGCGGCGCCCATTCATGCGTGCGCAGCACCCCGACCGGGCGCCCGGACTGCACCAGCAGCGTCTCGTCGCGCTCCAGCGTCGTCAACGTGCGGACCAGCGCGTCGAACGAGGCCCAGTCCCGCGCCGCGCGTCCGGTGCCGCCGTAGACCACCAGGTCGTCGGGCCGCTCGGCGACCTCGGGGTCGAGGTTGTTCATGAGCATTCGCAGCGGCGCCTCGGTCTGCCAGGAGCGGGCGGTCAGCCGGCTGCCGCGGGGGGCGCGCACCGGGCGGGCGCCGTCCATGTCGATGCTCCTCTCGAGCGAGCGGCGTTCAGGAAAGAGGTCCGACGACCGACTCGGCGGCCGCCACGACCTCGCCCGCCTCGACGACGTGCACCGCGGCGTCGATTTCCGGCCCGAGGTGGCGGTCCGGGCCGGGGCCGGCGACCTCCTTGCGCAGCGCGGCGACCACCGCCGCGGTGGCCGGGGCCGCTTCCAGCGGCCGGCGCATGTCCAGCGCCCGCGCCGCGATCAGCAGCTCGATCGCGAGGACACGCCGCAACCCGTCGACGGCCCGGCGCAGCTTGCGCGCCGCCGACCACCCGAGCGACACGTGGTCTTCATGCAGCGCCGACGACGGGATCGAGTCGACCGACGCCGGTACGGCCAGCCGCTTGAGCTCGGCGACCACCGCGGCCTGCGTGTACTGGGCGATCATGTACCCCGAGTCGACCCCGGCGTCGTCGGCGAGGAACGCGGGTAGGCCGTGGCTGCGGGCCACGTCGAGGTGGCGATCCGTGCGGCGCTCGCTGATCGAGGCCAGATCGGCGACGGCGATCGCGAGGAAGTCGAGCACGTAGGCCAGCGGCGCGCCATGGAAGTTGCCGTTGCTCTCGACCCGTCCGTCGAGCGTCACGACGGGGTTGTCGATCGCCGCCGCGAGCTCGCGCCCGGCGACCGTCTCGGCATGGGCGAGGGTGTCGCGCGCGGCTCCATGCACCTGGGGGGCGCAGCGCAGCGAGTATGCGTCCTGGACCCGGGTCGAGCCGGGGTTGCGGTGGCTGGCCACCAGCGCCGAGCCGGTGAGCACCGCGCGCATGTTCGCCGCGCTCATTGCCTGGCCGGGGTGCGGGCGCAGCGCCTGCAGGTCGGCGGCGAAGGGGTCGTCGGTCCCCAGCAGCGCCTCGAGGCTCATCGCCGCGGTGACGTCCGCGGTGCGCAGGAGGAGGTCGAGGTCGTCGCACGCCAGCAGCAGCATCCCGAGCATCCCGTCGGTGCCGTTGATCAGCGCGAGGCCTTCCTTCTCGCGCAGCGTCACCGGCTCGATCCCCGCCGCGGCCAGCGCCTCGTGAGCGGGCCGCAGCACGCCCTCGGGGTCGCGGACCATACCTTCGCCGGTCAGCGCCAGCGCGCACGACGCGAGGGGGGCGAGGTCGCCTGAGCAGCCCAGCGAGCCGTACTCGCAGACGACCGGGGTGACTCCGGCGGTCAGCATCGCCGCGTAGGCGAGCACGGTGCTCCGGCGAACCCCGGTGCGGCCGGTGGCCAGCGTCGACAGGCGCAGCAGCTGCATCGCGCGGACGACCTCGCGCTCGACCTCCGGTCCCGATCCCGCGGCGTGGGAGCGCACGAGGCTGCGCTGGAGCTCCGCGCGCAGACCCGGCGGGATGTGCCGGTTGGCCAGCGCCCCGAAGCCGGTGGACACGCCGTAGTGCGGGACGGGATCGTCGGCGAGCGCCTCGACGACCGTGCGGCTGGCCGCCACGGCGGCCTCCGCCTCGGGGGTGAGCACGACTCCGGCGCCGCGGCGGGCGACGGCCACGACGTCGTCGCGCGACAGCGGGCCGACCCCGACCGGGACGCGCTCGAGGGACACAATGGGCACGCCGTGGCCGCCGGAGGATCGCTCCGGGACGGCCGTGACGCTCGACTTCTCCATCCCGCCATAGGACACCCGCGGCGCCCCGAGCGCGACGTCCACTCGTGCGTCACCCCCGCGCCATGACGATCACACTGACCCGTTGCCCAGGTACGGGCCTCGCCGCGACGCCGATACGCGCGCCGCGCGGCGCTCACCGGGTTATGGTGATCGGCCGGAGCCGCCACCCGGAGGTGTCCGCAGTGCTGTATGTGGCGTACGAGGCGCAGCGCGCCGCGCTCGACGGCGCGCGTGCCGCCTCGCGCACCGCGGTCGAGACGCTGGACCTCCTGCCCGCTCCGCTGGGCCGGCTCGACCCGGTTCGCCGCGTCCGCGCGGCGTATCAGCTCTTCGCCGACTCCGCCGTCACCCACGAGCGCCTGCCCTTCGGCATCGACCGGGTCACCGTCGGGGGGACGGTCGTCGCGGTGCGGGAGGAGGTGGTCGCCCGCACGCCGTTCTGCACGCTGCTCCGGTTCGTCAAGGACCTGCCCGGCTCCCTTGCGACCGGGCGCCACGAGCCCACCGTGCTGATCGTCGCGCCCCTGTCCGGGCACTTTGCGACATTGGTCACCGGGACCGTCCGAAGCCTGCTGTCCGACCACGACGTCGTCGTCACGGACTGGCACAGTGCCCGGGACATCTCCGTCGAGCACGGCCCGTTCGGCCTCGACGAGCTCATCGGCCACATCGTCGAGTTCTTGGCAGCCCTCGGCCCGCGGACGAACGTCCTGGCCGTCTGCCAGCCGTGCGTGCCGGTGCTGGCCGCGGCGGCGCTCATGGCCGAAGACGGCAACATCGCGCAGCCGGCGAGCATGACGCTGGTGGCGGGCCCGGTGGACGTCGACGCCAGCCCGACGAGGGTCAACGTCCTCGCCCGGTCGGCACCGTCGAGCTGGTTCGCCGAGACCGTGATCACCACCGTGCCGCCGCCGCACCCGGGGGCGGGGCGGCGGGTGTACCCCGGGTTCCTCCAGCTCGCGGGCTTCGTCGCAATGAACCCGCAGCGGCATCTGGACGCGCACGTGAGCCTCTACGAGGCGCTCGTGGCCGATGACCGGCTGCGCGCGGCGGCCACGCGGGAGTTCTACGACGAGTATCTCGCGGTCGCCGACCTGCCCGCGGAGGTCTACCTCGACACGCTCGACGACATCTTCCGGCGCAACCGTCTCGCGCGCGGCGAGCTGACGTGGCGCGGCCGCCTCGTGCAGCCAGCCGCCATCAGGCGTACCGGGCTCTTGACCGTCGAGGGCGCGAACGACGACATCTGCGCGCCGGGACAGACGATGGCGGCGCACGAGCTCTGCACCCGCATCCCCACTTACCGCCGCCGGCACCACCTCCAGGCCGGCGTCGGGCACTTCGGGGTGTTCAGCGGACGGCGCTGGGAGGCCCAGGTATATCCAGCGGTCCGGGAGTTCATCGCCGCGAACAGCTGAGGCGCCGTCGACAGCAGGAAAGCCCGAAGCAGGAGCTGGTGGAGGCCGTGGCCGAGCACGCGGTCCGGCAGTTCTTCGCGACCGACCCGCAGGCACCGGGTGTCGGCCTGCGGGGGCACCTCGCCGCGCTGCACCGGATGATGGTCGAACGGCCCGAGCTGTTCACCGTCACCGTCGAACTGGACCTGCGGGCTCGCCGCGACCCGACCATCGCGGCGGTGATGGCACAGTTCGAGGCGGGCTGGCGGGCGGTACTGGCGGCCACGCTGAGCGGGACGGTCGCCGACCCCGACCGCGCTGCCGAGCTCGTGATCGCGACGGTCAAGGGCGTGCGGCTGCTGCCCGAGCTGGCCGAGGACGTCTTCGACGCGCTCGCCGAGCTGCTGGTCGGCGTCGACCGACGTCCGGAAAGTGGCTTTCCGGACAGCGAGAGCGAGGTGCGGTACCGGTGACCGAGCTTCGGGTGATCATCATGGGTGGGGGCATCGGCGGCCTCGCGCTCGCCCAGCGACTGCGGCGGGCCGGGATCGGCGTCGAGGTGTACGAGCGCGACGTCGAGCTCACCGGACGCGCCAGCGGCTACCGCCTCCACGTGAACCCGGCCGGCAGCCGTGCTCTGCATGCACTCCTGCCAGCCGGCCTGTGGCAGGCGTTCGTCGCCACCGCGGGGCCCGGCGGCGACTTCGGCCTGCTCACCGAGCAGCTCGACGAGCTGGTGGTGGTCGACGAGGCGACGATGTACCCCGGTCGCGTGGCTGGGCCGGCCGCGGACCACTACTCGGTGGACCGCGGGGTGCTGCGCGCGCTACTGCTCGCCGGCCTCGGCCGCGAGCTGCGCTTCGGCGCCGAGTTCGTCCGGTACTCGCGCGAGCCCGACGGGCGCGTCGCGGCGGTCTTCGCAGACGGGCAGCGGGCCGTGGGTGACCTGATCGTCGGTGCAGACGGTGCCGGTTCGCGCGTGCGCCGCCAACTCCTCCCCGGTGCCGACCCTGTCGACGCCGGCATCGGGAGCATCGGCCACAAGCTCTACCTCGACCCGGACACCAGGGCGTGGGTGCCACCGCGGCTGCAGCGCGGGATGAACGCGATCGTGGTCGACGGTCCGGTCACGCTGTTCACCTCGGTGTTCGAGCCGCCAGTGGGCGCCCCCGGGGCGCTGCGGGAGGCAACCGGCAGCGATGACGCAACGGCCGCCGGCGAGCCGTACGTCCTCTGCGCGCTGCTCGCCCGCCCCGAGGTGCTGCCCGACGACCTCCTGGAGCTCGACTCGGACGCGTTGCGGCATCTGGTCAGCGGGCTCGTGACGCGGTGGCACCCCGACCTGCGCCGCCTGCTCGCCGCATCGGACCCCACATCGCGCACAGCCTTCCGGTTCACGGCCTCCCCGCCGGTGTCGCCGTGGACTCCCTCTGCCGTCACGCTGTTCGGCGATGCGATCCACACGATGCCGCCCATCGGGGGCCTGGGCGCCAACACCGCGCTGCGCGACGCGTCGCTGCTCACCCGGGTGCTGACGGAGGTGGCACGGGGGCGGGTCGGGCTCCGTGACGGCGTGGCCCGCTACGAGCAGGAGGTCCGGGTGCACGGTGATGCCGCGGTGCGCGCCGCACTGGCCGGGCGCGACCACATGCTGGGCGGCGGACCGCTCGCCACCACCGTGGCCCGGACC
>JAQSWF010000016.1 GCA_029266775.1 Pseudonocardia sp.
TGGCGGCCGCGGCGCCGGTGCTGGTCGGCACATGCGGCTCCGCCGTGACGCGGGGCTGAGCGGGGAACGGGGGAGCGGGGATGCTGATCACCGGACCGACCACACCGCCACCCGCTCCGCGCCAGAGGCGACGGCGGACGTGGCAGCAGCGACGAAACCGCCGGGGCAGTGCCTTCGACCTGCTCGCCGTCGTGGCCGCACTGACGCTCGTCGGGCTCGGGCTGGCCAACCTGCATCTTACGGGGGCCGACGAGCTCGCGCTGCGGCAGGGCACGATCGCAGTCGGCGGTGTGCTGGCACTCGGGGCGTTCTGGCGGTTCCGCGTCCGGCTACTCGGGATCCTCGGCATCGCCGCGTACGGCACGAGCGTGCTGCTGCTCGCCGCCGTGCTCGTGACCGGCATCTCGGCGAACGGGGCGACGCGGTGGATCGCGGTCGGTCCGGTCAGCTTCCAGCCGTCCGAACTCGCCAAGCTGGGGCTGCTGCTCGTCCTCGCCGGCATCCTGGGGTCGGGGCAGCCGGAGTGGCGACGCGCCACGCTGGCCGTCGTGGCCGCTGCCGTGCCGATCCTGCTCACCGTGGTCCAGCCCGATCTCAGCACGACGACGCTGCTGGCCGTCCTCGCCGGATCGATGCTCGTCATCGGGCGGGTGCCGCTCCGGTTCCTCATGCCCCTGGTTGCGGCCGCAGCCGTGTCGGCACCGCTGCTGATCGGCCTGCTGCGGCCCTACCAGGTCGAGCGCCTCGGCAGCTTCCTGGTCGGGGCGCACGAGGCCCCGACCGGCTCGGGTTGGGCGGTGCGGCAGGCGCACATCGCGGTCGGGTCGGGCACCCTCTTCGGGAGCACCGACGACCCGATGCGGCTGCTGCGCGCGCAGTACCTGCCCGAGCGGGAGACAGACCTGGCACTCGCGAGCCTGGTCGGGCAGTGGGGTTTCGTCGCCGGGGCCGGTGCCGTGCTCGCTGGGCTGATCCTCGTCTGGCGGCTGGCGTTGGCCGCCCGCACGTCACGGACCCCGCACGGAGCCCTCGTCGGCGGCGGACTGGCAATCCTGATGGGCGTCGAGATCGTCGTGTCGGTGGGCGGCAACCTCGGGCTGCTCCCGCTGGCCGGCGTGCCGTTCCCGCTGCTCAGCTACGGTGGGACGGCCCTGGTGGTGCACCTGGCGGCGATCGGGGTCGTCCTCGCCGTGCGTCGCGACGGCGGGCGCCGCCCGCTCTGGGCGTCGTCGCGGCGGCACAACCCGCGGCCCCGGCTCGTCCGCACGACCGCGATCGCGCTCTCGACGCTGCTGGTGGCGTTCGGGCTCTACGGCTGGCGGCTGCAGAGCACCGAGGGCCCGGCTCTGCGGCTCGCCGGCCAGGAGCAGATGACGCGCTGCGTCCGGCTGCCCGCCCCGCGGGGCGCGATGACGGACCGGCACGGCGCAGTGCTCGCTGCCAATGCCGCAGACGTCGGCAGAGGCGTGGACCGGGTCCTGGTCGTCCCGGCCATGCTGCGAAGCCGGCCCGCGGACGTCGACGTCCTCGCGGCGCTGACCGGGACGCCGCGCGCCGACCTCGACGCCGGAATCCGGGCCGCCGACCCCACGACGCTCGCGCTCCCGGTCGCCGACGTGCCGCGCGGCACCGCCGACGCGGTCGCCGCGGCCGGGATCCCCGGCGTGTTCGTCGTCCCGGAGGCCCGCCGGGCCTACCCGACCGGCTCGTTGCTCGGCCCGGTGCTCGGCTTCGTCGGGGTGGCGACACCGGACGACGTGGAGCGCTGGCCGGATCTGCCCTCGGGTGAGGTCGTTGGGCGGGCCGGCCTCGAGCAGCAGTACGACGCCGTGCTGCGCGGCATCAACGGGCGGCAGTGCCTCTACGTCGACCCGCGGGGTGTGCCGGTGGCGCTCGGCGAGCGGCAGGATCCGGTCCCCGGCGCGGACCTGCGGCTCGCCCTCGACCTGGGCCTGCAGCGGCAGTTGGACGCGAGCCTGGCCACGGCCGTTCGGGCCCAGCCGAGGCCGGCGGGCCGGATCGGCGCCGCGGTGGCGATGGACCCGCGGTCGGGCCACGTCCTGGCGATCGCGAGCACGCCGTCGTTCGACAACTCCGTCTACGGGCCGCCCGTCGACGTCCCCGCGCTGCGCGACGCGGCCGCCGCGCCGGGCGCGCCGATGCTCGAGCACGTCACGCAGGCGGTCGCTCCGCCCGGGTCGACGTTCAAGATCGTCGTCGCCGCGGCCAACCAGGCCCACCCGAGGTTCGCGCCGCAGCGGCCCATCCCGACGGGCGCCGACTTCACCTACGGCGGCCACACCTTCGGCAACTGGAAGCCGATGGGCCCGATGAACCTGCCGCAGTCCATCGCCATGTCCAACGACGTCTACTTCTACAAGCTGGCCGTCGCGCTCGGGGCGGACGCGATGATCGACACGGCGCGGGCGCTCGGGGTCGGGGAACGCACCGGCATCGACCTGCCGGGCGAGGCCGCCGGGTACCTCGGCACGCCGGAGTCGGTCGGCCGGGAGTGGTACGGCGGGTCGACGGTGATCCTCGGCATCGGCCAGGGGTACCTGCAGGTCACCCCGATCCAGAGCGCTCGATGGACAGGTGCGGTGGCCACCGGGAACCTGGTCACGCCGCGGCTCGGCCTGGCCGTCGGGACGGGAGACGGGCCGGACACCGCGCTCCCCGCGCCCGCCGCGACGCCCCTGCCCTTCGCCGACGCACTGGGGCCGGTGCGCGACGGGATGCGGGAGGCGGTGACCAGCGGCACGGCGGTGCGGCTCGCCGGCCTGCCCGCGGCGGTCGGCGCGAAGACGGGTACCGCCCAGGACGGCGGGCTTCCGGACGACGAGTACGACAACTGGATCACGGCCGCGGCCCCGTTCGACAACCCGGAGATCGTCATGACCGCGCTCGTCCAGGGGCCGGGCACGGGGGCGAACAACGCGAAGGACGTGGTGTCGGCCGGCCTGCGCCACTACCTGGACCACCGCGCGGACGTCGTGACGACCGCACCGCTGCAGACGCCCTGAGGCATCAGCTCCTGCCGTACGCCGCGAGCAGCGGGCGGTTGCGCAGCGCACGCGCCGCGCCCTCGGCCACGCACGTCAGCGGTTCCTCGGCCAGCTTCACCGGCAGCCCGAGGCCGCGTTCCAGGTCCGTCGAGAACCCCCGGACCAGCGAGCCACCGCCGAACACGAGCACGCCCTCGCCGAGGACGTCCGTGACGGCCTGCGGGGGGAGCTCGTCCAGGCAGCCCGCGAGCGTCCGGATGATCTCGTCGGTGATCGGGCGCACCGCCTCGGCCACCTCGGCCGCGCGGATCGTCACCAGCCGCGGGCGCCCCGTCGCGGCGTCCCGGCCCTGCACCACGATCGGTTCGTCGTCCGCCACGGCCGCACGGATCTTGAGGTCCTCGGCGCCGAGCTCGCCGACGTGCAGCTGGTGCCCCTCGCGCAGGAGTCGGTGCACCGCAAGCGTCATCTCGTCGCCGGCCAGCTTGCTGGAGCGGTGGGCGAGCACGCCGCCGAAGCAGAACGCCGACACCTCGGCGGTCCCGCCACCGACGTCGACGACCATGTGGACGCGGCGCTCCAGCGGGTCGATCCCGCAGCCCACCGCCCCGGCGATGGATTCGTCCAGCGCCGTCACCGGGCGGATGCCGGCCTCCTCGGCGGCCTCGACGAGCGCGCGGCGTTCGAGCGTGGTGGAGCCGACCGGCGCTCCGATGACGGCCCGAACCGGACCGGTCCACCCCCTCCGTCCCGCCGCCCGCAACACCCGGCGCAGGTAGAGCCGGGCGACCTCGAGGTCGACGACCACGCCGTCGTGCAGCGGCCGGACGGCGACGTAGTCCGCCGGGGCGCGACCGAGCAGCTCTGCCGCGTCCCTGCCCACTGCGAGCACCCGCTCCCGCCGGCTCCCGCGGCGGTGCAGCAGCATCACCGACGGCTCGTCCAGGACGATCCCCCGACGTGCCTCGCTGACCACGGTGTTGGCGGTGCCGAGATCGATGCCCAGTTCCACGCCGCAGCCCCCCTGATCGGCTTCCCCCGGAAATGACCAGCCTCCAACGCCGCCCCGGTCGCGGTCCAGGGGGAACAGGAATATGAGGCCGATCAGTCACCCGCGCAGCCGGGCCGCCGCGTCGTCGAGGTCGACGACGTCGGCGTACTTCGCGTCGAGGTCGGCCAGATTGTTCTCGTGCAGGTCGGGGGAGCGGTCCGCGCATGCCTGCCGCACGACCTGAGGCCGGAAGCCGTGGTTCAGCGCGTCGGTCGCGGTGGCACGAATGCAGCCGGACGTCGACACGCCGCTCACGACGACGGTGTCGACGCGTGCGGTGTGCAGGGTGGCGGCCAGCGAGGTGCCGAAGAAGGCCGAAGCGTACTGCTTGGCGACGACCGGCTCGCCCGGCTTCGGGGCCAGTGGCGCGGCCATCTCGCCCCAACCGCCGGCGGCATCGTCGGCGAACACGGCCAGCGCGGGCACCTTCCGGACGAACAGCCCGCCGTCCGCGAGGCCCGCGGTGTACCGGACGACCGTCCAGACGACCGGCCGCCCGCCGGCGCGGGCCGCGTCCACGAGCGCGGCGGTCGCGGCCACGGCCGGGCCGGGATCGGGCAGGAGGAACGGCCCGCCTGGCTCGGTGTAGGCCCGCACGAGGTCGACGACGAGCAGGCCCGGACGGTCCCCCCAGCCCAGCCGGCTCGAGAACGCGGTGCCGTGCGGGCCGCTCACGTCCAGGACGGCCGGGTCGGCGCCGGCAGCCCGGTCTCCTCCGCGCAGCGGGCCAGCAGCTCCTCGATCGGCGGGCCCATGTCGAACACGGGCAGCTCGGCCGGGCGGCCGGCCCGCATCTCGTTGCGAAGCGCCGCCGTCGCCGCCCCGTCGACCGCGCCGTCGACGACCACCACCCCGTAGCGGCGCGCGCCCTCGGCCGTCACCAGCCCGCGCCGCACCTCCCGCGCCACGAGCTCCGGCTTGCGCTCGAGCGGGTCACCCCACCCGCCGCCACCCCAGGTGACGAAGTGCAGCACGTCGCCAGGGAAGACCTTGACGTCGTGACACTTCGACGGCAGCACCTGTCGGGTCCCGTCCCCACGCTCGATCCATTTGCGGCCGCGCGCCCCGGGCGTCCCGCCGTTGACGCCCCCGGGTAGGTCAACCACCGGTCGTCGTGGATCGCGATCTCGCCGGGCTCCTCGAACACGTACGCCACGTCCACGCCGTTCCCGCCGCGGTGCAGGCCGGCGCCGCCGGTGTCGGCGACGGTCTCCCACTTCTCGATCCGCAGCGGGTAGTACGACTCGAGGTACTCGCAGGGGATGTTGACGAAGCTCGGCCACAGCGAGTGCCCGTCCGGCCCGTCGCCGAGCGGGCGGCCGGGGATGCCACCGAAGCCGATCGAGTACAGCTGGAACCACTCGCCGGCCCGGTCGCCGGAGGTGTAGTGCCCCGAGTACATGAAGTGCGGCGACGAGGAGAAGCCTGCCGCGTTGAGCAGCGCCGGGTTGGTCTGCCCGAGCAGCCCGCCGAACAGGTCGAACACCCGCCCGATGCCGTGGTTGCGCCCGTTGAGCGACGCCGGGTGCTTCGGCTTCCAATACGAGCCCTCCGGGATCGTCACGTCGACCAACGGGTAGAAGCCGTCGTTCCACAGGATCTGCGGGTCGGCCACCGTGATCATGTAGATCCCGAAGAACATGCGTGCGAGGTTCTCGTTGAGGTAGTAGTTCACCGGTCCGACGGCCTGTGGCGACGATCCGGTGAAGTCGAGGTGCACGGTCGAGCCGGTGCGCGTCAGCGACAGTTTCAGCTGGTAGGGGCCGTATCCGACGCCGTCGTCGCAGACGTAGTCGGTGAACGACAGCGTCTTTCCCTCCTCGAACACCAGCTCGAGCAGCACCTTCATCGCGTCGTAGTTGCGCTGGAGCAGAGCGTCCAGCGCGGCGAGGTAGGTGCCGGTACCGAACCGTTCGCACATCTCCACGACCCGCCGGCCGGCGGTGCGGCACGCCGCGACCAGGCCGTTGAGGTCCGCTCGGTTCCAGTCCGGCATCCGGACCTGGTTGAGCACGATGCGCAGGGCGTCGTCGTTGAGCCGCCCCTGCGCGTAGAGCTTGAAGGGCGGGATCACCACGCCCTCCTCGTAGATCGTGCGGGCGTCGGTCGGCATCGAGCAGGGCGTTTTCCCGCCGACGTCCGACATGTGCCCGAACATCGACGCCCAGCCCACGACCCGGCCCTCGTGAAAGATCGGCATGACGACCAGCCAGTCGTTGGCGTGGCTGATCGCGGCGCCGCAGGCGTACGGATCCGACGTGAGCAGGACGTCGCCCTCTTCGATCGTCCCGTCGAAGTTCTCGAGGAAGTCGGGGATCGAGAGCCCGAACTGGCCGACCACCATCTTCCCGCTCGGGTCGCCGATCAGCGGGAACTCGTCGTGCTGCTCGCGGATACCGGGGGAGAGCGCGGTTCGGAACAGCACCTCGTCCATCTCGTAGCGGGCGTTGCGCAGCGCATTCTCGATGAGGTCGAGGGTGACGGGGTCGACGGGTGGCTTGTCGACGGTGCCGGCCGCGGTCTCGATGATCGTCGCCATCTCAAGCCTCCACGGGTCGGATCAACAGGCTGCCGGACGCGTGCACCGTTGCCGCGTGGTCGGGCAGCACGAGAGTGGTCGAGTCCATCTCCGTGACGATCGCCGGCCCGACGATCACATCGCCCGCGCGCAGCGTGGCCCGGTCGTAGACCCGGGCGTCGACCGTGGCGCCCGAGAGATGGACGGGATGGGTGTCGACCGGTTCGGGCGGGCCCTCGGTGGGTGGCAACGTGACCGGTGCGACGGACGGGCGCGGCCCGGTGACGGTCGCGCGCGCGTTGACCAGCTCGTGGTCCTGGGTGAGGAGGAAGGAGAACAGCCGCTCGTGCTCGGCGTCGAACGCCGCCGTGAGCGCTGCGAGATCGAGCTTCTCGACGTCGATCGGGATCTCGAAGCCCTGGCCGTGGTAGCGGACGTCGACCTGGTAGGTCGCGATCTGGTCGGCCTCGGGCACGCCCTGGTCGGCCAGCCGGGCGCCGGCGTCGGCAGCGAGCTCGCCCAGGATCTCGGCCAGGTCCGCGTTGGTCAGCTCGGCACTGTGACCCTTCCCGAAGGGGCGCAGCACGGTGCGCGCCGACTCGCTGCGCGCCGACGTCGTCGCGTCGCCCAACGCGCAGAGCACGCCCGGCGACGGCGGCACGATCACCGGCCAGGCGCCCGTCAGCTTGCCGAGCGCGTTCGCGTGCAGCGGCCCGGCCCCGCCGAACGCGACCAGGGCGAAGTCGCGCGGGTCGAAGCCCTGCTGCACCGACACCAGGCGCAGCCCGCCGAGCATGTTCTCGTTGACGATGTCGACGATCCCCGCCGCTGCGGCCTCCGGAGACGGCAACCCCATCGCCTCGGCGACCTTCTCGACGGCCGTCCGCGCGGCACCGACGTCGAGGGTGATCTCGCCACCCGCCAGCGACGGCGGCAGGTAGCCGAGCACGACGTTCGCGTCCGTGACCGTCGGCTCGGTGCCGCCCCTGCCGTAGGCGGCGGGCCCGGGGTCGGCGCCCGCGGACTGCGGGCCCACGCGCAGCGCCCTGGTCAGCTGGGGGACGTGCGCGATCGAGCCGCCGCCGGCGCCGACCGTCCGGACATCCACACTGGACGCGCGCACCGTCAGGTCGCCGACTTTCGTCTCCCGCCCGATCCGCGGCGTGAGCCCCTGGACGAGCGCGACATCTGTGGAGGTGCCCCCCATGTCGAAGGTGATGAGGTCGGAGAACCCGCACTGCTCGGCGACCCACACCGCGCCTGTGACGCCACCGGCCGGGCCGGACAGCAGCATCGTCACCGGTGCGGCGACGGCGGCCTCCGCGGCGGACAGCCCGCCGTCGCTGCGCAGGATCGCCAGTTCGCCGGCCACTCCGTCCGCGCGCAGGCGCCCGGACAGCGCCTCCACGTACCCCTTGACGTGCGGCTGCACGTAGCCGTTCGCCACCGTGGTGACGGTTCGCTCGTACTCGCGCAGCTCGGGCAGCACGTCACTGGACAGCGACACGGGCACGCCGGGCAGCACCTCCGCGGCGATCGCGGCGACGCGCCGCTCGTGGGTGGGGTCCGCGAAGGAGTTGATGAGCGAGACCGCCAGTGCGTCGATCCCCGACAGCGTGTTGAGCTGGGTGCGGACGTCGGCCTCGTCCAGCTTCCGGATAAGCATGCCGTCCGAGGCGATGCGCTCGTCGATCTCGACGGTGTTCTCCAGCGCGGCGAGCGGCTCCGGCTTCGGCCAGATGATCCAGCCGGCGAGCCCACCCGGCACGTAGGAGCGGGCGATCTGCAGCACCTGCCGGAAGCCCTTGGTGGTGACGAGCCCGACGGTGGCGCCCTTCCCCTCGAGGATCGCGTTGGTGGCGACCGTCGTGCCGTGCAGCACCTGCGCGACGTCCGACAGGGCGATGCCCGCCTCCTCGCACACCCGGGCGACACCGGTGCGTACCCCGACGGCCTGGTCCGTCGGGGTCGACGCGGTCTTCGCCCGCCAGGTGCGCCCGCTGACCTCCTCGACGAGGAGCACGTCGGTGAAGGTCCCGCCGACGTCGACCCCGAGCCGGTAGCTCATGCCTGGGTCCCTTCTGCAGTGGTGCAACGGGCCGCCCGCACCATCACGGCCCGGGCGTTGTGGATGTGTGCCGTCATCACGGCCGCCGCCCACGCGGGGTCGCGGGCCCGCACGGCAGCAGCGATCTCGACGTGGTGGGCCAGGCTGCGCGCCAGCGACGCATCGTCGTAGGTGTGGAAGTTGCGCAGCACGATGGGGGCGTGCACCGCGCCGGCGAGCGCGGCCGCGGTGGCCGGCCGGTCCGCGAGCGCGACCAGGAGGCCGTGGAACGCGCGGTTGAGAGGAACGAGCGCGTCGAGATCACGGCCCGGCCCCGGCGCTCCCGTGCGCTGCATCGCGAGGGCCAGCCGCTCCAGCTCTGCGGCGTCGTCGGCCGTCGAGTGCGGCACCGCCAGCGCGGTGAGCTTGGGCTCGAGCGTGGCGCGCAGGTCGAACACCTCCTCGAGCTGGGCCACCGTCCAGCTGGTGACGCGCGCACCTCGGTTCGGCACGATCTCGACGAGGCCCTCGGCGGCCAGCCGACCCAGTGCCTCGCGCACGGGGGTGCGGCTCACCCCGAGCCGGTCGGCCAACTCCGTTTCGCCGAGCCGGGCACCGGGGGAGAGCTCGCCTCGCAGGATCAGCTCCCGCACCGTGCTCAGCGTCCGCCCTGCCGACGTCACGGCCTGCGTCACGGGACCTCCCCGTCCAAGATTGTGTGCAAGCTAGAGGCGAGCGGGTTGGCCGGGCAAGGCGCAGGCGCTACTTTCCGCCCGTCTGCATACAAACGACAGGGGGTCAGACGGTGGGACAACTGCTGCGCACACCCGGTGCGCCCCGTGCCCGGGTGCGGGAGCTGTTGGCCGGTCCGGGGCCGCTCCTCGCCCCCGGCTCGTACGACGCCCTGTCCGCTCGACTTGTCGAGCAGGCCGGCTTCTGACGGGTACCGAGATGATCGACAATGCCCGCCGGATCGTCGCCGCCGTCGATGTGCCGGTCATCGCCGACGCGGACACCGGATACGGCAACGCGATCAACGTCGTGCGCACCGTCCAGGCCTACGAGCAGGCCGGGGTCGCCGGGATCCACCTGGAGGACCAGGTGATGCCGAAGAAGTGCGGGCATATGAGCGGCAAGGCGGTGATCGGCGCCGAGGAGATGGCCGGCAAGATCCGCGCCGCGGTCGCCGCCCGGCGTGACCCGGACTTCCTGCTGATCGCGCGCACCGATGCCGCGGCCGTCGAGGGGCTGGACGCGGCTATCGCCCGTGCCCGCCTGTTCGCCGACGCCGGTGCCGACGTGCTGTTCGTCGAGGCGCCGACCAGCGAGGCCGACATCGAGCAGGTCACTACGCAGCTGCGCGACCTCGCACCCCTGGTGTTCAACTGGACCGAGGGCGGTCGAACCCCGGGCCTGTCGCTCGCCCGCATCGCTGAGCTCGGGTTCTCGCTCGTGCTGTTCCCCCTCGGCACACTGTTCGCCGCGACGGCGGGCATCCGGTCGCTGCTCGCGACGCTGCGGGCGGACGGCACGCCGGCGGCGGCTCTGGTCGGTGTGCCGTCGTTTGACGAGTTCACCGAGCTGGTCGGCCTACCGGAAGTCCGCGAGCTCGAGCGGCGGTTCGGGTCCGTGTGATCGCGGCACCGCGGCTAAGGTTCAGCTACCGAGCAAGGCAGTACTTCGCGAAGTAATATCCGGAACCGCCCTGCGAACCGCTGACGGCCGTCAGCGCCGTGACGGCCTTCCCCATCGGCTTGGCAACGAACCAGTTGTACTGTTGATCCTTGCGGAACTCGACGGGCAGATACCGGGCCGCGTCTGCGGCTATTTTCTCGGCAGGCTCACCCCTCCGAAGTGATCGAAACGTACTGATGCCTTGCTCGATAGCGTCTCGCACGGGTCCTGCCTCGATGACGACAGGTAGGCTCCTCGGTAGTGCGGGTGGCCGCAGCTTCGATCGCGTCTTCGGATACGGAGCCGAGGTGGACAAGGCCGAAGACTCCGGCTGCGAGCACAGCCAGTATGCTGCCACTCACTCCGACCTTCTTCTTGTCGACCACGGGCCCCCCAATTTGCCTGGTCACGCCGTCGCTGGACAGTAGCTGGCTTGAAGCCGACGGCCATACCGTTACAACGTTCTCAAACCGCAGTTCACCAACGTGCTCACCTGTCACAGAACTCGCTTCAGGGGTGCACTCCGAGATGCTCGCGCAGGGTCGTGCCCTCGTACTCGGTGCGAAACGAGCCCCGCTCCTGCAGCAGCGGGACGACCTTCTCGGCGAACTCGTCGAGCCCGCCCGGGGTGATGTGGGGGACGAGCACGAAGCCGTCACTCGCGTCGGTCTGCACGAACTTGTCCATCGCGTCGGCGACGGCGGCCGGCGTGCCGATGAACGACTGGCGCCCGGTGACCTCGATGACAACATCTCGCAGCGACAGGTTCTTGGCCTCGGCGAGCGCGCGCCACTCGTTCGCGGTGGCCATCGGGTCGCGGTACATCCGCACGCTGGCCCGGCCCTTCGAGATCGTGTTCTCGCCGGGGATCGGGTCTTCGACCGGGAGTGGGCCGTCCGGGTCGCGGTCGGAGAGGTCGCGGTTCCACAGCTGCTCCGCGAACTTGATCGCGGTCTGGCCGCTGACCTGGTGGCGGCGGACGGCGTAGGCCTTCGCGTGGGCGTCGGCGTCGGTGTCGCCGAGTGCGAACGTCGTGGCGGGCAGGATCTTCAGGTCGTCGGGTGCGCGGCCGTACCGGGCGAGCCGGCCCTTGACGTCGGCGTAGAACGCGCGGCCCGCCTCGAGCGTCGAGTGTCGCGTGAAGATGGCGTCGGCGTCCGCGGCGGCGAACTCCCGGCCCTCCTCGGAGTCGCCGGCCTGGAGGATCACCGGGCGTCCCTGCGGGCTGCGCGGCACGGCGAAGCGGCCCGCGATGTCGAACTGATCCGACCGCACCGCGAACCGGCCGGCATCGGGGTCGGTGAGGAACCGGCCCGACGCCGGGTCGGCGACGACCTCGTCGCCGGTCCACGAGTCGAACAGCACGCGCGTCGCGGCGAGGAACTCTCTGGCCCGCAGGTAGCGCTTGTCCTGCGGCAGGAAGCCGCCCCTCCGGAAGTTCTCGCCGGTGAACGCGTCCCACGAGGTGACCACATTCCACCCGGCCCGCCCGGCCGAGAGGTGGTCCAGGGTGGCGAACTGGCGGGCGACCTCGTACGGCTCGTTGAACGTCGAGTTGATCGTCCCGGTGAGCCCGACCCGGTCCGTGACGGCGGCGAGCGCAGCGAGGACGGCGAAGGTGTCGGGGCGGCCGACGACGTCGAGGTCGTAGATCAGGCCGTTCTGCTCGCGCAGCCTCAGCCCTTCGGCGAGGAAGAGGAAGTCGAACTTCGCCCGTTCCGCGGTGCGGGCGAAGTGCACGAACGAGGAGAACTCGATGTGGCTGCCGGCCGCCGGGTCGCTCCACACGGTGGTGTTGTTGACGCCCGGAAAGTGCGCGGCCAGGTGGATCTGCTTGCGCGGCATCGGCGGTGCCTCCTCAGGAGCGGAGCGCGTAGCGGTTGGCGGGACGCGGCAGCCCGAACAGGCCGCGGAGGGTGCCGGCTTCGTAGGCCGTCCGGTAGGCCCCGCGCCGCTGGAGCTCGGGGACCAGCCCGCGGGTGATCTGACGCAGGTCGTGCGGTAGGGCCCCGGGTCGCAGTCGGACCCCGCTCAGTCCCGCCGCGTGCCACTCGAGCACGAGGTCGGCGAGGTCCGCGGGCGTGCCGGCGAAGACCGCCGCGTCGCTGCGGTAGGGCCGACCGAGCCGCTCGTCCAGACGGGCGAGCCGATCGGTGGCCGCGGCCGCATCGTCGTCGAGGAAGACGACAAGGTCGCCGAGAACATGCACCGGCTGGTCGGCCCGGCTCGCGGCTTCCTGCTCCCCTCGGATCTCGATGAGCATCCGGGCAATATCGGACGTGTTGCGCGGCGTGACGAAGCCGAGGTCGGCCGAGCGGCCGATCAGCCGGTAGGCGACGTCGCGGTGCGCGAGCGCGGCCACCAGCGGCTGGCCCTGCGGCGGCCGCGGGGTGATCGACGGTCCGCGCACCGAGAAGAACGGGCCGGTGAAGTCGACGTAGTGCAGCTTGTCCCGGTCGACGAACCGGCCGGTCGCGGCGTCGCGGATCTCCGCGTCGTCCTCCCAGCTGTCCCACAATCGGCGCACGACCTCGACGTAGTCCGCGGCCTCGTCGAACAGCTCCGCGAGCGCGGGCGTCGTCGGCTCGTCCAGACGGATCGGCGGGATCGTCCGCCTGCCGAACAGCGCGGCCTCGTCCGGCCGCGTCGACACCCGGACCTGCAGCCCGGCCCGCCCCGTGCTCACGTAGTCGAGCGTGGCGATCGCCTTGGACGCGTGGAACGGCTCGGTGTGCGTCACGACCTGCGTCGGAATGATCCCGATGCGCCGGGTCAGCGGCGCGATCCGGGCTGCGACCAGCACGGCGTCGAGCCGGCCGCGGACCTGGTCCACGCGGGCGTCGGACGGCAGGCCCAGGGTGTCGTCGATCGTGACGAGGTCGAGCAGCCCCCGCTCGGCCTCGGTCACCAGGTCTGCCCAGTAGGCGGCGGTGAACAGCGCGTCGGGTCGCGCGTCGGGCTCCCGCCACGCCGAGGGATGCCAGCCGGTGCCGTCGAGTGCCACGGCGAGGTGCAGCGGAGGCGCCATGACCGGCCCAACCCGCCCGGCGGCCCGGAGATTCCGCGTCCCTCCGCTCCGCCCGGACGAAGCGACAGTGGCTGTCGGTGCACCCGACGCCGCTCGTGCGCCGTCGCGACGCCGATTACATGAGCCAGAGCGCCGTCGCGACGATCACCATGAGCTGGAGTGGGCGACCTCGTGCCCGCCGCCGCGGCACAACGTCACCGAGCTGCCGCGGATCCGCTCGGAGCGCCCGGCGTTCGAGCTGCACTACCCGGAGTACGTGGAGCGGTACCGCAACGAGGCGCACGTTGGCGGGCGAGCCTCGCCGTTCGAGGTCGCCGCGCAGGGTGCGGCGCAGGAGACGCAGCCCAACGACGACCCGCGGTCGCGCTGACGGCTCGGGCCGGTGCGGCGGCCGAGTACCTCGGGCTCCCGATAGCCGGTAGTTCGCGGTGTACAACCCCCCGGCCGGCGGAGTAGACCGGTAGCACGTACCGGAGCCCGGTCGGGACCGGTCGCATCGACTTTCGAGGAGCGAAAGCGCATGAGCTTCGGCAAGCACAACGACGCGGACGTCGTCATCTCCACCGCGCTGCGCACCGCGATCGGCACGTTCGGCGGCTCGCTGAAGGACGTGCCCGCCGCGGAGCTCGGGGCCACGGTGGGCACCGCGGTCGTCGAGCGGTCAGGGGTAGATCCCGCGCAGATCGACCAGGTGATCGTCGGCAACATCCTGTCCGCGGGCCAGGGCATGAACCCCGGTCGCCAGGTCGGCATCCGGAGCGGGGTGCCCGTCGAGGCCCCCGGCCTGACCCTCAACCGGATGTGCGGCTCGGGCCTTCAGGCTCTCGTGTCGGCCGCGCAGGAGATCGCGCTCGGCGACGCCGACGTGGTGCTCGCGGGCGGCATCGAGAACATGGACCAGGCGCCGTTCCTGCTGCCCAAGGGCCGCTACGGGTACCGGATGGGCATGCCCGACGCCAAGATCGTCGACCACATGGTCTACGACGGCCTCTGGGACATCTTCAACAACTACCACATGGGCCTGACGGCCGAGAACGTCGCGGAGCGCTACGGGATCACGCGCGAAGACTGCGATGCCTACGCCGCCCGCAGCCACCAGCTCGCGGCGAAGGCCAACAGCGAGGAGGTCTTCTCGGGCCAGATCGTGCCGATCGAGATCAAGGCCAAGAAGCAGACCGTCGAGTTCACCACGGACGAGCACGTACGGCCCGACGCGACCGCCGAGGGCCTGGGGCGGCTCAAGCCGGTGTTCAAGCGCGACGGCGGCGTGGTCACCGCCGGCAACGCCAGCGGGGTGAACGACGGCGCGGCGTTGATGCTCGTGACCAGCTCCACCAAGGCCGAGGAGCTCGGGGTGCCGGTGCAGGGCCGGCTCGTCGCGGCGGCGGTCAGCGGCGTCGACCCGGCCTACATGGGTATCGGCATGGTGCCCGCGTCGAACAAGGCGCTGGAGAAGGCCGGGCTGACCATCGAGGACATCGACATCGTCGAGGCGAACGAGGCGTTCGCGTCGGTCGCTCTGGCCGTCCAGCGTGAGCTGAAGGTGCCCGACGAGAAGATGAACCCGGTCGGCGGCGCCGTCGCGCTCGGCCACCCGATCGGCGCGACGGGCGCGGTGCTCGTCGTCAAGACCCTGCACGAGCTGGAGCGCCGGCAGGGTCGCTACGGGCTCGTGACGCTCTGCATCGGCGGCGGGATGGGGATCGCCGCGGTGCTGGAGCGCGTGTCCTGACCCGCGCCGTTGTCCCCTGGCCGCATCCGATGGGTGGGTGCGGTCAGGGGCGACATAGCGGCGGGAGAGCTGCTTCGATCGTCTCCCGGTCGGGCTCGAGCCAGGGCGGGAGCTTGAGCGTCCGGCCCAGCTCGAGCAGCGGCTCGTCGACGGCGAAGCCGGGCTGGTCCGTGGCGATCTCGAAGAGCACCCCGCCTGGCTCGCGGAAGTAGATCGACGTGAAGTAGCGGCGGTCGAGGATCTCGGTGACCGCAAGCCCGGCCTCGACGAGCTCGGTACGCCAGCGTGCCTGCGTCTCGCCGTCGGGTGCGCGGAAGGCGACGTGGTGCACCGTGCCGCCGGCCTGGAGACCGCGGTTTCGGGCGGGGTCGGCGACGACGTCGACCGTGCCCGCCGGGGTGTCCCCGGCGGTGGTGAAGCGGGCGCCCGTGCCGCTCTCGCCCGACAGGTCCATCCCGAGCAGACCGGTCAGCAGTCCGGCGGTCGGCTCGAGCAGCCGCTCGGTCAGCGCGACCGCGTGCAGCCCGCGGACCGCGTGCTCGCCCGGCACCCCGGCGTGTCCGTCCCAGCCCGATCGGGCGTCCCCGGAAGCGGCGACCAGGTCGATGACCAGCCCGTCGGGATCGCGGAACGTGAGCACCTCTTCGGCCGCGTCGCCGGCGTCGCGGTCGCGCGGAGGATCGACGTCGATGCCGCGGTCGGTGAGCCGCCGCTGCCACCAGCCGAGCGAGGTGGGCGGGACGCCGAAGGCCGTCGCCGTGGTGAGCCCGGTGCCCTGCCGGCCGGGCGGCACGGACGGCCACGGGAAGAACGTGAGCAAGGTGGAGGGCCGGCCGGCCTCGTCACCGTAGTAGAGGTGGTAGGTGCTCGGATTGTCGAAGTTGACCGTGGTCTTCACCAGCCGCAGGCCGAGGACTGCGGTGTAGAAGTCGACGTTGCGCTGTGGGTCGGACGCGATCGCGGTGACGTGGTGCAGCCCGTGCGGCGCGACGCTCATGCCCGCACGGTAGGCCACGCCGACCTCAGGCGGCGCGGGTCTGGCCGCGGGCGCGGCCGATCGCGCGGCACACGAGGTAGCAGAGGAACGCCAGGGTGGCGACGTAGCCCGAGATCGGCAGGCCGGGGGCGAGGGACAGGACGGTGCCGCCCACCAGGGCGATCTCGGCGATCACGACGGACAGCACCGTTGCCAGCACCGGGGCCGCGGTGACGCGGGCGACGGCGGCCCCCGGGATGACGGTCACCGACAGCACGAGGATCGCCCCGACGACCGGGACGGCCAGCGCCGTGGTGAGCGCGACGAGCACCGCGAACAGCGGGGACAACAGCCGGATCGGGACCCCGCGCGCCGCGGCGACTTCCGGGTCCGCGCTGGCGAACAGCAGCGGCCGGTAGACCACGGCCAGGGTGCCCAGCACGAGCACGGTCACGAGCCCGAGCAGCCACAGGTTCGTGGTGTCGACCGAGACGATCGAGCCGGTGAGCAACCCGAACTTGTTCGACGCCCGTCCCTCGTGCAGCGCGAGGAGCAGCACGCCCACGCCGAGGCCGAAGGCCAGCACGACGCCGATCACCGAGTCGCGCTCGCGCTGGCGCAGGCCCAGCAGGCCGAACACCAGGCCCGCGACCACGGCGCCCCCGACCGCCCCGAAACCGACCCCGATGCCCAGCAGCAGGGCCGCGGCGCCGCCGGTGAACGCCAGCTCGGCGGTGCCGTGCACGGCGAACGCCATTCCCCTGGCGACGACGAGCGGGGCGAGCACGCCCGCCACGAGGCCGAGCAGCGCGGCCGCGATCAGCGCGCTGCGTACGAACGGCAACGCGAGCAGCTCGCCCGTGCCCGCGAACGTGAACAGCCGCTCGATGATCGCGGTCACCGCGCTCCCTCCAGGGTCGCCGGGCCGTCCGCGTGCACGTGGCAGTGGTGCTCGGCCTCGTCCAGACCGACGACGACGAGCCGGTCGCGTACCCGCAACACCTCCACGTCCGTCCGGTACAGCGCGGACAGCGTCTCCGACCTCATGACCGCCTCGGGCGTGCCGATGCGGAAGCGGCCGTCGACGAGGTACAGCACCCGGTCGACCAGGGACAGGATCGGGTTGATCTCGTGGGTGACGAACAGCACCGCGGTGCCGGCGCTGCGCCGCCTGCGGTCGATGAGCTGGCTGACGGTCTGTTGGTGGGCGAGGTCGAGTGAGAGCAGGGGTTCGTCGCACAGGAGCACGCGCGGGTCACCGACCAGGGCCTGCGCGACGCGCAGCCGTTGCAGCTCGCCGCCCGAGAGTCGCCCGACCGGCGCCGTGGCGTAGCGAGCGGCGTCCACGGCGTCCAGCGCTGCGTCGACGCGACGGGCCCGGTCCCGGCGCCCGCGCAGACCCAGCCCGAAGCGATGGCCGTCCAGACCGAGGCCGACGAGGTCGCGCCCGCGCAGGGGCACGTCGTCGAGCGCGGTCTTCTGCTGAGGGATGTAGCCGATGTCGTCGTCGCCCCGGCGCGCCGGGTGCCCCCCGATCAGCACCTGCCCGGCCCGCAGCGGCTGAAGGCCGAGCAGCACGCGCAGCAAAGTCGTCTTGCCCGAGCCGTTGGGGCCGAGGACGGCGAGGAACTCCCCGGGCCCGACGTCGAGGTCCAGCCCGGACCACAGCGTGCGGGCGCCGAAGCCCATCGCGGCGCCGCGCAGCGACACGGGCGGCGTCCCGTCGTGCCGGCGGTACAGGTCGTGGGTCATCGTCGCGTCCGATCCCGTCACGCGGCGTCGGCGTCCAGCGCGGCGGCCAGCTCGCCGAACTGGCGATCCTGCCAGGCGACGTAGTCGTCGGTGCCCTCGGGAAGCGTCTCGGACACGGTGACCAGCGGGACCGACGCATCGCTCGCCACACGGCCGACCTCGTCCGTCGCGGGGTTCGCGGTCTGGGCGTTGACGAGCACGGCCGCCACCTGCCGCCCGCCGACCAGCTGCAGCATCTCGCCGAGCACCGCCGCCGGGGGGTCGGTGCCCTCCTCGACTGCCTCGGAGAACTCCGCGGGGGTGGCGTCGAGCAGCCCGGCGTCCTGTACGAGGTAGCCCGGCACCGGCTCGGTGACGGCGACCCGGTCGCCGCCGTGCGCCGTCTTGATCGCGTCGAGCCGCCCGATGAGGCCGTCGACGCGGCCGGTGAAGGCCGACGCGTTCTGCGTGTACGTGGCGGCGCCCGCGGGATCGGCCGCCGCGAGGTCGGCGGCCAGCCGGTCCGCCAGCTTCTTCACCGTGGGCAGGCTGTACCAGACGTGCTCGTTGAACACACCGTGCTCGTGCCCCGCCCCGCCGTCGCCGTGCGCGTGCCCCGCTCCGCCGTCCTCGTGGGCGTGCCCAGCGCCGGCCTCTCCGGTCCCCTCGAGGCCGGAGAGCTCGACGACGTTGACGACGGTGGGCGCGGGGGACGCGACCTCGGCGAGCCTGGTGGCGAAGTCGTCGTACCCGGCCCCGTTGAGCACCAGGATCTGCGCGCCGGTGACCGCCGCGGCGTCTGCGGGGGTGGCCTCGTACTCGTGCGGATCCGCGTCGGGGCTGTCGATGATCGACCGCACCTCGACCCGGTCGCCACCCACCGCCCGCACGATGCTGCCGTAGACGTCGGTGGAGGCGACGACTCGCACGGCTGCCGGGTCCGATGCCTGGGACTCCGCCGGCGCGGTGGCGGGCGCGGCGGTCGTGGTTCCGCAGGCGGTGGCGGTGGCGAGGACGAGGAGCACGGCGGCCGCGGGGAGCGGGCGGATGCGGGACGGCGGCACGGCGGCGCTCCTGGAATCAACGCATGCGCATGCGTTCGTTGTTGATTGATTTCTTGCCACTTTATCGCGCCGATCCTGCGCATGGCCGCGTGAATGCATTCGATGTTCGACATATGTTCTGATGCGAATGGCTTTCTGCGCACATCGTCGTCTCCCTTGCAATCGACTGGTGTCGTGGAAGCCTAGCTGACAACGATTGTCGTTTGCAGCAGGAGTCGAGCACGCAGCGAGATGCCGCGGCCCGGCTCGCAGCTGGCCGGAGTCGCGCGGCGGCCGGCCAAGCTCGCCGAGTCGTCGGCCACGTTGGCCGACGCGCTGACGTAAGTCGGCCATATACCCGGCCTGGACACAGGCGGGCGTGATCGCCACGCTGCGTGTATGACGATCACGCCTTCGACGCCCGTCCGCTGGTGACCGGCGCCGCCCACGGCCTCGGTCGGGAGGTGGCCCGCCAGCTCGCCGAGCGGGGCCACGCGGTGCTGGTCAGCGCTCGCGACCCGGCGGCCGCCGCACAGACGGCGGAAGAGCTGGGAGCGAGCGTCACCGCGTTGCCGGCGCTGGACCTGACCGATCCCGACGCGGTGGGCAGAGTCGTCGACGCGATCGGCGCCGACCCTGGCCGCCTTGACGTCCTTGTGAACAACGCCGCGGCGTTCGTCGACTGGTCCGAGACCGGGAGCGGCGCGGACCTCGACGCCGCGCGGGTGGTGCTGGAGACCAACCTGTTCGGCACATGGCGGCTGACTCAGGCGCTGCTGCCGCTCCTGCGCCGTAGCCCGGAACCGCGCGTCGTGAACGTCTCCAGCGGCGCCGGCTCGCACGGCGACCCCGCCTTCGGGCTCACCGCCCGAGGCGGGGCCGCCGCGTCCTACGGCATCAGCAAGGCCGCTCTCAACGCACTGACCGCCACCTTGGCCACCGAGCTCGCCGACACGGGAGTCCTGGTCAACTCGGTGTGTCCGGGGCTGACCGCGACCTACCCGGGCGCCGAGGCCATGGGTGCGCGCCCGGTCGAGGAGAGTGCCACGGGCGTGGTGTGGGCGGCCACGTTGCCTGCCGACGGACCGAACGGGGGCTTCTTCCGCGACACCGAGCCCTGCCCTGGTAGCCGCTCATCCGCTCAGGATGGCCGGCAGCGGAGCCGGGATCCGGATCTTGCGGGTCTGCCGGCCGACGAGGCGGGGCAGGCCGGGGATCGTGGCGATGACCCGCAGGGCACCGGCGGGGCGGGGGTCGCGATCGCGCAGCCGGCGGGCGCTGTCCTCCTCGACGCGGACCTGGAAGGCCTGCTCGCGGTCGACCGGCGGCCGGCGGACCTCCTCGACCCGCCGTGCCGCCTCGTCGACACGAGCCTGGTCCACCGAAGACGCCAGCAGTGGCTCGAGCAGCTGGTTGGCCGCCTCGGCGGCGTCGGCGAGGGCGTAGTTGATCCCGTTGCCGCCGACGGGGGAGCTCACGTGGGCGGCGTCGCCGATGAGCAGCAGCCCCGGCTCGGTCCACCGGTCGACGGCCGTGATCCGGACCGGCAGCAGCGTCAGCTGGTTGACCGAGGTGAGCGCGTCGAGCCGGTCGCCCAGCCAGGGCGCGGCCCGCCGGATCGCCGCGACGATCGGCGCGACGCCTTGGTCACGGACCTCGGGCAGCGTCCCTGCGGGGATGTCGTAGCCGATCTGCCAGGTGTCGTCCTGACCGAGAAGGACGAGCGCGCTGCCGGGCTCGGCGAACAGGTCCAGCCCGGACAGCGGTGCGTCGTCCGCGCGGCGCGGCACGGCGAACCACAGCATGTCCAGGTGCGCGCCGAGCTCGGTGGGCACCACTCCTGACACCTGGCGGACCTTGGACGAGCGCCCGTCGGCGGCGACGACGACGTCCGCGGTGAGCCGCTCGGCGGCACCGTCCCGGGTGTACTCGACGCCGCAGACCCGGTCGTCCGCATTGCGCAGCAGCGCGCGGAACCGGGCGCCCATCCGGACGTCGGCGCCGAGCACCTCGGCCTGCCGGGCGAGCCACGGGAGGAAGCGCGCCTGCGGGATGAGCGCGTAGTAGGGATGGCGACGGCTGGCGTTGCGGTAGTCCGCGAGGGTGTAGGTGCGCCCGGGCGTGTGCCAGCGGAACGTGTGGGCGCGGGTGTGCGGGACGGTGGCCAGCAGCGGCTCGGCGAGTCCCAGGGTGTCGAGGTAATCCAGAACCGGCGGCGCCAGCGTGTCGCCACGGAACTTCCGGTCGAAGTCGCGGCGGGACTCGAGCAGCGTCACCGCCACCCCGCCGCGGGCCAGCAGGTAGGTCAGCAGCACACCGGCCGGACCTCCGCCCACCACGACCGCAGAACCGACCATCGTTACCACGTCCTCTCGTCATCGGATCGTGCAGCCACGGTGGCCTGTCGCCTCCGCTGCCTGGTAGCTCCGCTTCGGAGGTATCTTGCTGCTACTATGCCTCGGTGACGGAGCGACCGCAAGACGAGGTGGGACGCCGGGAGCGAGGAAGGGTCACGGCCTCGGAGGTGTCGTGGGCGGCGCGCGCGCTGCAGCGCGCGCAGGTCGAGCTGGACCGCGCCCTGGCGGCGCGCCTGCACCTGCGCGCCTTGGACTACGCCGCCATGGCCCACATGCTCGGAGCGGAATCGCCCCTGGGGCCGGTGGAGCTCGCGTCCCGCCTGGGCATCTCCAGCGGGTCCGGCACCGAGCTCGCTGACCGTCTCGAACGGGCCGGGCACCTGCACCGCCGGCGAGCTGCCGACGACCGCCGCCGCGTCGTGCTGGAACCGGACGAGGCATCGGTCGCACGGATGCTGGGCGAGCTGGCCCCGCTCTTCCGCGAGTTGGACGCGCTGGCCGACTCCTTCAGCCCGGACGAGCAGGCCGTCATCGCCCGCTACCTGTCCGCGGCCGCCGATCAGGTCCGAGCGCACGCCGACACCCTCGCGGGGTCGGCATGAACGACGAGCGGGTGCAGCCGGACTCGGTGCAGGAGTGGCGGGAGTGGCTGGCGGAGCACCATGCCCGGCCCACCGGCGTCTGGCTGGTGACGCGGCGAGCCGGCTCCGGGGGACCGCGGATCAGCTACGAGGAGTCCGTCGAGCAGGCGCTGTGCTTCGGCTGGGTGGACAGCAAGGGACGGGCGCTCGACGCGGAGCGCACGATGCTGTGGTTCGCCCCGCGGAAGGCGCGCAGCGGCTGGTCCCGGCCGAACAAGCAGCGGGTCGAGCGGCTGTCGGCAGCCGGCCTCATGGCGCCCGCGGGGCTCGCCGTGATCGAGGCGGCGAAGGCCGACGGGTCGTGGACGCTTCTGGACGCCGTCGAGGACCTCGTGGTGCCCGACGACCTCGCCGCCGCGTTCGACGCCGCCCCGCCTGCCCGCGAACACTGGGAGGCGTTCCCGCGCTCGGTGAAGCGGGGCATCCTCGAGTGGATCGTGCAGGCCCGCCGCCCGGAGACCCGGGCGAAGAGGGTGACCGAGACAGCGGACCGGGCCAGCCGCAACGAGCGGGCCAACCAGTGGCGCCGGGACCCTGACCCCCCGGCGAGCTGACGACGGCCGGTATCCGCCTGTCGCGCGCGGATTGCGCTGCTAGAGGAGCGATTCGAGCGCGTCCGCGGCCTGCTGGGCGCCGCCGTAGCCGCGGATCACACCGGCCATTCGTCGTGCACCGCCCGTGAATCGAGCGTCCGCGAGAACGTCCGTCGCGGCCTGTGCGATCGCATCGCTGCTGGAATCTGGCATCAGCAACCGGCCCGCGCCGAGGGCATGGACCTGCTCTGCGTTGAAGAACTGATCGCGGCCCATCGGCGTGCACAGCAGCGGCACGCCATGACCGAGCGCAGCCATCGTGGTGCCGACGCCCGCGTGCGTGATCACCAGTGACGCCGCCGGGAGGATCTGGGTGTGCGGCACGTAGCGGACCACCTGCGTGTTCGGGCCTGCAGTCAGGGATGGGGGATCGATCGACGGTCCGGTCGTCACGATGGCACGCACGGGCAACTGCGCGACCGCATCGACGCACCGTTGCAGCAGATCGGCTTGGCCCTGCTCGCTTGTGCTGAGACTGACGAGGACCAGCGGCATCGGCCCGGCGCCGACGTCGACCTCGTCGATCTCGCGGCACAGTGGGGGTGCGTCGAGCACGGGCCCGATGCGCAAGACGTTGGACGCATCGCTGACGTCGGGCTGACGTCGGGCTCGAACTCCTTGGGCAGGGCGACGATCGCGCACGCGCAGGCGTCGTGGACATCGCCGAGTCTCGCGATCGCAGGCAGGCCGAGGTCCGCTCGGTGCCCGTTCGTGATCGCGATGCCCGGCGCGAACATCTCGACGAGCGGCCCGTCCCGGAAGATCGTGTAGGGCGTGTGGAACAGCGTCGCGGTGGGGACGCTCGACGCCAGCGCGACGTCGATCGCCGTGAACAGCATGCAGTCGACCAGCACCGCATCGGCCGGCTCCCGGTCCAACTCCCGCTGTACGTCACTGGCGACGGTCGAGCTGAAGCACAGCTCGTCGATCAGCAGCTTCACCTCGGCCTCGAAGTCGCTCGGATCTTCCATCGCGTCCCAGCCCTCGCCCTGCGGCAAGGAGACGAAACGGGCGCCTGCATCGTTGCAACGCTGGGCGATCGCGTCGTGCCCGATCATCCGGACGTCGTGCCCACGTTCGACGAGCGTGCGGGTGATCCCGAGCGTCGGCACGAGGTTCCCTTGCCCGTCCCATGTGATGACCACATAGCGAGCCATGTGGCAGCCCCCTCGCCTCAGGTACACCGCACTTGACAGCGCGTAAAGTACGCATACGCTTGACAGCGTGTCAAGCGGTGGGCGTCCCCAGACCCGCGCCCAGATCCTCGAGGCGGCGCGGGCGATGTTCGAGGAGCACGGCTATCACGGCGCAGGCCTCGAGGCCGTCGCGAGGAAGGCCGGGGTCTCGCGCCAGGCGATCTACCTCCACTTCCCGTCCAAGGCCGAGCTGCTGGCCGCCCTCCACATGCAGATCTTCGCCATTGACGTCGTGCCCGCCATCGAGCGTCATCCGATCACCGACTCGACGTCTGCACTGGACGCACTCGACGCGACGATCGCCGTGGACACCGAAGTGGTCTCCACGGTGTGGCGCATCAGCGAGGTCCTCGCCGTGGCCCGACGACAACATCCGGAAGTCGAGCAGACCCTCAAACCGCGCGACGACGAGCGCTACGGCGAACTGCTCAACCTCGGGCACCGGCTCGAGAAGGAGGGCGAGCTGCCGCCCACGATCGGTGTGGCCCTGTTCGCGGACATGCTGTGGGGCCTCATGAACACCGGCACCTACAGGAACCTCGTCATCGAACGAGGGTGGTCGCTCGATGAGTACAGGCAGTGGGTGCGCGACACGATCCGACTCCACCTCGAAGTGGGGTGCTGACGCGACGCACCGGGGGTGCCGGTCGCCGCGCGGTGCGGCGCTGCCAGGCTGGCCACCATGAGCATCTCGCTGGAGCAGGCCCGCGTCGTCGTCGATGCCGCACTCGCCCACGGCATCGAGCAGGGGTTCAACCCGCTGACCGTCGCCGTCCTCGACCCCGGCGGCGCGCTCGTCGCGCTCGCCCGGCAGGACGGCTCCGGCAACCTCCGGCCGGAGCTCGCCGTGGCCAAGGCCTACGGGGTGCTGGCGCTCGGCATGACGAACCGGGCCATCGCCGCCCGGGCCGCCGATTCGCCGGAGTTCTTCACGTCGGTCGCCGCGCTCGCCGGCGGCCGGATCCTCTCCGTACCGGGCGGGGTCTTCGTCCGCGACGCCGAGGGGGTGCTGCTCGGAGCCGTCGGCGTCACCGGGGACACGTCGCTGCACGACGAGGCCGCCGCCGTCGCGGGGATCACCGCGGCCGGCCTCGTGTCGGTCACCGGAGCCGAGTGACGGCGGTCCCAGAGGGCGGCCCTGGCGAAATATCCGCTGCTCACGGGGTGTTCTAGCCTCTGTAGAAAGGATCTCGTCGTGCCCTCGTCGGACCGCGCCGTCCTCATCACCGATGCCCCCGAGTCGCCCGCGCAGCAGCGCGCAGACCGCACCCGCCGCTACTCGCTCCTGATGGGCGGACGCCTCGTCCTGTTCGTGCTCGCCGGGTTGGCCTACCCGCTCTCGTCCTGGCTGGCCGTGGCGCTCCTGGCGCTGTCGATCCCGCTGCCGTGGATGGCCGTGCTCATCGCCAACGACGCCCCGCCCCGCAGCCGCCGTCGCACGGCCGACTCGCACCGGCTGCCCCCGCCCGCCCCATCGCGCGCGCTCGAGGCGCGCAGCCACGTCGTCGTCGACGCAGATCCGGTCGTTCCCGGCGGGCTCAGCCGGCGGACCGGCTGAGCGCCTCGAGCCGCGTCTGCAGCACCGGCAGCACGGTCTCGCTCTCGGGCTTCATCAGCACGCTGCGCAGGATCCGGCCGCGGTCGACGTCGGCGACCACACGGTGGCCCCGCGCCGCGAGCGCCTGCGCCGTCACCTCGTAGGTCGCGACGAAGACGGCCTCGTCGGGCGGGAGCGCCATGCCGGCGTTCAGGACGTGCCCGCTGACCCGGTCGACCTGTGACAGGCGCTCTCGCCGCGGCAGGTAGGTGACGATGTCGAGGTCGGGCCGCTGGTACGGGGCCAGCTCGTCCGAGTTGGCCAGCGCGGTCGCCCAGCTGAGCGCGGCTCGACGGCAGGGGCGCAGCACGGCGCCCAACCCGTCGGACGTCAGCGGCACGAGCTGCAGCGTCAGCCAGAGCGCCGCCGCGGCGGCACCGGAGCGGGAGCACTCCAGGGAGATCTCGCCGAGGTGCCCACCGGCTTCGAGATCATCCGTGTAGTAGGTGTACGGCGATTCGTGCAGGTAGTGCCGGGCGACGTCCGGATCCCGGAACAGGACCGCGCCACAGCCGTAGGGCTGCAGCCCGTGCTTGTGCGGGTCGATCACCACGGAGTCGCATGCGGCCACCGCCTCGAACGGCGCGGCGGCCACGCCGTCGGCGGTGTCGTCGGCGATCAGCCGGAAGAACCCGCCGTATGCGGCGTCGACGTGCACCCGGGCGCCGTAGCGGACGCACAGAGGCAGCGCGGAGTCGACCGGGTCGACCGCGCCGAGCCCGGTGGTCCCCGTCGTGAGCACGACCGTGCCGACGGAGCCCGTCCGCAGCAGCTGCTCGAGCGCGTCGAGGTCCATCCGCCCGGCGGCGTCCGCGGCGACCGCATCTCCGCGCACCCCGATCAGCTGGCACATACGGCCGTGGGTGTAGTGCGCGTCGGTGCTGTAGGCGACGCCCTTGCCGGGATGGGCCTCCCGGGCCACGAACAGCGCCTCGAGGTTGGCGATGGTCCCGCTGCTGGTCAGATGGCCCAGGTGCCGGTCGAAGCCGACCATGCCGGCCACCGCCGCGACCACCTCGCGCTCCATGACGGCAGTCGCGGGGCCGCCGTCGAGCGCGTGGTTGTTCGGGTTGACCAGCATCGCGGTGAGGTAGCCGACGACCGCCGCGGGATGGGGCGGCTTGAGCATCTGCCCCGCGTAGCGAGGGTGGAAGAAGGGGTAGTTGTGCCGCAGCCGCCGCGCCAGCTCGGCGTGCACCGCGCGCAGGGCCGCTGCGTCGACCGCCGTCACCGGGTGCGGGTCGTAGGGTCCGTACTCCGCCATCCAGCCCGCGATCGCGTCAACGGCGTCCTGCAGATGCTCGACGAGCGAGGGTGGCAGCGGCACGAGATCTCTCCATCGTCGGCGGTCGTGCTTCCGATCATGCTCCGTTGGCGTCAGGGTGGCGTCAGTGCACAGACTCACCGCAGTCGCGGGCGCTGTCGGGGGCGCGTGCGCCGACGATCGGAGCGGCATGGCTGACCGAGGATCCTCGCCCGGCAACCGGACCAACCTGCTGCGGCCCAAGCCCGTAGGGACCGAGGCCCGGACCCACGGCGCCGCGCTGTCGCGCTCGATCGGCACGTTCCAGTTGACCATGTTCGGGGTCGGGGCGACGGTCGGGACGGGCATCTTCTTCGTGCTGTCGGCCGCGGTTCCGGAGGCCGGTCCGGCGGTGATCGTGTCGTTCGTGCTCGCCGGTGTCGCGGCCGGCCTGTCGGCCATCTGCTACGCCGAGATGGCCTCCGCCGTGCCGGTCTCGGGCAGCACCTACTCCTACGCCTACGCCACGCTCGGCGAGATCGTGGCGATGGGGGTCGCGGCGTGCCTGCTGCTCGAGTACGGCGTGTCGACCGCGGCGGTCGCGGTCGGCTGGAGTGGCTATCTCAACGAGGCGCTGCGCAACATCACGGGGCTGGAACTCCCGCGGGCGGTGCTCGCCGCCCCGTGGGACAGCGACCCCGGCGTGATCAACCTGCCCGCGGTGGTGCTGGTCGGGCTGTGCATGCTGCTGCTGATCCGCGGCGCGAGCGAGTCGGCCCGGACGAACGCGATCATGGTGGTGATCAAGCTTGCGGTGCTGGCGATGTTCATCGTCATCGCCCTGACCGCCTTCGACGCCGACAACCTCGCCGACTTCGCGCCGTTCGGAGCCGGCGGCGTGGCTGCGGCCGCCGGCGTCATCTTCTTCTCCTTCATCGGCCTCGACGCGGTCTCGACGGCCGGGGACGAGGTCCGCGACCCACAGCGCACGATGCCGCGCTGCTGGCGGCGCTGTTCATCGTGATCACTTTCTACGTGCTCGTGGCGGTGGCCGCGGTCGGTACCCAGCCGTGGCAGGACTTCGAGGGCCAGTCGGAGGCGGGCCTGTCGCGCATCCTCGAGCTCGTCACCGGCACGCCGATCTGGGCCACGATCCTCGCGGTCGGCGCGGTCATCTCGATCTTCTCGGTCACCCTGGTGACCCTGTATGGCCAGACCCGCATCCTGTTCGCGATGGGGCGCGACGGCATGTTGCCTCCCGTCTTCTCCCGGGTCAGCCCGCGGACTCAGACCCCGGTGCAGAACACCGTCATCGTCTCGATCGCGGTCGCGATCCTCGCGGCGGTCGTACCGCTGGACTACCTGATCGACCTCGTGTCCATCGGCACCCTGACTGCCTTCATCGTCGTCTCGGTCGGCGTGATCATCCTGCGCCGCCGCGAGCCGGACCTGCCGCGCGGCTTCAAGGTTCCCGGCTTCCCCGTCACGCCGGTTCGGTCGGTGCTCGCCTGCCTGTACATCCTGATCAGCCTGCCGTGGGTCACCTGGCTGGTCTTCGCCGGCTGGGTCGCCGTGTTCCTCGTCTTCTACCTGTTCTACGGCCGGCGCCACTCGGTGCTCGGGCGGGAGCTGCGGCAGGAGCCGGGCCCGGTCGAGGAGCCGCGGTCGTGACCGTCGTCGGGTACGCCCCGCACACGGGCGGGCGTGGCGCGCTCGACCTCGGGCTGGCCCTGGCCCACGCGCGTGACGAGGCGATGGCGGTGGTCACCGTCGTCCCACGCCAGTGGACGACCCCGTCCCTCGCCAGGATCGACGCGGAGTACGCCGAGTACGCGCGGCAGGTCGGCGAGTACGCCGAGCAGCAGGCACGCGGCTACCTCACCGACACGAGCGTCGACGTCCCCACGGCCTTCCGCGCTACCACGGGCCGGTCGGTGCCGTCCGCGTTGATCGCCGCGTTGGACGAGCTCGACGCCGGCATGCTGGTCGTCGGGTCGTCGGTGGAGAGCCAGGTCGGCCGGATCGTGGCCGGCTCCACGGCGGAGAAGCTGTTGCACTCCTGCCCGGTCCAGCTGGCCATCAGCCCGCGCGAGTACCGGTCTGTCGCCGCCGCGGGCTTCACCCGCATCACGTGCGCGTTCTCCGACAGCTCGGCGACGGGGATGGTGGGCGAGGCTGCGGCGCTGGCCGCGCGGTTGGGCGCGGGCCTGCGGGTCGCGAGCTTCGGCGTGCGGGGCGCCACGATGTACCCGCCCGAGGTCGGGCTGTCCGCGGAGGACTCGGTGCTGGACTCGTGGGTGAAGCAGGCCGAGGCGGCGCAGCAGCGGCTGGTCGCGGAAGGGGTCGTCGGCCCGGAGGTGCAGTGCGTGGTCGCCACCGGCAGCGGGTGGGGCGAGGCCCTGTCCGCCGTCGAGTGGCGCACCGGGGAGCTGCTGGTGCTGGGATCGTCGCCGTCCGGCGCGCTGGCCCGGGTGTTCCTCGGCTCGCGGGCGCGCAAGCTGATCCGCTACTCGCCGGTGCCGGTGATCGTCCTGCCCGGATATCCGGACGTGTGACGACAGCGGTGACGACCGACGACGAGGGCCGCTCCGTCTCGATACCGGGCCCGGTCCGGCGCGTCGTCAGCCTCGTCCCGTCGCTCACCGAGACGGTCGCGGCCACCGCGCCGGGCCTGCTCGTCGGCGCGACGGACTGGTGCACGCATCCGCCCGGCCTCGCCGTGCGGCGGGTGCGCGGGACGAAGAACCCGGACGTGGCCGCGGTGGTCGCGCTCGCCCCGGACCTGGTGCTCGCGAATGCCGAGGAGAACCGACGCGCCGACCTCGACGCCCTGCGCGCCGCCGGCGTCGCGGTCTACGTGACCGACATCCGCACTCTGCCGGACGCGTTCGGCTCGCTGGCCCGCATGCTTGCCGCCTGCGGCCTCGAGCGGCCGGACTGGCTCTCGGCGGCTGACATCGCATGGGCGTCGGTGCCGGTCGCGACGCCGCGACGGCGGGCCGTCGTCCCGATCTGGCGTCGGCCGTGGATGGCGGTCGGGCGCGACACGTTCACCGGCGCGGTGCTCGCCCGCCTCGGTGTGGACAACGTGCTCGCCGATCACACGGAGCGCTACCCCCGGATCGACCCGGGCGCGCTTCCGCCGCACGACCTGGTCGTTCTGCCCGATGAGCCCTACGCCTTCGCCGCCGACGACGGCCCGGAGGCCTTCGTCGCACCGTCGGTGCTGGTGTCCGGACGGCTCCTCACCTGGTACGGACCGAGCCTGGGCGAGGCGGCGCATGTGCTGCCCGCGCTGCTGGGTCGGCGGCGGGAATGATGGACTCCGTGCCGGAAGATCGGGAGTACGACGTCGCCGTCTACGGCGCGACAGGTTTCGTCGGAGCGCTCGTGGCCGCCCACCTCGCCGAGCACGCGCCGCCGGGAACCCGCATCGCCCTGGCCGGACGGTCGCGAGACCGGCTGACCGCCCTCCGGGACGGGCTGCCGGGCGGGCCGGACTGGCCGCTGGTGCAGGCCGACGCCGAGGATCCCGCATCCCTCGCCGCGCTTGCCCGCGCGGCCCGGGTGGTCGCCACGACCGTCGGGCCCTACGCCCGCCACGGCTTGCCGCTGGTCGAAGCCTGCGCGCAGGCCGGAACGCACTACGCCGACCTGACCGGCGAGGTGCTGTTCGTCCGGCGGGCGATCGACCGCGTCGACGCCGTGGCGCGGGACAGCGGCGCGCGGATCGTGCACGCCTGCGGCTACGACTCGATCCCCTCCGACCTCTCGGTGTACCTGCTGCACGAGCGCGCTGCGGCCGACGGGGCGGGTGGGCTGCGGGATGTGCAGCTGGTCGCCACGGCCCGCGGCAGCTTCAGCGGCGGGACCGTCGACTCGATGCGCGGCGTGATCGACGAGGTTCGGCGCGATCCCGCGGCCCGCCGGCTGGCGGCCGACCCGTTCGCGCTCAGCCCGGACCGGGCGGCCGAGCCGGACACGCCGCAGCCGGGCAGGACCAGCATTGTCCGGGCGGAAGACGGCACGTGGCTCGCCCCCTTCGTCATGGCGTCCTACAACACCCGCATCGTGCGGCGCAGCAACGCGCTGCTGAGCTGGGCGTACGGGCGCGACCTGCGCTACACCGAGGTGATGGGGTGCGGCCGGGGCGTTGTCGGGGCGGCGACGGCGGTCGCGACGACCGTCGGCCTGCCCGCGTTCCTGGCCGCGATGAGCGTCGCGCCCACCCGGGCCGTGCTGGACCGGGTCCTGCCCGCCCCGGGCACCGGCCCGAGCCCTGAGGCCAGGGCGCGGGGGTGGTTCCGGATGGCCGTGCACGCGGAGACCGAGGACGGACGCCGCTACCGCGCGGACGTGCACGGCACCGGTGATCCCGGCTACGCCGCGACCGCCATCATGCTGGGGCAGAGCGCGCTGGCCCTGGCGTTGGACGAGGAGCGCCTTCCCGCTCGCGCCGGCTCACTGACGCCGGCCACGGCCCTGGGCGACGTGCTGGTGGAGCGCCTGCGCCGCGCGGGCCACGCGTACGACGTCGGCCCGGCTTAGGTTGGCGATCCGGCCTCGGACGAGGGCACTCGCGATCGAGGCCGGATCGCCCCGGGCCGGGCCGGGCGCGGAGGGGACGACGTCCGGCGGACCCAGGCCCGCAGAGCCAAGTCTGCGGACAGGCCGGACAGTACCGGCCAGGCGTCAGCGGTGTCACGACTGATCACCAGTGGCGGCTCGTATTCTTCCCGCGTGCTGCACCAGGTGCCCCGTCCCACGTTCGGGCCGTGGACGCAGCGCAGGTCACGGGCCCGAGTGCGCGGCGTGGCACCGGCGGCGCTCGCCCTGCTCGACGGCGGCGCCGGTCGCTGGCGTGTCGGCGAGCCGCTGGACGGCCGCGGCGGTACCAGCGTCGTCGCCGTGCACGACGCCGCGGGACGCGGCGCGCTGCTCAAGATCGCCGGAACGCGGCAGGAGAGGGCGCAGCTGGCCCGCCAGGTCGAGGTGCTCGCCGCACTCCACGCCGACGACCGCCTCGGTCCGTGGGCCCGACTCGTCCCGCGGACGCTGGCGACCGGAGAGGTCCAGGGGCTCGCCGTTGTCGTGGAGTCGCGGCTGCCCGGCGCGGACCCCCGTCGGTCCGACCGCGGCGTGGACGGGCAGGTGGTCCCGCTCGCCCTCCGGGCCCTCGCCGAGCTGCACGCGCGCACCGCTGTGGTCGCGCCGGTCGACGCCGGCGCCGTCGAGCGGTGGGTGCGTGCGCCTGCCGCCCGGGTGCGGGCCGTGGTTCGCGGACGCCACCGGGTGGCGCTGGACAGCCTCGAAGCCGAGCTGGCGTCGACCCTCGCCGGGCGAGCCGTGGCCCGCGCGTGGGCCCATGGCGACTACAACCGGACGAACGTGCTGTTCGACGACGGCGCCGTGAGCGGTGTCGTGGACTGGTCGGAAGCCGAGCCGGACGGGCTCGTCGGTGCCGACGCCCTCACCCTGCTGATGTGGGAGCACGTCCTGACCGGCACGGAGCTCGGCGCAGTGGTGCTGCGGTGGATCGCCGGGCCGGGCGCGGTCGCGGACGTGGTCGCGGAGATGCAGCGGGACCACGGCGGAGAGGTCCTCGAGGTCCGCACGATGCTGCTGCTCGGCTGGTTGCGCCACGTGGGTGCCAACCTCACCGACTCCACGCGGTACGCCGCGAACCCGGTGTGGATGCACCGCAACGTCCGCGCCGTGCTTCGGGGTCTGGGCTGACCCGCCCTCTGGCTGTCCTCTTCTCGGGAGCGGTTGTGACCGCTATATAGCGCTGGCTCGGACAGCGAGGCGACCGCCAGCCCCCTCGCGGGCAGCAGCATGAGAGGTCAGCATGGGGGATGAGCGTGCATCGGCCGGTGATGGACCACGGCTGGATCACGACACTCGCCGACCCGGACCGGCCAGGGGTGCAGATCAGCCTGATGACTCACGATGCGACCGCGCCCGTTGTCCCCTCGGCCTTCATCGAGGTTGACGACGTCGACGCCTGCCACGTAGCCGCTCTCCGTGCAGGCGCAGAGATCGTCCATCCCCTGACCGGACGAGCCGTGGGGGGTGCGCCGATTCTTCGTCCGCGATCCGGACGGGCACGTCATCAATGTCCTTGGCCACCCCGAGCCGGCCTGAGAACTGTTCACTCCGGGACGGTCTCCGAGGCGGTTGGTGCCGCCCCCCGCGGTTCACTCTTCGACTGAGGCCACGCCGCTGACGCACGAGGTGATTCACAGGCGGGCGGGTGTTGGTGTTACGGCGGACGTGCGCGAGAACCGGCTTGCGGCCACGGCGCTGTCGGCGCGCGAGTTCGGTTCGGTGCCCGCGACTTTCAATCGCCGCGCGCGCCGTGCCGCGCGCAGCTCCTCATTCGGCGCGCGGCGTCCTCACTCGCCGCAGCTGCCTCTACTCCACCCACGTATTGGGTCATGGGCCAATTTTGATGCGATGAAGACATCCCACGCTGTGATCTTGTCAAGCGGCGTGTGCGGCGGGGATGTTCCGGTTGGTGGAGAAGGCGATGGTTTCGTCGTAGGTGTGGCGGTTCTTG
>JAQSWF010000207.1 GCA_029266775.1 Pseudonocardia sp.
TTGACCAGGAACACCGTGTCGAGCGGCGGGGGCAAGGTCGCGGCGAGCTGCTCGGAGAAGGCGACGACCGACTCGTAGACGAACCGCGAGTTCGTGTTGAGCAGCAGCATCTGGCGTGCGACCGCGTCGGCCAGCTCCGGGTCCCCGTGCCCCAGCACGGCGACATTGTTGACCATGTCCAGGTAGCTGCGGCCCGTGGTGGAGATCAAGTGCTCGCGCCAGCCGCGCTCGATCCGGGGCGGGGACGCGTAGTAGTGCTCCTGCACCGTCGCGAAGCTCGCGGCGCGGCGGTGCAGCAGGAGGTCGGCATCGTCCGCGCAGGACTCCGAGAGGACGCGGTCCGACAGCAGCGCTGTCGGGTCGCAGGCGACGGACCGCCACGACGCGAGCTCGTCCGACACCACGAACTCGGGTAGATCCGGGGCGGCACCGTAGGCGCCGCGGACGAGTCGGGCGGTGATCCGGCACCGCGTGCGCGCGGGGACCCTTCCGATCAGGGCCGCGGTGGCGACCGTGGCCGTGGGCTGATCGGCCATGTGGCCGTCGACCGCCACAGTCAGCACGTGCTCGTCGCCGCGCAGGGTGACGGCCTCGCCGTCCCGCGACACGACCCCCGGCCACGGCGCCCGCAGCTCCGTGTCGCCGGAGAACCACGCGTCGATACCCGTGGCGGCGGTGGCGGGCGCGGTTGTGCTCAGCGGCACCGACCGGGTCATGCGGAACTCGTCGAACGCGGTGAGCACGGCCGGGGCGCCGGCGTCGAGTGCGTCCATCGCGAGGGCGTGTTCGACGTCGGGTTCGAGCCACCGCCCCCGGTCGAGAGCCGCCGAGGTGGAGGAGAGGTCCAGCGTCAGCGCGCCCGGTGCGGCAACGAGAGCTCGATGTCCAGGCGGAAGGGCGGCCGGCTCGGTCGTGCGGCCGAGGGCGGTGCGGATCGCGGCGCGCATGACGTCGAACGGCACGCCGGCGGCGACTTCCAGGATGCGCCACTCGCGCTCCAGCCCGGACGCGGCGTAGGCGTTGCTCTCGTCGATCTCGACCTGGTGCGTGCCGCTGACCACGAGCACGGCGCCCCGGACCACGACCAGGGGCCACAGCGCGTCGATCTCTGCATCGCGCAGTGGCTGCTCGCGGTCGAACGCACTGACGGCGGGAAGCACGTCCCGTGGCGTCATGCCGTCGTGATGCAGCATCGACGACACGGTCACCGCCAGCTCGCCGACCGCCCAGCTCCGGCACAGGTCACCAAAGTCGATCACGCCGTCGGGCCGGCGGAGCGTCGCCGCGGCCGTGCAGACGACGTTGTCGTCGGTGAGGTCGCCGTGCACGACCTGGAGCCTCAGCTCGCTGCTGAGCGCCTCGACCAGCGGCCACACGCTGCTCAGCGTCCGGTCGACGACGCGCCTGCGGGCCGGGTCCCGCACCGACGGGGCGAGCCGGGTCAGCACGCGTCCGGCATGGCGCAGGTCCCACTGCAGCGTCCGTTCGGTCCCGGGGTGCTCGAACGCCGCCAGCGCGCGGCTGACCCGGCCGGCGATCGTGCCGAGCCGGCGGATCACCTCCGGATGCAGGTAGCCCGAGCCGTTGAGCGTGCCGCCGCCGAGGAAGGACAGGATGCGGGCGTGACGACAGCCGTCGGGCAGGTCGCGCGGCCTGGTCGACGGCACGGCCGTGGGGAACCGGAGATCCGGCAGAGCGGCGGCCAGCCGCGCGATCGCGGCGGTCTGGGCGTCGAGCTCCTCCGCCGTGAACGCCTCGTTCGGGACCTTCAGCACCCCCAGCGGGCCGCTGAGGTCGTCTTCGAGCAGGAAGTTGGCGTCCTGCTGGCTGCCGAGCGAGCGCGCGGTCACCGGGCGTCCCAGCATGTCCGTCCCGACCGTGCCTGCCTCGGACTCGGACAGCTGCGGGGCCGGCAGCTCGCCCGAGGCGAAGAAGTCGAAGCCCCGGTACACAGCGCCCATCGCTGCCGTCCTCCGTCCTGCGTCCACAGCGGTGCAGGGGGATCACACCACTCGACCCGCTCCGTCGTCGCCCGGCCTCGACGAGGGAATTCGCCGGTGCGTACGCCGGCCTCGCCCCCAGCCGCCCGACATCGCCGCTCCCCCGTCGACAGCTCGCTCGCGGTCGCCGTCGTCGGCTCCAGTGCGGTCGCGTTCGGCGCGCTCTACCCGACCCACAGCTTCTCCGCGCGCACGTCCACCGCCGTTCTCGGGACCCTGGCCAGCCTGCTGCTGATCGCGGCGCTCGGCGTCACCTTCACCGGGGCGGCCCAGCTCACCGGGGTCGGCGACGACACCATCGGCCTCGCCGCGACGCTCGGTCGGGAGGTCGACGGACCGAGCCTGGTGATGGCCGGGCTCGTCATCCGCCCTGTTCCGGTCCGCGATGCGCATCGGCCGCGACCACGTCGCCTCGACCATCAACACCCTCATGCTGGCCTACGCGGGCACCGCTCTCCCCCTGCTGCTGCTGTTCTCCGTCGCCGAACGCGGCCTCGTCGACACACTGACCACCGAGGTGATCGCCACCGAGGTCGTCCGCACCCTGGTCGGCACGCTCGGGCTGGTCGCCGCCGTACCGCCGATCACCGCGCTCGCCGTGGTCGTCGCGACCCGCGGGCGGCTTCGGACGTAGGTCTCAGCCCGTTGCCCCGGCTGCGCGGAGGATCGACGCGACCTCGCGCTGACCGCGCCGTTCGGCGTGGGCCAGCGCGGTCACACCGCTGCCGTCCGGAATGTCGACGGCGACGCCGCCCGTGACCAGCGCAGCCACCGTCGCCTGGTCCGCCGGGTTGCCCTCCCCGAACACGACGGCCTCGTGCAGTGCTGTGTAGCCCAGCCGGTTGACGTGGTTGCGGTCCACGCCTGCTCGCAACAGCCGCTCGACGATCCTCGCGTGGCCGCGCTCCGCGGCCCGGATCAAGCCGGTGCCGTCGAAGCTGTCCCTGACGTCGACGTCGGCGCCGGCGTTCAGCGTGAGCTCGAGCAGCCGTGGATCGTCGCCCACCTCGCTGGTGGAGATGAGGTACGCGCTCTGCCGGGTGTCGTCGGCGAGGTCGACGTCGGCACCGGCCTGCACCAGCAAGGCCGCCACCTCGAGATGGTTGCCGTAGGCGGCGCGGACGAGCGCGGTGGCGCCACCGTCGTCGCGGGCGTCGACGGGGACTCCCTGCTGCAGCTGAGTCCGGACGGCGTCGACGTCACCGCGGCCCGCAACCTCGATCAGCAAGGCGGGTGAGGCGGCCCCGGAGTGCGGCGACGGGAGCGGGCCGGCGCGCACGCGAGGAGGACCGTCAGCACGACGGTCACGGCGACTGCGTGCCTGCCCATGGCGGCGCCTCCTCAGCTGCTGCGGCGACCGGTAGTTCAGCGTCGGCGGCGATCCGGACATCGAGCGGTTCTACCGCACCCGCTGGGTCTCCCCCGACCTGTCGGCCGAAATCCACCTCGTCTTCCTCCCGGCCGGCGACGCGACGCGCACCCGGCGGGCGCACAAGGCCAGCAGCCTGACGGCGGCGGTGGTCCGCTCCAGCAAGACCCGCAAGCGCTACGAACGCCAGGGCCTGCTCGTCGAGCCGGCCGCCCTGGACGCCGTCGACGCCGAATCGGGGACGGGCGATCGATGAGTTCCGGCGACGGCCGCCGTCCACCCAGCATGAGTACCCCTGCACCCTCCACGCTGACCACGATCAGCCTCGTGATGTTCACCGTGTCCGACCAGGACGCTGCCATCGCCTTCTACACCGAGAAGCTCGGCTTCGAGTTGCGCGGCGACTCGCGCTTCGGGGAGCACGGCGAGATGCGGTGGGTCGAGGTCGCCCCGCCCGGGTCGGCCACGCGGCTGGCGCTCAACCCGCCGATGGGCGGCCCGCCCGGCGGCGGCTCGATCGGCGTCGAGACGCCCGATCTCCTCGCCGAGCACGCGCGGCTGCGGGCGGTCGGCGGCATCGACCTCGACCCGGAGCCGATGCGGACGCCCGGTGCGCCCCTGCTGTTCATGCTGCGCGATCCGGACGGCAACCACGTCGTCGTGGTGGAGCGGTCGCCGGAGCCGTAGGTTTCTCGCGAATCGGGCCGGGTTGGCTTTCATCCGGCAGATCCGGCTGCTGCGGGGCAGCCGCGCGCAAGTTGCGGCGGCGTGGGAAGGGTGCCATCGGCGCGCGGGAACGGCGGCAGGGAGAATCGGGGCGTGCTCACCGCGTCGACCCCCGGCACGTCCCACGCCGCCACGTCCTTCGCCGACGAGTGCGCCGCCGCGGCGGCGCGCCTCTCCGGCGTCGCCCGCACCACCCCGCTGGAGCCGAACGCGCGGCTGACCGAGGCCGTCGGCGCGCAGGTCTGGCTCAAGCGGGAAGACCTCCAGATCGGCCGGTCGTACAAGGTCCGCGGCGCCTACAACCTGATCTCCCAGCTCGGTACGAGTGAGCGGCAGGCCGGGGTCGTCTGCGCCAGCGCCGGCAACCACGCCCAGGGCGTGGCCTACGCCTGCCGCACCCTGGGCGTCCGTGGGCGCGTGCACGTGCCGCGGACGACCCCGCGCCAGAAGCGGGACCGGATCGCCGCGCTGGGCGGCCTCGCCGTCGACTTGATCGTCGACGGCGACACCTACGACGACGCCGCGGCCGCCGCGGCCGACCACGCCGCTCGCACCGGCGCGACGATGGTCCCGGCGTTCGACGACAGGCGCACTGCGGCCGGGCAGGGCACGGTCGGGCTCGAGATCCTGAACCAGCTCGGGCGGCCGCCGGACGTGGTCGTCGTGCCGGTCGGTGGCGGCGGATTACTGGCGGGTGTCGCCTCGTTGCTGCGGCAGCGGCACCCCGAGGTCCGCGTGGTGGGCGTCGAGCCGGCCGGCGCGGCAGGCATGACCGCGGCTCTGCGGGCAGGCGAGCCCGTCGTGCTGCCCGAGCTGGACTCGTTCGTCGACGGCGCGGCGGTGCGCCGGGTCGGGGACGTGAGCCTGCCGATGGTCCGCGACAGCGGTGCGGAGCTGCTGACGGTGGCCGAGGGCCGCGTGTGCACCGAGATGCTGGACCTCTACCAGGTGGACGGCATCATCGCCGAGCCCGCGGGCGCGCTGGCGTCGGCGGCGCTGGGCGACGACCTCGCGGTCGAGCCGGGATCGACGGTGGTGTGCCTGTTGTCCGGCGGGAACAACGATGTCAGCCGCTACGCCGAGGTGGTCGAGCGCTCGCTGGTGCACCGGGGGCTCAAGCACTACTTCCTCGTGGAGTTCCCCCAGGAGCCCGGGGCTCTGCGTCGCTTTCTCGACGAGGTCCTCGGCCCGGACGACGATATCGTCCTGTTCGAGTACATCAAGCGCGACAACCGGGAGACGGGCCCCGCACTGGTCGGCATCGAGCTCAGCAGCCGCGAGGGCTACGAGCCGCTGTGGGCGCGGATGAAGGCCAGCCCGCTGAAGATCCAGCTCGTGGCGCCGGGCACCGCCGCATACCGCTTCCTGGTCTGACGGCGCTCACCGACGAACGCAGCTGCCAGGCTCGCCGGCCTCCGAGGTGGTGCCGCAGTTGCAGGAAAGCCACCTTCATGCAACCACGTTGCATGAAGGTGGCCTTCCTGCGATATCGCGGCAGCCCCTCCCCGCTCAGAAGGTCTTGCCGGCGTCGCGGGCCGCGGCGTGTGCGGCTCGGCGTCCCGTGTCGGCGTCGGCCGTGGCGAGGTCGGGCCGGAAGTCGATCGACGTGATGTCGTCGATCCCCGCCCACCGCAGCCAGTCGTCGAAGAAGGGTCGCTGGAAGTCCGCGCTGAGGATGTAGGGCACGCCGGCGTTCCACATCGGCACGCTGAACAGGTAGCCGTCGGCGGCGTCGAAGCGGCGGAACGCGTCGATCGCGGCCCGCCAGGCCCGGGCCGCGTCGCCCTGCGGCTCGGCGCCGGCGAAGACCGCCATCTTCGCGGCGGCGGCGGGCGGTCCGAATGCCGGGAGCGTGCCGTCCCAGAGGTCCCACTCCACGACCTCGTCGCCAGGATGGGTCATCCCATAGGCCTCGAGGAACGTCTCGGCGATCGCGCGGGACTCCGATGCGGCACCGCGTGGGGAGGCGGCAACGTGCAGCAGGGTGGTCATTTCGGTTCCCTCCAGGAGCCATCTTTATGTGCGTGTGCACATAACAGCACGACATGAGGCGCCGGTCAAGGTATGTGCTCAGGCACACAGTTTCGCGTACAGTGACCCGATGCCTCGAGACGAGCCGTCCGTCACCGCGTGGGCCGCCCTGCTGCGCGTCCACGCGGCGCTCCTGCCGCGGCTGGAGCGCGAGCTTGCCGCCGTCGGCATGCCTCTGGCCTGGTACGACGTCCTGCTCGAGGTGAACGCGGCGCCCGATCGCCGTCTGCGGATGACCGAGCTCGGTGCCCGCGCGGTGCTGAGCCGGGAGCGGATCAGCCGCGTCGTCGACGAGCTGGAGCGCGCCGGGTTGGCCCGGCGCGAGCGCAACCCGGACGACGGGCGCTCGCTGCTCGCCGGCATCACCGACGAGGGCCGCGCCCGGCTGCGGGCCGCCGCGCCGACCTATCTCGACGGCATCGCCCGCCACTTCGGCGCCCACCTGCGCGGCGACGAGGCGCGCGTGCTGGCCGCGGCCCTCTTCCGCGTCCTCCGGGCCGAGGAACCCGGCTCCGGAGCAAGCGCCGCAGCAACCCCATCGGGTGGATGACGGCGGGACGCCGCCGCGAGACAGTGGACCCGTCCGGGGGCGGAGGTGGCGGTGGGCGACGTGTCGGCCGCGACGGCGGGGGCAGGTGCCACGGCCGCGGTCGCGTCGGCGCGACGGGCCGGCGTGCACGGCGTCGTCCGGGAGCTGCGGTCGTGGCCGACGCTGCTGCTCGTTACGTTCTGCCTGGTCGTCGGTGTGCCCGTCACGGTGGCGCTCACCCCGGACCAGCAGGTCGTCGCGCTGGGCCAGCACCTGGCCGTCGGCGCCCGCACACCCACGCCGACGCTTGCCGGGCCAGCCCAGCTGGTGCAGATCGGCAACACCGCGCTCGACCTCCCCCGGTTGCGCGTCGCCGGACCGCTACGCCCCCGGCTCGTCATCGGCCCGGTGCAGCGCAACGCCGACGCCGCGCGCGTGTTCGACCCGCAGGCCAGCGCAGCAGCGCAGGGACAGGCTCGAGACGACGTCGCCCGTGGCTTCCTGCGGTGGTACCTGTGGGGCGGGCTGGGGCTGCTGCTGTTCACCATCGCCGCCGCGGCCGGGGCCGGCTGCCTGCGGATGCTCGCCGTGCTGCGGACCCGGAGCCGGGCCGGACAGGATCCGACGCCGCACGACGTCGCCGAGATCTGGCACCACCTGAGCGGCGCCATCGCCCGCATGACCGCCATCACCGTCGCCGCCTCCGCGCTGGCCTGGCTCGGCGCCGGGGGGCTTGCCTACGGCGGGACGGTGCGCGGGCTCGCGGAGGTGCGCTCGTTGATCGACCTCGTCGGGTCGGTGTCGCTGTCGCCGCCGCCCGCCGGACCACCGGTCACGGGGTTCACTGGCGCGGTGATAGGGGACTCGCGGGCGGTGCGTGTGGGCGGCCCGCCGCTCGGCGCACCGGAACCACCGGACGTCGCGTGCGGACGCAGCACCGACTCCCTGGCTGCCGAAGTCGGCAGCCTGCTCGACACCCAGGTGCTCAACCTGGCCTGTCCGAGCGCCACGGTCGCGGTCGGCCTGCTCGGCCCGCAGGAACGCTCGGGGCTGCTGCTGCCCGCGCAGGTCGGCGTGCTCAAGCAGGCGCAGGACCTGCGGTTCGTGGCGGTCGCCATCGGCCCCAACGACGTCGGCTGGGCCGATCTCGTCACCTACTGCTACGCCGTCGAGAACTGCACGGACAACCTCAGCCGCGGCGAGTTCGACTACCGTCTCGCGGCCTTCGACCGCGACTACGGCATCCTGCTCGGCGAGCTCGCGGCCCTGCCGGGGCAGCCCCAGGTAGTGGTCGTGAGCTCCTACGACGTCCTCCCGTCCGACGCCGATCCGGCCTGCGCCGACCTGCGTGGTCCAGCCCAAGCGGCGGGGCTGAGCCCGCTGGAGATCGAGCTGCTCGACGCCCGCACCGACGAGCTCAACGCGATCCTCGAGGCCGGTGCGCAGAAATACGGCTTCACCGTGGCGGAGCCCCGGCTGGAGCCGCTGTGCGCGCCCGACGCGGCCGCCCGGTCGATGGGCCCGGATCTACAGGGGCTGACCGACCCCTATCCGTTCCACCCGACCGGCGTCGGCTCGCTGCGTACAGCTGCCGCGGTGGCTCGGCGCGTCGTCCTGGACCGCGGCCCTGGATGAGGTGTAGCGCGCGCAGCCGTCGGCGTCACCCGAAGCGTCCGAAGGGGTAGCGCGCAGTAGTACTCCTCACTCGCCGTAAGCTCCCCGCCGCCTGGTCGTGGAGCGTCGGCGCGACCGGTGCCTGCGTCATCGCGTGGCGGACCGGCGTGCAGCTGCGTACTGCCGTGCGTCGGTATCGTCTGGAGGAGGACCAGGGGGTGACCAGGGTGAACGAGCACGGCCCCCCGAGACGCCGGCCGCCGCAACCGCCGTCCGGCAGGCCGCCCCACCCCCCGC
>JAQSWF010000208.1 GCA_029266775.1 Pseudonocardia sp.
CGCTGCGATCAACCGCAGCTTCTACATCTCCGCGGTGATCTCCGGCGTGCTCTGCGTCATCGCGGCGTTCCTGTACCTGCCGGGCAGCTTCGCGCAGCTCGTCGACCCGACGGACGCCACCGTCGTGGCCCTGCCCTCGGACCCGCGGGTCATCGCGTCGGTCGCGGTGATCATCGGCATCGTGCTGGCCGGGATCATCCTCTGGCTCACCGGCTACTTCACCGGAACCGAGCACAAGCCGGTCCGGGACGTCGGCGAGTCGTCCCGCACCGGAGCGGCGACGGTGATCCTGTCCGGGATCTCGATCGGCTACGAGTCGGCGGTCTACACCGCGCTGGTGATCGCGGCGGCCGTCTACGGGGCGTTCCTGCTGTCGGGTTCGATCGTCGTGTCGCTGTTCGCGGTGGCGTTGGCCGGTACGGGCCTGCTCACCACCGTCGGCGTCATCGTGGCGATGGACACCTTCGGCCCCGTGAGCGACAACGCCCAGGGGATCGCGGAGATGTCCGGCGACGTCACGGGGCCCGGTGTGGACATCCTCACCGAGCTGGACGCGGTCGGGAACACCACCAAGGCGATCACCAAGGGCATCGCGATCGCGACCGCCGTGCTCGCGGCAACCGCGCTGTTCGGCTCGTACCGCGACGCCATCAACAGTGCGCTGCGCATCGCGGGCGTGACGATCGAGGACGCCGGTTCGGCGTTCTTCTTCGAGGTCTTCAGCCCGAACACCCTGGTCGGCGTCATCATCGGCGCCTCGGTGGTGTTCATGTTCTCGGGGCTGGCGATCAACGCCGTCACGCGCGCAGCGGGCGCGATCGTGTTCGAGGTGCGCCGCCAGTTCCGCGAGAACCCGGGGATCATGGAGGGCACCGTCCGGCCCGAGTACGGGCGCGTGGTCGACATCTGCACCCGGGACTCGCTGCGCGAGCTGGCCACGCCCGGCCTGCTGGCGATCTTCGCGCCGATCGCCGTCGGCTTCGGCCTCGGCGTCGGCCCGCTGGCCGGCTACCTCGCCGGCGCCATCGCCACCGGCACTCTCATGGCCATCTTCCTGGCCAACTCGGGCGGGGCGTGGGACAACGGCAAGAAGCTCGTCGAAGACGGCCACTTCGGCGGCAAGGGGTCCGAGGCGCACGCTGCAACGGTCATCGGCGACACCGTCGGCGACCCGTTCAAGGACACCGCCGGCCCGGCGATCAACCCGCTGATCAAGGTGATGAACCTGGTCTCGGTGCTGATCGCCCCGGCCATCGTCACCCTCTCCGCGGGCGTCGACGCGAACGTCGGAATTCGGCTCGCGATCGCGGCGGCCGCTGTGGTGATCATCGTGGCCGCGGTGGTCGTCACCAAGCGGCGCACCACCTCGATCGCCGACACACCGGCAGTCGACCCGGTGAGCTGACGCTCACCACGCGACGCTGCCCACGGCGGCACCGAGCGAAAGCGGCGTTGGCACGGTCTACCTTTGCCAACGCCGCTTTCGCTCGTTCTCAGTCGGGGCCGTCGCGCATCCGCGCCTCGTAGTGCGCCTGCGGCAGGATGCGCTCCACGTCCGCCAGGCGCCGTCGCTCCAGCTCGGCGAGCCGGCTCTCCGCCGCCGCCACGACCAACGCGTCCGCGTGCCGCTCCCACACGTCCAGGCCAAGAGGCAGGCGGAGGAGGCCGTCGACGCTGCTCCCGGCCGTGGGCGTCAGGCGCGCGATCCACACGTCATCGCCGTCGGGCACCGCTCAGCGCTCCGGCTTCTCCAGCACGTGACGGATGAAGGCGTGCGCCGCCGGCCGGTTCTCCTCCCAGCACGGCTGGATCTGGTCGGACGGGAGGATGAACCCGCCCGCCAGCACCGACGCCGGTCGCAGCTCGACGGTGAACGAGGGCACGTCGTACTCGCCGTAGGTCCAGTCCGTGGTGTCCCCCGCGGTGGGATAGAGCTGCGACGACTGCTGCGCGGTGTAGGTCTCGCCGTGCACGCCGGCGATCAGCCGCTGCATGTCGTCGGCGAGATCGCGCATCTCGCGCCGGTCCGCCTCGTCGGGGATCGGACCGCTCGTGTAGCCCCACGGGTACAGGATGAGCTGCGAGTAGCTGTGGTAGGTGAGCACGCCGCCGAAGAGCTGACGAGCAACCAGATCCCGCACAGCGCGCGACTCCGGCTCCGAGAACGCTCGCGGCCCGACGTAGGTGTCGTCGGCGGGCGTGTGGCTGGACGTGGTGACGTCGAGCGTGCCCCACATGTAGCCGTAGTTGCGGTTCAGGTCGACGCCGATGGTGCCGTCCCGGTTGCGGCGCCGGTTCTTGCGCCACAGCCGGTTCCCCGGTGTGCGGGTGTGCTCGTGGCCGTCCGGGTTGACCATCGGGACCACCCACACCTCGCCCTGCTGCAGCCAGTCCCGGACGGGAGCGGTCGACGCGTCCGCGAGCAGGTCTTTGGCCAGCAGGAACGGCACTTCCACCGAGATCCACTCACGGGCGTGGTGACAGCCGAGGAACGCGACCCTGCGCGCGCTCCTGCGCCGCTCGCCGATGCGCAGCGCGAGGATCGGCCGGCCCTCGATGCTCCGGCCGATGCGCTGCAGCTGCGCGATCTCGGGGTGGTCGTCGGCGAGGTGGCGCAGCTCCTGCTCGAGGGACCCCGCGGAGTGGTAGCCCGCCGCGGTCCGGGCGGTGTCGAAGTCGGCCACGTACGACTCGCTCGTCTGCAGCTGCTCGACGCCGTAGCCCATCGCCTCGAGCCGCGCGGCCTGCGCCTCGTCGGCCTGCAGCACCGCCTCGTCCTGCGTGAGCTCCCACACGTCGAGCCCGAGCGGCAGGGTGACGAGGCGAGCGAGCGGAGACCGCGGGTCGGTCGACGTCACCCTGACGATAACGTCCGCCATCGTTGCCTCCGTGCAGCTCGCCCCACCGCTGAGAGTTCCAGCGTCCTCGCGCAGCGGCCAGCGGGTGAGTACGTACAGGTGCGTATTGACGCCTCGCCGGGGTCGGTGAGCACCTCGACGCCCCGGGCGGGGCACACTAGCCGGCAGTAGATGTCGCCGATCCCGGAGCGTTGCATGCCGTGTCGTCCCCGCGCGGGCCTGAGCCTCGTGCTCGCCGCCATCGTGAGCGCACTGCTGCTCGCGGCCGGGTGCACGACCACGGTGACGGGATCGCCGGTCGCGGATCCGGCTCCGGCCCCGACCGAGGGGCCCGGAAGCGACCCTGTGCTGTGGGTGGACCGCGTCTGCGGCGCCCTGCTGTCGTTCACCGGCCCGGCGCTGACCCAGCCAGAGTTCGGCGAGGCACCAGACCTGCCGACGATCAAGCAGAAGCTGAGCGACTACCTGAACGCCGTCATCGCCGGGCTGCAGCAGAGCCGCACCCAGCTGGGGGAGGCCGGCCGCTCGCCGGTCGGCGGCGGCGACGAGGCAGTGGCCCGGATCAACGACGTGCTCGTCAAGCTCGAGGGCGACATCTCCACGGCCAAGGGCAAGGTCGACTCCGCGAACCCGGACAACCCCGAGGGCTTCCTGTCCACCATCGGCGAGGCCGAGAGCCAACTCGGCCAGATCACCGCCCCCGACGCCCTCGCCGACCTCAGTGCGACGCCGCGCCTGCAGAAGGCCGCGGCCAAGGCGGCGAACTGCCAGCAGCTGTCCACGCAGGGCTCGGCACCGCGGTAGACGTGGGCGCGTCGGCGCCTGTTGTCGAACGCGTGTTCTACGGTGCGTCGGTGCAGCTTTCGCTGTTCTCCGCCGAGGCCCGCGCACCGTGCCCGGGTGACCTCGCGGGGCTGCTCTGCGGGCCGGGCCAGATCGTCCGGTTCGGCAGGGGCGACACGGCCCGGCTGAGCATCGTCCTGCCCGACCCCGCCCGTGCCGCGGTCGTCGTGGCGAAATGCCGAGCGGTCGGGGTGGACGCGGACGTGGCGGTGACGGACAGCGGGGGGACAGTCGTGCGCACGCCGTTCTGTCGTGATCTCGTCGATCTGGCCGCAGCGTGGACGCGCGGGGCGGTCAAGGCGGTGCCGCCGGGAATGCACCTCGACGGCGCCATGTTGAGGATCTGGATGGCTGCAGTGGGCCGATGGAACGGCCGGGAGGTCGAGCTGCCTCTGGACGCGCACGCCCCGCAGACGCACCGGCCGCTGGTCGCGGCGCTGACCCGGGCCGGCATTCCGCCGGCGCGCACCGCCCGCGGCGCGGCGTTGCGCATCGGCGGTGCCCGCCGCGTGCGATGGTTCGCCGAGCTCGTGGGTACGTCACCGACGGCGATGCCGGCGGGGGAATGGCCCGACATGGCGAGATGGCGTTGACGACGTCGTTACGCTCCCGTCCGTCCGGCAGCGCCGCGAACGTGACGTGTGTGACTCGTGAGACACGAGGGGTGCGCGACCGGATAGGGGGAACGTGCGCCGCCGTCGGCAATACTGCGAGATGTGGGAGACCATGGCGCGGCAGGCGTGCCGTGCGTGGCGATGATGGAGTAGGTAGGACGTGACGACCGGTACCCGATCGACGACCGAGGCCCTGAAGACCGCCGCCGGGCGGAAGGCGAGCGGCGGTCGACGGTCCGGCACGCCCGCCGCGACGACGACCGGGCGGCCGCTGCGCCGCCTCGTGATCGTCGAGTCCCCGACGAAGGCCAGGAAGATCGCGCCGTACCTGGGCAACGGCTACGTGGTGGAGTCGTCGGTCGGGCACATCCGGGACCTGCCGCGCGGCGCTGCGGACGTCCCGGCCAAATACAAAGGCGAGTCGTGGGCCCGGCTGGGCGTCGACGTCGACAACGAGTTCACCCCGCTCTACATCGTCACGTCCGAGAAGAAGGGCAAGGTCTCCGAGCTGCGCGACGCGCTCAAGAGCGTGGACGAGGTGCTGCTCGCCACGGACCCGGACCGCGAGGGCGAGGCGATCGCCTGGCACCTGCTCGACACGCTCAAGCCGAAGGTGCCGGTGCGGCGGATGGTGTTCCACGAGATCACCGAGCCGGCCATCCGCGCGGCCGCGGCGAACCTGCGCGACCTGGACCAGGACCTCGTCGACGCCCAGGAGACCCGGCGGATCCTCGACCGGCTGTACGGCTACGAGGTCTCTCCGGTGCTCTGGAAGAAGGTCATGCCGAAGCTGTCGGCGGGCCGGGTGCAGTCGGTGGCCACGCGGATCATCGTTCAGCGTGAGCGCGAGCGGATGCAGTTCGTGTCCGCGTCGTACTGGGATATCGCGGCCACGCTCGACGCCGGGGCCGACGCGAGCCCTCGTACGTTCGCCGCACGGCTGGTCGCCGTCGACGGCGATCGGGTCGCCACCGGCCGGGACTTCGGTGCGGACGGCCGGCTGCGCAGCACTTCCCTGAGCGGGAATGTCCGGGTGCTGGACGAGCCGAGCGCGCGGCGCCTGGCCGAAGCCCTGCAGGGCCGGGACCTCACCGTCGCGTCGGTGGAGTCGAAGCCCTACACGCGCCGGCCCTACGCGCCGTTCATGACCTCGACGCTGCAGCAGGAGGCCGGACGCAAGCTGCGGTTCTCCGCCGAGCGCACGATGCGTTCGGCCCAGCGGCTGTACGAGAACGGCTATATCACCTACATGCGCACCGACTCGACGACGCTGTCCGAGTCGGCGATCCAGGCCGCTCGCGCGCAGGCCCGCGAGCTCTACGGCGACGCCTACGTGCCGCCGACGCCGCGGCAGTACACCCGCAAGGTCAAGAACGCGCAGGAGGCGCACGAGGCGATCCGGCCGTCCGGCGAGACGTTCCGCACAGGACGCAAGGGGTACCAGCGTGAGTGTCCGGATCGAAGGGACGACAGTTTCGGGCACTGCGTGCCAGTTCTCCGCGTCCGGTCGGACGATCACGTTCCCCGGGTTCCTCAAGGCCTACGTCGAGACCGTCGACGACCAGGCGGGCGGCGAGGCGGACGATGCCGAGTCCCGCCTGCCGGAGCTGCGCCAGGGCCAGGAGCTGACCGCCGTCGAGCTGAGCGCGGACGGCCACGCCACGAACCCGCCCGCCCGCTACACCGAGGCGAGCCTGGTCAAGGCGTTGGAGGAGCTGGGTATCGGGCGTCCCTCCACGTACGCCTCGATCATCAAGACGATCCAGGACCGCGGCTACGTCTGGAAGCGGGGCAGCGCGCTGGTGCCGTCGTGGATCGCCTTCGCTGTGGTCGGGCTGCTCGAGCACCACTTCGGCCGGCTGGTCGACTACGACTTCACCGCTGCGATGGAAGACGAGCTGGACGCCATCGCCTCGGGCACGAACTCGCGCCTGGACTGGCTCAATGGCTTCTACTTCGGCGGCGCGCAGGGCGGCGAGCACTCGGTCGCGCGGGCCGGCGGGCTGAAGAAGCTGGTGGGCTCGAACCTCGAGGAGATCGACGCCCGGGAGATCAACTCGATCCCGATGTTCGACGACGTCGTCGTGCGCGTCGGGCGCTACGGGCCGTATCTCGAGCGGGTGCGCGACGGGCAGTCCGAGCGCGCCAACCTGCCCGACGACCTGCCGCCGGACGAGCTGACGGCCGAAGTCGCCGAGCAGCTGTTCTCTACCCCGCAGGAGGGGCGTTCGCTCGGGGTCGACTCCCTGACCGGGCACGAGATCGTCGCCAAGGACGGCCGGTACGGGCCGTACGTCACCGAGGTGCTGCCCGACGACGACGCCGCGGCGAAGAAGAAGGCCAAGCCACGCACGGGGTCGCTGTTCAAGGACATGACGGTGGAGTCGGTGACGCTCGAGCAGGCCGTCCAGCTGCTGTCGCTGCCGCGTGTCGTCGGCACGGACCCGGACAGCGGCGCGGAGATCACCGCGCAGAACGGCCGCTACGGGCCCTATCTGAAGAAGGGCACGGACTCGCGGTCGCTGGACAGCGAGGAGCGGCTGTTCACGGTCACCCTCGACGAGGCGCTCGAGATCTACCGCCAGCCCAAGCAGCGGGGTCGGCGCAGCGCGGCCGCGACGCCGCCGCTGCGGGAGCTGGGCAGCGACTCCGCCACCGGCCAGCCGATGGTGATCAAAGACGGTCGGTTCGGCCCGTACGTCACCGACGGCGAGACGAACGCGTCGCTGCGCAAGGGCGACAG
>JAQSWF010000209.1 GCA_029266775.1 Pseudonocardia sp.
GGCCGGCCCGCACTCCGCCGTGCCGCACCACCGGCCCACGGACGCGTCGATGCGCCGCGGGGACCTGGTGAAGATGGACTTCGGCGCGCTCGTCCACGGCTACCACTCGGACATGACCCGCACCGTCGTGCTCGGCCGGGCCGCCGGGTGGCAGCGCGACCTGTATGCGCTGGTCACGGCCGCGCACGCCGCCGGGCGAGCCGCGTTGGTGCCGTTCGTGGACGTGACCCAGGTCGACGCCGCGGCACGCGACGTCGTCACCGCCGCCGGGTTCGGCGAGGAGTTCGTGCACGGGCTGGGGCACGGGGTGGGGCTGCAGATCCACGAGGCACCACTGCTCGGTCCCACGGGGTCGGGGCAGGTGCAGGCAGGGATGGTCGTGACCGTCGAGCCGGGTGTCTACCTCCCGGGCCGCGGCGGGGTGCGGATCGAGGACACCCTCGTCGTCGGCGCGGGGGTCGGGGGAGCGGCTGAGCCGCTCACCCACACCACCCGTGAGCTGCTGGAGGTCGCCTGATGCGGCAACGGCGCGCGCAGCACGGCGAAGCGCCGAGGGTGGGCTCCACCAGCGGATCGCCGCCCTGCGTGCTGCAGCGTGCATCCGCAGGGCACGCCGTGGCCGCCGCCGCATCGACAGGCCGGTAGGCTGGTATCCCGTGGCGACGACGAACGACCTGAAGAACGGCCTCGTGCTCAACCTCGACGGCCAGCTGTGGTCGGTCACGGCGTTCCAGCACGTCAAGCCCGGCAAGGGCGGCGCCTTTGTGCGCACCACACTGAAGAACGTGCTCACCGGCAAGGTCGTCGACAAGACCTTCAACGCCGGCACCAAGGTCGACACCGCGACCGTGGACCGCCGCGACATGACCTACCTCTACCGCGACGGCGCGGACTTCGTCTTCATGGACGGCGACACGTTCGACCAGATCACCATCCCGGCCACGGTCGTCGGTGGCGCCGCGAACTACCTGCTGGAGAACCACACCGCGATGGTGGCGATGCACGAGGGCATGCCGCTCTACATCGAGCTGCCGACGTCCGTCGAGCTGGTGATCTCGCACACGGATCCGGGCCTGCAGGGCGACCGGTCGACCGGCGGCACCAAGCCCGCCACGCTGGAGACCGGTGCCGAGATCCAGGTGCCGCTGTTCCTCAGCAGCGGGGCGAGAGTCAAGGTCGACACGCGCGACGGCCGCTACCTCGGCCGCGTCTCCTAGAGCGCGCAGCCATGCCGAGGGCCAGGACCAAGGCGCGCAAGCGCGCGCTCGACATTCTCTTCGAGGCCGAGGCCCGCGGCGACGACCCGCTGGCGGTGCTGCGGCAGCGCCGCGAGTCGGACGATGCCCCGCCGGTCTCGGACTACGCGGCGATGCTCGTCGAGGGCGTCGTCGCGCACCAGGACCGGATCGACCAGCTGCTCGCCGAGCACGCCGAGGGCTGGACGGTCGCCCGGATGCCGGCCGTCGACCGCAACCTGCTCCGGATCGCCGTGTTCGAGCTGCTGTGGGTCGACGAGATCGACGACCCCGTCGCCATCACCGAGGCCGTGGAGCTTGCCCGGCAGCTCTCCACCGACGACTCGCCGCGCTTCCTGAACGGGATGCTCAGCCGCATCGCCGATCTGGCCGAGTACCTGCGCGCCACGCGCTGACCCGGACATCCGCCCCGACCCCACTTTCGTAGCCGTCACGCGGCTCAGAGGCACCCGGGCAGCAGTATGGCTCCGAAGTGCGGGAGGTCAGCTGATCGAGTGGGCGTCGGGCGGCAACACGCCCCAGTCGATGAGCTGGTCGGTCAGCTCGCCGGGGGTCTTGTCGTAAATGATCGCCAGGGACCGCAGGTCCTCGGCACGGATCGACAGGACCTTGCCGTTGTAGTCCCCGCGCTGGCTCTGGATGGCGGCGGCGTAGCGAGCGAGGGGCCCGACCTTGTCGACGGGCAGCCGCGCCAGCTGCTCCAGGTTGATGACGATCTTCGTGGCCGGCTCGGAGCGCGACGGCACGCGGCCCTCGGGCAGCAGCTCGGCCACGGGGACGCCGTAGAAGTCGGCGAGCTCGGCGAGCTTCTGCACGGTGACCGCCCGGTCGCCGCGCTCGTACGAACCGACCACGACGGCCTTCCAGCGCCCGCCGGACTTCTGCTCGACGCCGTGCAGCGACAGGCCCTGCTGCTGCCGGATGGCGCGCAGCTTGCCGCCGAGCGCTTTCGCGTAGTCGCCCATCCGGCGTCCTCCTTCTTCGCTGGCCCTCGCGACCTCGCGGCCACCCAGAACGCATCGGATCGATACGGAGAGTAATCTTCGACCGTGGTCGGCAGCTGGTCAAGCCGACCCCCCTGTTCTCGGTCCCGAACAGGCGGAGTCCACACGAACGGCTGATCGACAGCGGTGCTGCCGGGCGCCGCCCGGGCGGCCGGTCGTGCACAGTACGCGATCGTCACCTCTGGCCCGCCCTCGCCCTCCCGAGCGGTGTCGGGCGCGCCACGGGGCGCTGATACGGTCATTCGGGCGACCTCGGGTCGCCGCACCGGGAGACTGCTGAACAGGTTCGCCCGCCGCGCAGGTGGGCTGAGTTGTCAGCGGGTTCCTGGGGTCTCTAGTCCTTTAAGCCCGTCCCGTGAGGCGGGAAAGGAGAGTCCCGTGGCGACTTCGCGTCGCGGGGACGCGCGGGCCGGCGCTCCCTACCGGGAGCTGCTGAGCGCCGCCGACGTCGCTCGCACCGTCGCGCGCATCGCGCACCAGATTATCGAGAAGACGGCGTTCAGCCCCGAGAACGCCACGGAGCTCGTGCTCATCGGCATCCCGACCGGCGGTGCCGTGCTGGCCCGGCGGCTGGCCGCGGCGATCACCGAGTTCACCGGGGCCGCCCCGGCGGTCGGTTCGGTGGACCCCACCCTCTACCGCGACGACCTGCGGCGGCGTCCGGCTCGCGCGCTCGGCGAAACAGACGTGCCCGACGGCGGGCTCGACGACAGGCTGGTCGTCCTCGTCGACGACGTCCTGTTCTCCGGGCGTACCGTCCGCGCCGCGCTGGACGCGGTGGCCGAGCACGGGCGTCCGCGTGCCGTCCAGCTGGCCGTGCTCGTCGACCGGGGCCACCGCGAGCTCCCGATCCGCCCCGACTACGTCGGGAAGAACGTGCCCACCGCCCATGACGAGTCGATCGAAGTGCTGCTCGCCGAGACCGACGGCCGCGACGGCGTCGCCCTCGTGGCGCACGACGCGCAGCGCGATCAGCAGGGGGGTCCGGCGTGAGGCACCTGCTCTCGGTGACCGACCTCGACGCCGCGGCCGCGACGGACCTGCTCGACACCGCGGACCGGCTGCGCCAGGCCCTGCTCGGCCGTGAGGTGCGCAAGCTGCCGACACTGCGCGGGCGCACCGTCGTCACGATGTTCTACGAAGACTCCACCCGCACGCGCGTCTCGTTCGAGATCGCCGGCAAGTGGATGAGCGCGGACACGGTGAACGTCGCGGCCCGCGGCTCGTCGGTGGGCAAGGGCGAGTCGCTGCGCGACACGGCCGCCACCCTCGCCGCGGCCGGAGCGGACTGCGTCGTCGTGCGCCACCCGGCCTCGGGCGCAGCTCACCGCATGGCGCACTGGGCCGACCGCGCGGCGAAGGAGGGGGTGGTCGGGCCCGGCGGCCCGGGTACCGCGACGTGCGTGGTCAACGCCGGCGATGGCACGCACGAGCACCCCACCCAGGCGCTGCTCGACGCCGCGACGCTGCGCGACCGGCTCGGCGGCATCGCCGGGCGGCGGGTGGGCATCGTCGGCGACGTGCTGCACAGCCGGGTCGCCCGCTCGAACGTCTTCCTGCTCGCGACCCTCGGCGCCGACGTGGTGCTTGTCGCGCCGCCGACGCTGCTGCCCGTCGGCGTCGAAGCGTGGCCGTGCCGGGTGGGCGCCGAGCTGGAGGCCGAGCTGCCCACCCTGGACGCGGTGATGATGTTGCGGGTGCAGGCCGAGCGGATGCGCGGCACCTACTTCCCGTCCGCCCGTGAGTACGCGGTGCGCTACGGCTTGTCGGAGCGGCGGGCGGCGTTGCTCCCCGCGCACGCCGTCGTGCTGCACCCGGGGCCGATGGTGCGGGGCATGGAGATCGCGCCCGCGGTCGCCGACGCCCCCGCCAGCGCCGTGCTCGCGCAGGTGCGCAACGGCGTCCACGTCCGCATGGCCGTCCTGTACCACCTGCTGGCGGGAGCCACGGCATGAACGCCACCCCCGATTGCAGGAAAGCCACTTTCCTGCAACCACGTTGCAGGAAAGTGGCTTTCCAGACACTCGCCGCGCCGTTTCGGACACCGCGGCAGCCGGGACCGGAGGGCGCTCGATGACCGGTGATCTGCTGATCCGCGGTGTGCGGCCCTACGGCGAGGGCGAGCCGGTCGACGTGCTCGTTCGCGACGGGGTCGTCGCGGAGATCGGGACGCGCCTGTCCGCGACGGCCGAGGTGCTCGACGCGAGCGGGCTCGTCCTGCTCCCCGGGTTCGTCGACCTGCACACGCACCTGCGCGAGCCCGGCGGGGAGGAGTCCGAGACGATCGAGAGCGGCTCCGCGGCCGCGGCCCTCGGCGGCTACACCGCGGTGTTCGCCATGCCCAACACGGATCCGGTCGGGGATTCGGCGGTGGTGGTCGAGCACGTGTGGCGCCGCGGCGCGGAGATCGGGCTCGTCGACGTGCATCCGGTCGGGGCCGTCACGGTCGGTCTGGGCGGCGAGCGGATGGCCGAGCTCGCGTCGATGGCGTCGTCCCGCGCCCGGGTGCGGATGTTCTCCGACGACGGCCGGTGCGTGCACGACCCGATGCTCATGCGCCGCGCGCTGGAGTACGCCACGTCGCTGGACGCCGTCATCGCGCAGCACGCCGAGGACCCGCGGCTCACCGAGGGCGCGCAGGCCCACGAGGGCGTCGTCGCCGCCCGGCTCGGGCTGGCCGGCTGGCCGGCGACCGCCGAGGAGACGGTCGTGGCGCGGGACTGCGCGCTGGCCCGCGACGCCGGGGCGCGGCTGCACGTCTGCCACGTGTCCAGCGCACACACGGTCGCGGTGCTGCGCGCCGCCAAGGCCGCGGGCGTCCGGGTGACCGCCGAGGTCACCCCGCACCACCTGCTGCTCACCGACGCGACGCTGACCGCATACGACCCCGTCCACAAGGTCAACCCCCCGCTGCGGACGGCCGACGACGCCCGCGAGATGCGCAACGCGCTGGCCGAGGGCGTTATCGACGTCGTCGCCACGGACCACGCTCCGCACGCCGCGCAGTACAAGGACACCGAATGGGCCGCGGCCCGCCCCGGGATGCTGGGGCTGCAGACGGCGCTGTCCGTGCTGGTTCGCGCCTGCGTCGAGCCGGGGCGGCTGGACTGGCGGGGGGTCGCGCGGGTGATGTCGCAGCGCCCGGCCGAGATCGGCCGGCTCCGCGACCAGGGGCGTCCGATCGCGGTCGGCGAGCCGGCGACGTTCACCGTCGTGGACCCCGACGACATGTGGACGGTGCGTGGTGCGGGGCTCGCGAGCCGCGGAACCAACACGCCCTACGAGGGCATGCGGTTGCCCGCGACGGTGGTCGCGACGGTGCTGCGCGGACGGGTCACGGCGCGCGAGGGAAAGGTCGCCGCATGATTCAGCACGGCATGAGCAGCGCGCTGCTGGTGCTCGAGGACGGGCGGATCTTCCGCGGCGTCC
>JAQSWF010000210.1 GCA_029266775.1 Pseudonocardia sp.
CCGTGGACGAGCGCGCCGAAGTCCATCTTCACCAGGTCCCCGCGGCGCATCGACGCGTCCGTGGGCCGGTGGTGCGGCACGGCGGAGTGCGGGCCGGCCGCGACGATCGTCTCGAACGCCGGCCCGATCGCCCCGTGGGCGCGCATTCGCGACTCGAGGTCGTAGGCGACGTCCCGCTCGCTGCGCCCGGGACGCAGCCCGCCGGCGGCGAGCAGGTCCGCGAACGCCGCGTCTGCCGCGGCGCAGGCGGCGCGCAGCGCTGCGGTCTCGCTCTCGTCCTTGACCAACCGCAGCCGGGCGACGAGGCCGGGCGCGCGGCGCAGCTCGACCGCCTCGCCCGCGGCCTCGTCGAGCGCGGCGTGGGCGTCGACGGTCACGGCGTCGGACTCGAACCCCAGCTGGGTGATCTCCAGCTTTCCCACGTCGCGGGCCAGCGCCAACGCCGACGCCCGTTCGATGACGCGCGGGAGGTCCGGGACCTCCACCGCAGCTTGGGTCGCGTACCGCCCGTCGGTGCAGAACCGGCTCATCGGCTCGCCGTGCGCGTGCACCAGCAGCGCGGCGTTCGAGCCGGTGAAGCCGGTCAGGTAGCGGATGTTGACCAGGTCCGTGACCAGCAGCGCGTCGACGTCGGCCGCGCGCAGCAGCCCGCGCAGGGCGGCGCGGCGGGAGGCGTGGGGCACCCGGACACTCTAGTGCGGGTGGCGCCGCCCGCGGTCATACCAACGTAGCGATCAGCCCGACGCGCGGCTGATCGCGGCGTAGGCCCGTTCGAGCAGCGTGCGGTCCGGATCGTCGAGGCGGCCCGGACGGGCCAGTGCGCCGAGGACGACGAACCGAAGCCGGCCCGAGCGCGCCTTCTTGTCGCCGCGCATCGTCTCCACCAGCTCGTCGAGTGCGCCGGGGACGTACGAGACCGGCAGGCCGAGCGCGGTGAGCACGCTGCGGTGCCGCTCTGCCGTGGCGTCGTCGAGCCGTCCCGCGGCCCGCGCGAGCTCGGCGGCGAACACCAGGCCGACGCTGACCGCGTCGCCGTGGCGCCAGCGGTAGCCCTCGCGGCGCTCGATCGCGTGGCCCAGCGTGTGGCCGTAGTTGAGGATCTCCCGCAGGTGCGACTCGCGCAGGTCCGCGCCGACAACGTCCGCCTTCACCTGAATCGCGCGACGCACCAGCTCGGGCAGTACCGGCCCGATCGGGTCCAGCGCGGCAGCGGGGTCCGCCTCGATCAGGTCGAGGATCACCGGGTCCGCGATGAACCCCGCTTTGACGATCTCCGCCGCGCCCGGCGCGAGCTCGTCGCGCGGCAGCGTCTCGAGCGTGGCCAGGTCGACCAGCACGGTCGACGGCTCGTGGAAGGCGCCGACGAGGTTCTTACCCGCGGCGGTGTTGATCCCGGTCTTGCCGCCCACCGCGGCGTCCACCATCGCGAGCAGCGTGGTGGGCACATGCACCACCCGCACGCCGCGCATCCAGGTCGCGGCGACGAAGCCGGCCAGGTCCGTGACCGCGCCGCCCCCGAGGCCGACGACCACGTCGCTGCGGGTCAGGCCGACCCGGGCGCAGACCTCCCAGCAGAAGCCGGCGACAGCCAGCGACTTGCCCTCCTCCGCGTCGGGAATCTCGACGCGGTGCGCGTCCACGCCGTGCTCGGACAGCTGGTCGCGCACGGTCTCGGCCGCGTCGGTGAGCGTCGGCTGGTGGACGACGACGGCCGTCGCGGCGCCGAGCTCCCGCACGGCGTCCGCGAGCTGCGCGCGCACGCCGCGCCCGACCACGACGGGGTAGGGGCGCTCGCCGCGAACCTCGATCCGGGCTTCCTCGCTCGTCATGCCGTCGGCGGTCAGCGGTGGTGGCGGACGAGCGGGTCCGGAAGAGGGACGGCCGCGGCGGGTGTGGGCGCGTCCAGCGGGTCGGCGCCGGGTCGGGGCACGCCGTGCGGCGGTGTCGCGCTCCCGAGCGCCGCGGCGAGCACGGGCTCGCTCACGACGCCGGGATGGACCTGCGCGACCTCGATCAGCACCGCCCGGGCCACCTGGTTCGCGCTGCGCCGCGTCGTGTCGACCTCGACGGTGGCCACCTCGCGGTACAGCGGGGCACGGGCGTCGAGCAGCGCCTTGAACGTCGCGCGCGGGTTCACCCCGGCCAGGAGCGGCCGCGCCGTCGACACGCCCGTGCGCCGCAGGCCATCGGTGAGGCTGACCCAGAGGAGCACCACGCGATGATCGCGCAGGCGCTCCCGGGTGGACGCCGCGAGGACCGACCCGCCGCCCAGGGCGAGCACGCCTTCGGTGGAGTCCAGCGCCGTGGCGACGACCTCGCGCTCCAGGGCACGGAACGCGTCTTCGCCGTCCTGGGTGAAGATGTCCGCGATCGGCTTGCCCGCGCGCTGCACGATCACCGCGTCGACGTCGGTGAAGCGGAGGTCGAGCCGGCGGGCCAACACCCGGCCGACCGTCGTCTTGCCGGCGCCCGGCGGGCCGACCAGCACGAGCGCGGGGCGTCTCTGCGCCGAGCGTGCTTCGGGGCTCACGGCGACCCAGCGTAAACGACGCGAAGCCACGGCCCGACCGTGATCTGACGCTGCTGCTCAGAGGTCGTCGGCCGGCCGATCGACGAGGCGGTACGTGTCGAGGTAGGCGCGGGCGTTGCGCCGGGTCTCGGCGAGCGAATCGCCACCGAACTTCTCCAGCGCCGCGTCGGCCAGGACCAGCGCGACCACGGCCTCGGCGACGACCCCTGCGCGGGGCACGGCGCACGCGTCCGACCGCTGGTGGATGGCGGTGGCCTCCTCCCCCGTTGCCACGTCCACGGTGCGCAGGGCTCGCGGCACCGTCGAGATCGGCTTCATCGCGACCCGCACCCGGACCGGCTCGCCGTTGGTCATTCCGCCTTCGAGTCCGCCGGCCCGGTTGGACAGCCGCTTGACGGGATCGCCCGGCACCATCTCGTCGTGCGCGACGCTGCCGCGCCGATGGGCGGTGCGGAACCCGTCGCCGATCTCCACGCCCTTCATCGCCTGGATGCTCATCAGAGCCCCGGCGAGCCGCGCGTCCAGCCTCCGGTCGGCCTGGACGTAGGACCCCAGGCCGACGGGCAGCCCGTACGCGATCACCTCGATCACGCCGCCGAGCGTGTCACCGTCGCCGTCCGCGGCGTCGACCTCGGCGATCATCCGGGCGGCCGTCGCCTCGGAGAAGGCGCGTACGGGGCTGGCATCGACGCGCTCCAGGTCGCCGGGCCCGGGCACCGGATCGTCGTCCGGGGCGTCGACCGCGCCGATGACGACCACGTGCGACACGATCTCGACCCCGAGCGCCTGGCGGAGGAACGCCTTCGCGACGGTGCCCAGTACGACCCGCGACGCCGTCTCACGGGCGCTCGCGCGCTCCAGCACGGGCCGCGCGTCGTCGAACCCGAACTTCAGCATGCCCGCGAGGTCCGCGTGTCCGGGCCGGGGACGGGTCAGCGGCGCGTTGCGGGCGCGGTTCGCGATCAGCGCCGGGTCGATCGGATCCGCGGCCATCACCGACTGCCACTTCGGCCACTCGGTGTTCGCGATGCGCACCGCGACCGGACCGCCCTGGGTACGGCCGTGCCGGATGCCGCCGATCACCTCGAGCTCGTCCGCCTCGAAGGCCATCCGCGGGCTGCGGCCGTGGCCGAGCTTGCGGCGCGCCAGCTCGGCGGCCAGGTCCTTGGTGGTGACCTCCACGCCGGCGACCATGCCCTCCAGCACCCCGACCAGTGCGGGGCCGTGGGACTCCCCGGCGGTGATCCAGCGCAACACCCCCTCATCCTCTCATCCGGTGAACTTCTGCCGAGGTCAAGGCGGTGCGCCGGCGGCCATCAACGTCACGAGCCAGCCGGCGCCCAGCATCGACGGGCCGTGCGGAACGGCAGCCCTCCTCTTGTCCAACCCACTGAGCAGGACTGCCACGAGCGCGATCCCACCGGTGAGCAGGGCCGCCGCCAGCGCGGCAAGCATCAGCGCCGGCCACCCCGCGGCGGCCAGCACCGCACCGAGCGGGCCCGCGGGCGTCACGTCACCCGCGCCCATGGCACGGGGAGCCGCGACGTGAAGCGCGGCATACGCAGCCGCCGCTACGGCCGCCCCGGCGGCACCCCGAAGCACTGCCGCGGAGCCCAGCGGGACAAGGAGCACCAGCGCGGCCGGGAGCGCCGGCAGGGTCAATGCGTCGGGCAACCGGCGGTGAAGCACGTCGACGGCCGCGGCCGCCACGACGAGCCACCCCAGTCCGAGCAACGCCGGCACCCAGGCGGCCGGCACCGCCGCGGCCCCCGCCGCAGCCCCGGTGGCGGCCCACGCCGTCCCGACTCCGAGCTCGCACCATGGCGGCGGTACCTGGGCGCCCCGGCGCAGGCGCGCCAGGAGCCGTCGGGCGACAACGCCGGCCAGCAGACCGGCGACAGCGAGCGGGAGAGCGGTGATCAGGGCGGGCAGCAGAGCGGTCACGCCGCCATGCTCGGGCGATGGTCACGCCGCCGCCAGGGCGTGACGCCGAATTGTGGATGGCTGAGCTCCTTGTGGACAACTCGGCACCACGGCGGTCGGCGCAGGCGCGATCGCGCCCTGTCCACAGGTTTTTCGCACGTGAGAGGCGCGCTGTTGCTGTCCATTCGAACAGCAATGGTGCGCCTTCGACGTGCGAATCACGGTCATGCCCGCAGGGGGCGGATGCGCATCGGCGATTCTCGCGCCACACGCGTGGAAAGGAGCACAATCGATGTGATGACGCGATAACGGCGGGAGTGTGTGCGGCGAGACCGCTGCCGTGACATCAGAGGTGGCTGCCGGACTCAGCGGGCCGGTCGTGGCTGCGGCGGCGCTGGTTGCGGTGCTCCTCGTGTTGGTGGCCTCTCAAGCAGTTGGCGCGCTGGTCACGGTGGCCCACGAGGGCGGCCACATACTAATCGGCACCCTGACCGGTTATCGCATCAACAACTTCGAAGTGAAGTCAGAGTCCGCCTACAACGGCGGGACGGAATTCGAACGCGAATTCGGGTCGGGCCTGGCCAATATCCTCACGACCCTGGCCGGCTACGCCGCTCCCCCGCTGTTCGGACTCGGCGGCGCTGCCCTCTTGGCCGCCGGCGAGGTGCTGGTCGTTCTCTGGGGAGCCGTCGTTCTGCTCGTGCTGGCCTGGATCAAGGCCGAGAAGGAGTGGACGACGTTCCTCGTGCTGCTGTTGGCGGTCACGATCGGCTACGTCGCTTTTTACGGCACGCCAGTGCTGCAGGCTGCCTTCGCAGCCGGGCTGGTCTTCGTGCTCCTGCTCGGCGGGCTGCTCGCGGCGTGGGAGTCATCCACGGACGATGGCACTGATGCCGCTTACCTCGCGCGCGACACGTTCATCCCACGCATCATCTGGAAATTCTTGTTCATCGCGGTCGCGCTCCTCAGCATCTGGGCCGCCATCCGCCTCCTGGCGCCCCTGAGCTTCTGAATAGCGGCCTTGACAGCGATCATCGTCTCCCCCGACCTCTCGGGCTGGGCCGTCGGCGAGGGGATCGCCGAGTTGACGCCCACCGCCGAGGACCCGCACGACCCGACCGTGGACGCCCTCGTCGAGCTGTACCGCACCCTCGCCGGCGAGCATCCCGAGTGGGAGGAGTACCGCGCCGCGATGGTGGCGGACCGGCGGCTGGTGATGACACTGCGG
>JAQSWF010000211.1 GCA_029266775.1 Pseudonocardia sp.
GTCGTGCGACTTCTGCAGGTTCGTCGTGATCACCGCGACGAGCGACGCCAGCATGCCGAGGAAGCAGAGCACGCGCCAGACGATCGAGCTCGTTCTCAACCCGAGCGCTCCGCCAACCCCGCCCGCGAAAGACTCGCCGCCGAGGGCCGGCCCGGCCACCAGCACCGCGGCGACGGCGCTGCTGATGATGCTGATCGTGGTGAGCCGGCTGCTGCGCGGTCGCGATGCGGTCAGGTACGCCGTAATGCTCCCGCGTCGTCTCTCGATCCGATCGGCCAGCTCCCGCCGCACGTCCTGAGCCATCTGCACAGTCTGGAGGGAATGTCCCGGTCGGACCAGCACGCGACCCGGTACCGCGCGCCTTCAGTCATCCTGTAAGTTGAGCTGAAGGTTCTGCTCCGAGGAGGCGCGCGTGGGGAAGGTGCTGCTCAGCCTGCACGTACTGGCTGCGATCGTGTTCATCGGTCCGGTCACAGTGGCCGTGAGCGTGTTCCCGCGCTACGCCCGCGCGACGTCGGACCACTCGGTGGAGGTCGTCGCCCTGCTCCACCGCATCAGCCGCGTCTACGCGGTGCTGGGGCTGTCGGTGCCGGTATTGGGAATTGCGCTCGCCGCCCACCTCGGTGTGCTCGGCGATGCGTGGGTCGTGGCATCGCTCGTGCTGACGATCGCTGCGGCGCTCGTCCTCGCCGTGGTGATCCTCCCGGCACAGGATCGCCTGATGGGCCCGCCCGCCGAGCCGAGCGCCGTCGCCACCCGATTGGCCACCGCCTCCCGCCTGAGCACGGCCTCCGGGCTGTTCTCCCTGCTGTGGGCGGTGGTCGTCGTGCTCATGGTCGTGCGCCCCGGTTCGACGACCGGCGTGTGACGGCCGTCGCTACGCCGACGACGAGCGGGCTGCGATGGCTGGGTGTGGCGTCGGTCGTCGAGACGGCGTCGCTGGTGGTGCTGGTGGTCAACCTCGCCACCGTGCACCATCCGCTGGTGACCTCGACGATGGGGCCCGTGCACGGATTCGCCTACCTCGCGACCATCGCCGTCGCGTTCCTGCTGCCCCTGACCACCGGGACGCGGCTGCTCACCCTGGTGCCCGCCGTCGGTGGGCTGCTCGCCCTGCACCGGGCGCGGACGCGGACGGCCGGAGCCGGCGGGACGCCAGCATGAGCGAGGGCGCACCCGGGCCGAGCCTCGTGACCAGCACGACGATGCTGCTCATCGGGATCGGGCGGGTGGCGCAGCGCCGGCTCGACGGGGCCCTCGCCGAGCACGGCCTGACCCTGCGGCACGTCGGCGCGCTCGGCCACCTCGCCCACGGTCCCGGCCTGTCCTACAGCGACCTTGCCCGCCGCGCGGGGGTCACCGTGCAGAGCATGCACGCCACGATCGCCGCGCTGGTCGACCGCGGGGCGATCAGCGCGGCGGACACCGGCCGCGGTCAGCGCGCGCAGCTGCGGCTCACCGAGCACGGCCGCGCGCTGCTCTCCACGGCCGCCTCGATCGCGCACGAGCTCGATGCGTCCTGGGACCTGGGTGACGTCGACCTCGCGCCGCTGCGCAGCGTGTTGCTCGACGCACTGCGGTCGCGGTCGACCAGCGGATCCGGTCACCAGGCTGCAGCTGCTCCTGGCCGATGGAGGGCTTCGGACCCGCGGGGTCGGTGAGCCCGAGCGGGAGCCGGGGCGGGTGGGCCAGTTCCTTGACCATCCGACCGTGGCGGATCAGCAGCGGCGGCGGATGCCCGGCCAGGAGATAGGACAGCAGGCCGGTTCGAGTGTCGAGGCGGGCCAGCACCGCGGACACGAAGCGGGGCCCCGCATCCCGGACGGCCAGGAAGGCGTCCGCCCGGGCGGCCAGGGCGATGAGGTCCTGCTCACCGCCGCGCCGCGCGTTGCGCAGGGCGGTGAGCGCCAGCCCGGTCGCCACGCCGGCGTCGAGGTCGTGCCCGACCCCGTCGAACACGCTCAGCTCAACCGCGCCGCTGTCGACGCTGTAGTCGTAGGCGTCGCCCGCCACCCGGTCGAACGGCTCGAGCAGTGCGGTGACCACCACCTGCTTGGTGGCGAAGGTGCGTGGTGGCAGCAGCTGCCACATCAGCTCGGACGGCGCCGACAGGGTGCCGCGCGTGCGCAACCGGCGGAGGTGGTCGCTGTAGACGACCTTCGACATGACGACGTGGCCCAGCAGCCCGGCCAGCGTCCACAGCCGCTGAAACAGAACCGGGTCGTCGAGTGGGTTATCGGCGTCGGCGCGCCGGACCACGCGCATCACGCCCACACGTTCCGTGCCGTCCAGCATGGGCACCCACCACACGGGTGATCCGTCCGCGTCGATGTCGGGCACGATCTCACCGAGCTGGTAGGCACGTCCGCCGAAGGAGCCCTCCACCGTCACGGCCGGCCCCGGGGGGAGCCGGATCGGGGTGAGCGTCTGTTGCGGCAGGTCTGCCAGCAGCACGTCGACCGCGATGCCGGCGGGCGCGGTGGCCTCGTCGAGCATCTCGCAGATCCCGTCGCCGGTGGCCAGGTGAGAGCCCTCGATCACCGCGGTGAGCACGCGCTCCCAGGTCGAGTCCGCGAGGGCGCCGGTGTCCACAGCCTTACGTTATAAGTGGTACCCAGCGGGGCGCACGGGGGCCGGTCACCACCCCCACGAGCCGGGACCACCCTTGAACGGCCCCACCACCTCCGAGGTGATCCACCCGCCGTAGAAGCCGCCCGGCTGGGGCTGGACCCGCTCGCCGTCAAGGGTGATCTCGTCGAACGGGTCCGGGTAGACGGCCACGCGGTCGCGCAGCTCCGGGTAGCGGCGGTCCGGCTCCGGGTACCACCAGCCCACGTCACGCAGCGGCGGCGTCCCGGGCACGACGACGTCGACGTAGCGCGCCACGCCCTTCCACTCGCAGACCGTGGTCCGGTCGACCGCGAGCAGGAACTCCCCGAACGCCGACCGAGGCAGGTAGAAGGTCGGAGGGTGGCTGGTCTCCAGCACGCGTACGAGGTCTGCGGTGTCGGCAACGACGACGCCGCCGTGCCGGAGGACGGCCCGGCGGCTGTCGGGCTCGGCACGCGGAGGACGCGGGTAGTCCCAGACGGACTCCTGCCCCGGACCCGGCCGCTCGGGACGTGGTCTCCTGCCGATCACCGCGAGCCCGAAACCCTCACCGCTGCCGCCGCCAGGCCTGCACGCGGTCCTCATCCCCGCGCAGGTCCCGGATCGCCTCGATGCGGGCGACGACATCGGGCGACGCCGCATGCTGGGCCACTGCGCGCTCGGCCTCGGCCAGCTCGCGCGCCGCGGCGATGTCGTTCGGGTCCGTGAAGTGCGCGGGCAAGGGGGCCGGGTCGCCGTCGGCCCCGTGCCGCTCGCGCCGGTACGGGTTGTCGTCGGGCAGCCCTCCGCTGAAGCGTCCCCACGCGCCGAGGAAGAGCAGCAGGGCCCCGGAGATGAAGCTGAAGATGACGTTGGACATGCGGAAGGCCAGCAGGTTCAGCGGTGTCCCGAGCACCAGCACGTTCACCAGGCCGGACAGGACGAATGCCGACCCGATGACGACCAGGACCGTGGACGCAATCCGGCCCCCGCGCACCCCGGCCGCGATCAGGATCACCGCCACGACCAGCGAGATCACCGACAGCAGACCGTTCGACGAGAGGCCGAGGATCTCCTGCCCGCTGGTCGAGAACGGATCGAGCCGGTTGACCAGGCCGAGCACGCCGAACGTGCCCAGCCCGAGGCCGAACAGCACCGCACCAACGCGATGGAGGTGGTCGAGGCGACTGCTCATATCGCGTCGAACCTTGTTCATGTGCCCATGGTCACACCCGTCGCGGCGTTCCGCCACCTGACAGGAGTGGGTTGAGCGCCGGGGCGAAACGGAGAAGGCTGAGCGGCGTCGATACGGGGTGATTCGGGTCGGGTCGGGTATTGCACCCGGCGGGTCGAGGGGGGACGGATCGACATGGACGCGACGCCGGGCGCGGCCGATGCGGGCGCGCCGCTCGCCGGACGCTACGAGGTCGGGCCGCTCGTCGGGCTGGGCGGGACGGCGCATGTCTACCGGGCGTGGGACCGCACACGTGCCCGGGTCGTCGCGGTCAAGGTCTTCCTGCCCGGGTCGGAGTACGACCCGGACCGCGGCGGCGCCTGGGAGATGACGGTCCTCGACGGCATTCGGCACCCGGGCCTCGTCGGGGTGCACGACGCCGGCGTCGACCCGCAGGGGCGCCCGTACATCATCATGGACTTCGTCGACGGGCACAGCCTCTCGGTCGTGCTGCACGACGGGCCGTTGCCCGCGCCGCGGGTCGTCGCGATCGGCGCGATGCTGGCCGACGCCCTCGCGCACGTCCACGCCCGCGGTGTTGTCCACCGCGACGTCAAGCCCGCGAATGTCCTGCTCGACACCGACGGACGGCCGCGTTTGACGGACTTCGGCATCGCCAGGGTCGTCGGCGCCACGCGCGTGACGGCTACCGGAGCAGTGGTGGGCACCGCGGCGTATATGGCTCCCGAGCAGGTGCGTGGCGAGGCCGTCGGGCCGCCGGCCGACGTCTACGCCCTCGGACTCGTGCTGCTCGAGGCCGTGACGGGCTGCCGCGAGTACGAGGGTGGGCCGCTCGAGTCCGCGGTCGCCCGCCTGCACCGGCTGCCGCGGATCCCTGACGACGTCCCTGACGGGCTCGCGTCGGTCATTCGCCGGATGACGTCGCCACAACCGGACGAGCGGCCCTCGGCGTCCGATGTCGCGACCTCGCTGCGCAACGGGCCCGTCGCGGTGCCGCCGCCGCGCCGCCGCCTCGTCGTGCAGCTCGGCCGCCGCCTCGCCCCCGCAGGAGCGTTGGCCTGCCTGGTGGCGGCGGCGCTGGGCGGCGCGCTGACAGTGATCAAGGCGGAGCCCACACCGCAGGTCGGCACCGCGCCCGCCGCGCAGGACGTCGCCCCGCCGCTGGCGCTCGTTGCGCCGGCGCCCATCGAGGCGGAGCGGCGGGTCGACCCCGACCCGCCGGCGGTGGCCGCGGCTCCGACCCACCCCGCCCGGCCCGTGCCCGCCCCGGTGGCGGGCGCACGCCGCGCCACCGTTCCCGAGGCCACGAAGACGGTGCGGAACCGCAGCGACGACGGGGACGACGACAGGAACGACGACGAGGACGGCGACCGGGACGGTCGGCACCGCGACGGATCCGGCGGCCGCGACTCGTCGAAGAAGAGCAGCTCTCCGAACGAGAGCACGAAGAACGACCGGGCCGACGACGGCGACGATAGGAACGCTCGCGAGCAGGACGACGACGGCGGTCGCAGCGACAAGGGCGACGGCGAGAGCAAGGGCGACGGGAAAGGCAAGGACGGCACGAGGGGCAAGGGCTCCGGGGACAAGGACTGACGGGTCACGCCGCTCGGTGCACGGCCCTCCACCACGACATCGAGACGTATCGTGGCGTGCGGCCGTCGCCGAACCACGTTGAGGATCGTCGGATGGCCGCAGGCGAAATCCGCGCGCCGTAAGGTGCGCGCCGCTGGCCTGACTCGGTAGCCGCTACCGATCCGCTCACGGGCGGGTGCTGCTGGACTCCGTATGTGGATGAGGGGACGCTGCCGGCGGGGTCAGCGCCGCCTCGTCCGACGGCGGTACGGATCGGCCATCGTCTCTCCGAGCGTCAGGCGGCACGACTCGACGGCCTGCCACCGCACAGCGGGATCGAGGTGGGGCAGCTCGGTGGCGAGGACGTCGAGCAGGGCGGCGAGTGCGTGCGCATCGCCGTCGGTGACGAGCCCGGCGTGCCGGGCGCGCTCCGGGTCGTCGCGCAGCCACGAGGCGGTGCGGCGGAGCAGGTCGGCGTCGGCGCGGTCACGGTCGCGCCGCCGTCGTGCACGTGTCGACACTGGTCCCCCCGGTTCGGCGAACGACGTCCGCCCGGGGGGAAGCCGGGCCCGTCCAGCATGCGACGGACGGCCCGGGTACGCCATGGCAACAGCCAGGAAGGAGAGGGCGGAATTGACATCACTTATCGACCCGTCGAACGCTGACATTGCTCGGGGTTGGGACGGGCCGTCCGGCGACTACTGGGTGCAGAACGCGGACCTCCTCGACGGATCCGTCGCCCGCTACACCGAGCCCTTCCTGGCCGCCGCGGCGATCGCGCCGGACGCGCAGGTCCTCGACGTCGGGTGCGGCAACGGGGAGACGACCCTCGCCGCGGCCGAGCGCGCACCGGCCGGCGGGGCGGTCGGCGTCGACCTCTCCGCGCGCATGCTCGACGTCGCGCGGCGGCGGGCCGCCCTGCGGGGTCGCGACAACGCCACCTTCGTCCAGGCCGACGCGCAGGTGGCCGACCTCGGCGCGGGCCGCTTCGACCGCGTGATCAGCCGGACCGGGGCGATGTTCTTCGGCGACCCGGTCGCGGCGTTCGCGCACCTGGCCCGCGCGCTCCGACCTGACGGGCTCCTGGTGCTGCTGGTATGGCAGCCGCTGTCGGAGAACGAGTGGCTGAACGCCTTCTTCCAGGCCGTCGCCCCGGACCGTCCCGTCCCCGTGTCGCCGCCGGGCGCGCCCGGCCCGTTCTCGCTCGGCGAGCCGGCCCGGCTGCGTGCCGTTCTCGCCGCAGCGGGCTTCGGCGAACCGCGGATCGCGGGGCTGCGCGAGCCGACCTGGTTCGGGCCGGACGTCGCGACGGCCGAGGCGCTGGTGGTCGGGCTCGTCGGCGGCGTGCTCGCCGACCTCGACGATGCCGGACGCGCCGCGGCCCTCGCCGCGCTGCGCGCGACGCTGGAAGCTCACCTCGGCCCGGACGGCGTGCTCTTCGGGTCGGCGGCGTGGCTCGTCACCGCCGGACCCGCCCGCTAGCAGAACTCAGGCGTTCCAGTCCACCAGCTGCACGATCACGCCGTTGGGGTCGCGCACCTGGAAAGCGCGCTCGCCCCACTCCTCGCTGGTCAGCGGCATGGTGATCGCGACGCCTTCGGCCTGCACCCGGGCCAGCTC
>JAQSWF010000017.1 GCA_029266775.1 Pseudonocardia sp.
CCGTCCGGCAGCGCCGTCCACAGCTGCACGCCGTGCAGGATCGGCGAGCGGTCCGCCGGGCTCTCCTCGGAGTGGGAGATGCCGTGCCCGGCGGTCATCAGGTTGAGCTGGCCCGGGGTGACGAGCTGCAGGCTGCCGACGCTGTCGCGGTGCAGCACCTCGCCGGCGACGAGCCAGCTGACGGTCTGCAGCCCGGTGTGCGGGTGTGGCGCCACCTGCATGCCCGCGGAACCACTGAGGTCGTCCGGACCGTAGTAGTCGACGAAGCACCAGGCTCCGACCATGCGCCGGCCGCGGTTGGGCAACGTCCGGGTGACCGACATCGCCCGCGGGCCGCCGAGCACGACGGGCCTGCCCTCCAGCAGCTCCCGCACCGGCTCGGCGGCCACGCGGGTCCGGCCGCCGCACGGCGTCTCGCGCGGGCTCCGTTCGAGATTGCTCATTCACCGATCCCGTCACCGTCGACCCTGTCCGTCTAGTGATGCTCGGCCACCACGACCCTGCCGCGCAACGCATCGGTCCGCCGGCCGGCCCGGCATGGACAACCGGTCAATAGTTGACGACGACCATCGGGACGTTCACGCCGCTGCCGTCGAAATCGGCGACGAACTCTCCGTGAGAGAGCGCGAAGGCCGACATGGCGTACTCGACGCGGACGAAAATCGCGTCGTCCGGCAGGACGACCTCCGGCGTCGAGATCGTCAGGAACTGCTCGAGAATGCCGGCGCTCGCCACCTCAGTCTGCGTCGTCGTGCCACCGGAACCGTCTGCGGTGACCTCGAGAAGGGTCCGGAACCCGGTGTTCCTCGTCAGGAGGATCGCACCGTTTTCTCCACGGACGCGAACGCGCATCCTGGCGAGGAGGTTCACCTTCGCGAAGCCCGGGGTTGTCGAAGATCCAGCCCGCGTTCTGCCCGATAACGGTCGACACACCGCCGTAGGTCAGGTGTCCGTGGACGGTGATCCGCCCCGGCTCCGGCAGCTGAAACCGGAAGAAGGACCGCGCGCGGATGTCGACGCCGGCGAAGTCGAGCGCGGCGGCGAACCCGTTGCAGGCGAAGCGGACGTTGTTGACGGCGTCGGAGATCGGGTCGGCGGTGGGCGGTGTCGTCACCGCCACGGTGCTGTTGGGGCCCTCGGTGACGTCGGCGACCTGCGCCGTGACGTCGTCCGCCGTGAAGCCGAAGAGGATGCCCATCACGCCTCGCGCACGGTGGCGATGAGCTGTGCGGTTTCGGCCCGGTCGGTTGCCGTGCGGCGGCGCACGATGCCGGACGCCGTCGCCCGCTGGGCGGCCGCTGCTTCCCGGACACGAATCAGCTCCTGGTCGGCGCGCTCCCGGGCCTCGCCTTCGGACATCCCGGCGAGCTGCAGGAGTGCGGCCCGAACCGACGCCTGCTCAAGGTAGGCCCTTTCCCGAACCGCGCGGCCGTCATGCGCCACCTGCCTGCGCAACACCAGCTCATCGGCGAACTCGCGCTCGATCTCCTCGTCCCAATCCGCGAGGAACGCCCTGTCCTCGTCGGAAATGGGTGATTGTTGCGTCATGCGGCGCCTCCGTATCGAGCTCGAGAACGCCGACAGCATAGGACGTCGACGAATGACGCGGCTTCGGTCAGATTGGGGATCTCGACTGGTCCTGCTGCTACGGAAAGTCGGGAGGGCGACCGCTGTGCGGTGCATCCAGCACCGTCGCAAGGAGTCGAACGACGATCGGGAACACCGCCAGCAGCAGTAGTCCGCCGACGATCGTCGAGGAACTGCTCACTACCAGTCCCGCGATCACCAACACGACCGCGATCGAGAGCACAGCCCAGGACAGGCGCGCAACGATGCGGGTCGTCGCGCCGGGACGCTTGGGCGACTCGTCCAGCAGACGAGCCAGAGCGGGGTCCTCGGCGTCCAGGTGCTGCTCGATCTCACGCAGCGTCCGTCGGTCGCGGGCCCTCAGCGTCATGGTCGATCACCGCCCCTCTGGGCGCGTACCGGGGCAAGCCCCGGTGTCCGGCTGCGAAGCGTAGTTCGTCCCGCACCTCGGCAACAGGGCTTCAGCCGCGTGCGGAGAGGCGCTCGCGATCTGCAGGTGCAGACCTGCCGATGCGCTCTCCTCGGGATCCGGTGACCAGGGCCATACGCGTTGGGCAACACGATTGATCAACGAATGCCCGCTCGCTTCTCCAAGGTCGGGGACTGCGTTGATGACATGGCGACTCCGTGAGTGAACTTAGTCAGTACTTCATCGCTCCCCCGGTGCGCTCACGCTCACGCTCATGCTCAACGCGAGACGCTCGAGCGGGGAGGTGCCGGTCAGGCGGCCTCGATCAACGCGCGTCCTGAGGACGTCAGCTCCACGGGCCCGCAGGTCGGCGCCGCGATCAGGCCCGCCTGGGACAGGCGGCGCCCGCTGAACTGGTCGGCAACGCACAATCCGTCGACGACCAGCGAGCCGACGAATTCGCCGGAGGCCCGGCACCGGCCCGCCGCGACGGCGCGGAGGATGGCGAGATCCCGGTTCGACCAGAATGTGGTGATCGTCGAGGCCATCGCCGGGCTCCTTCCGGGATCTCCGTCCCAGCTGCTGAAGCTGGTTTGTCGCTACCGGAACAATGCGCGCGGACGCCCGCGCGAGACATACCGCCTGCCCCCGGCATGGAGGAGGCCGGCCCGCCAAGAGAGGTGGGGTGTTCCCCACCCGCGGCTGTGGGGTCGCTCCCGGTGAAGGTGCGCGCGGTTTCGCGTCGCCGCGCGCGGCATGGCGCGCGCAGCTCCTCGGTCCGCGGGCAGCTCCTCAGGATGCGCGCAGCTGCGTCAGTTCGCGGCGGGTCCTCGGTCAGCCGGCGAGGTCGAGGACCGTCAGCGTGCCGCTGTTCAGGTTGGTGACGTAGGCCTGACGACCGTCGGGGAGCACGGCGACGCTCGTGGGTGCCTCCCCGGTCGGGACGGTGGCCGTCACGCGGTAACCGTCGACGGAGATCACCGTCATGTTGTCGCTGTCGACGTTCGTCGCGTAGAGGTGCCGCCCGTCCGGCGACCAGGTCACGTCCTGGGGGTGCGTGCCGACCGGGACGACGGCGGTCACCTGCTGCCGTTCGGTGTCGATCACGGTCACCGAGTCGCTGTCGTAGTTGACGTTCGCGACGAGCGGCCGGGTGGGGTGGACGGCCACGCTGTGCGGGCTGATCTCCACCGGGATCTCGGCGGCCACGCTGCGGGTGGCCGTGTCGATCACCGTGATGACGTTGGACTCGTGGTTGGCCGTGTAGGCCTGCGTGCCGTCCTGCGAGAACTCCACCCAGTGCGGGTTCGGCTTGACCCGGATGTCGGTGACCAGCGCGTTGGCCGCGGTGTCGATGACCGAGACGGTGCCCGAGTCGTGGTTGGGCACGTAGATCTCGGACCCGTCGGGCTTGACGTCAAGGGCATAGGGGCGGCTGCCGACCTTGATCGTCGTGACGACGGTGTTCGTCTGCGTGTCGAGGACGGCGACCTCGTTGATCGAGCGGTCGGGGTCGTTGAAGACGCTCACGTAGAGACGGTGCCCGTCGGGGGCGAACGCCAGGTACTGCGGGGGGCCGTCGGGGATGGGGATCGTGGCGACGACCTCGCTGATCGCGGTGTCCACGACGGTCACGACACCTGCGGCGCGGTTGGCGATGTAGGCGAACTTGCCGTTCGGTGCGATCGCGACGAAGCCCGGAGTCTTTCCGACCGCGACCTGTCCACGGACCGGCGGGATGGGCACGCTCGCGGCGATCGCTCGCGGCACCTCCGCGGGAGCCGGCGCGGGCGGCGGCAGCACCACGGGTGAGGGAAGCGGCGCAGCGACGCTCGCGTCGACGTCAGTAGCTTGCGGGGTCCGGGCCTGGCTCAGGACATAGGAGACCGACGCGGCAAGCACGAGCAGCACGGCGACGGCGGCGAGGACGCGATTCCTGGTGCGGTGTCGTGCCGCAGGTACGGGCGGGGTGGCGTCGGACCACTCGGTCGACCAGCCTGCGAGCGGCGGAGGGGTGCGGCTAGCGTCGGCAGGCCGGGCGCCGTCCTGCCCGGCCCGGGGCGGGGGTGGGTCGGTGCGGGTGGCCGTTCCGACGGCCTCGAGCGGACCCGACGGTCCGCGGACCTGCTCGGCGCGGTCGGGAGCTGCCGCCCGAGCGGCGCCGACCACCTCGGACGTCGCGAGGGCAGCCACCGTCTCCACCCGCTCCGCACGGTCCTCGGCGAGCTCTGCCTCGGTTGTCTGCACCGGGGCCTCGCCGGCGAGTGCTGCGGCGCCCAGCGCTACCGCGTACTTGGGGTGGGCGTCGATCAACGTGGGGCGGTTGAGGGCCTCTGTGATCATCCTAGCTACGAGCGGGATCCGCGAGGAGCCGCCGACCAGCAGCACGGCGCTGAGCGCGGCGGGCTCCACCTGAGCGGAGCGCAACGTGCGGACCAGCGCGCCGATGGTCGACTCGATCGGCGCCCGGATCATGTCCTCGAACTCCGCCCGGGTCAGCCGCACGTCGTGGTACCGCTGGGGCAGGAACACCGGGATCGTGGTCTCGGTGTCGATCGACAGCGCCTCCTTGGCCGCGACGCAGTCCTGACGCAGCCGTGCCAGCGCCACAGCGGTCGGCGGGTTGCTCATGTCCAGTTCGGACAGCGCACCTTTGAGGCTGTAGTTGACGTGGGCGAAGATCGCGTCGTCGAAGTCGACGCCGCCGAGGCGCTCGATGCCTTCCGGTGTGCCGAGGATGTCGATGCCGACGCCGTCGGTCCCGGCGCGCTTGCGGAGGACGGTGGCGTCGAAGGTGCCGCCCCCGAGGTCGTACACGGCGACGGTGTCACCGTCGCGCAGGTGCCGGGTCGCGGCGTAGTGGGCCGCGGCCGCCTCCGGCTCGGTCACCATCAGCGCCTGCGCCACCCCCGCGACCTGCGGGACCTCCTCGAACAACTCGCGCCGGTACGGGCCCCAGTTCGCCGGGTGCGTCAGGACGATCCTGCCCGGTGCGGCGCCTTCGGTGTCCGTGACGCGCGCGATCACGTCGCCCAGCAGCGTCCCCAACAGCGCGGTGACCACATGCGGCGCCCCGCCGAGCATCACTGGCGTCGGGTCGCCGAGACGGCGCTTGAACTCGCGGCCGACGCGGTCCGGGGCGCTGATCGCGCGGCGCTGCGCGGCCTCGCCGGTGACGATCGAGCCGTCGTCGCGGGCGTAGACCATCGCCGGCATCACCACCGAGCGGTCGCCGAGGGTGAACATCTCGACCCGCGACGCGTGCGCGACAGCGGCCGCGACGAACGTCGTGCCGAGGTCCACCCCCAGGCTGTACGGCACAGCCGCCTCCTTGACGAGCCTGACGAGCCTGTTCGTTGTCAGGAGTGTTCGCGGCGCAATCCAAATACCTACGAGCCACCCGGAGCAATACCGGGGCATTAACAATGTCTCGACGAAAGTCGCGGGGGACAACCCTACCTCTGCCTGGGGCCGGCCCCCTGTGATCCGCCGGCCGCGGCGATGACACTCGCCGCATGACGGTCGAGCCCGCGCCCACCCCTGCCGGCTCAACGACCCGTCTCGGCGCTCCGCCGGGCCCGGCCTCCGCCAAGCCTGCTGCCGACAGCGACGACGAGGCGCGCGCCCGGCGGACCGCCCAGGAGCAGTGGGTCCGCCTTCGGCATCTCGAGCGCCAGCTCCACGACGGTGCCGCGCTGCGGATCTCGGCGCTGGCACTGCGGCTCGGCATGCTCCGCCACCGCATGCCGTCCGACGAGCAGCAGTTCCAGGCCGCTGTGGAGGCCATCCAGGACGAGCTGCACCTGGTCCTGCAGGAGCTGCGCGACGTCGCGGGGATGCTGTATCCGCCTTTGCTCGACGAGGCGGGCCTCGGGCCCGCACTGCGCGAGGCCGCCGCGCGCTGCTCACGGTCGGTCAGGATCGACGCCGGTACCGAGCGCTTCGGTCCGGCGGCCGAAGGCGCCGCCTACTTCGCGGTGCTCGGATGTCTGGCCGCGGAACCGCGCGAGGGACGGGACGACCCGGTCGAGGTCGTCGTCCGCGGCGAGAGCGGCGACAACGGCGACGGCAGGACCCTCGTCCTGCTCGTCTTCGGCGTCGACCCCTGCCATGCTTCGACCGTTCACGACGGCGTCCGGCTGCTCGGCGGTACCGCCGTGACGGGCGAAACCGGTCTGATCACCGTGAGGATCCCATGCGAGTAGCGCTCGCCGAAGACGGCGCCCTGTTCCGCGAAGGACTGCTGATGCTGCTGAAGGCGGCGGGGCACGAGGTCGTGGCCTGCGCCGCCGGTGGGGACGAGCTGGTCGCGCTCCTGCGCACCCAACCGGTCGACGTCGCCATCCTCGACATCCGGATGCCACCCGAGCCGGACGGCGGGTTGGTGACCGCGGAGCGGCTGCGGGCGGTGCATCCCGAGCTCGGTCTGCTGTTCCTGTCGCACTACGCCGAATCGCACTACCTCATGCGCATACTCCAGATCGGCACCGATTCGATCGGCTATCGGCTGAAGGAGAAGGTGGGCAGCGTCGACGTGCTGACCGACACGCTCACGCGGATCGCCGACGGTGAGATCGTCATCGAGCCGATGCTGGCCAAACGTCTCGTCGAGCGGCCGCGCAACGAGCGCAAGAGCGTCGTCTCGGCCCTGTCCGAGCGCGAGATCGACGTGCTGCGCCTGATGGCCGAGGGCCGGTCGAACACGGGAATCGCCGGGCAGCTGTTCGTCACGCCCAAGGCCGTCGAGAAACACATCGCCAACATCTTCGGCAAGCTCGGGCTGCACGCCGACGCCAGTGAGCAGCACCGCAGGGTGCTCGCGGTCCTGACCTATCTCCGTTCGCAGCGCGACAGCGAGACGAGCGATCGGTAGGAGCCATGAGCCGGGCGTTCGTCGCGAAGCTGCTCCGGTTGCTCGTCGTCGCCGGCTGGACGGCGGGCATCTTCGCGGTCGTCGTGATCGCGGTGGACCGCGCGTCGGGCGCCCCTGCCGTCCTGCTCCCGTTCGTCGCTGCGATGCTCGCGGCCGCGGTGATCGTCTGGACCCGCGAGCCGCTCGACCGGTTCGTCGGCGGGCTGACCGGGCACCGGTTCACCACGCCGTACGCGGTGCTGGCGGAGACCACGGCACGGGTCAACGCGGGCTCGCTCGACCAGGCACTTCCCGGCCTCGCGCAGGTGCTCGCCGAGGGGACCGGTGCCCAGCGGGCCGCCGTCTGGCTGATGGTCGAGGGGCGACTCGTGGAAACGGCGGCGTTCCCCGCCGAGGCCGACTCGTCCGCGGTCGCGGACAACCTGGCCGTGCTGCTGGCCCGACCCCACATCGACCACGTCGTCCCGGTGCTCGACGGGAGCGTGCTGCGGGCCGCGCTGGTCATCGACAAGGAGGACGGGTCGGTGACGGCGCCCGACCGACAGCTCGTACAGGAGGTGGCCGACAGCGCCGGACTCCTGCTGCGGAGCGTCCAGCGCGGTGCGGAGCTGCGCCAGCGCGTGTCCCGGGCCGAGGAGCTCGCCGTCGAGCGGCGGGAGTCCCGCGAGCGGCTGACACGGGCCCGGGAGGTGGAGCGCCGCCGCCTGGTCGCGGAGCTCTCCCATGCGACGACCGACCGCCTCGCGGCTCTCCACGCGGCCCTGCGCGGGGCGGAACGTCAGCTGGACGCCGACCCGCGGGCGGAGCCGGTCCTGACGCGGCTCGGGCAGGCCCGCGCCGCGCTCGACGAGCTGTTGGACCGGTTCCGGGTGATCGCCCGTGGCGTGTACCCCGCCATGCTCCGTGCCGAAGGACCGGTCACCGCCCTCGAGGAGGTGGTCACGGACCTTCCGCGCCCCGTGCGGCTCACCGGCGGTGCGGCCGCCCGCCTCGGCTGGGAGGTGGAATCGGGGATTTACCACCTGACCGCCGCCGCGGTGACGCACCTCGGCTCTGCGGTGGACACTGAGCTGCACGTGCACCTCGAGCACCGCGACGGTCGGCTGTCTGTGCGCGTCGACGACCCTGCGCTCGAGCCCGGCTCGTCGAAGGGGTTGCGGGAGGCACTGGCGGGCGACATCGAGCGGCTCGCGGCGCTCGGGGGCGAGGCGGAGGTCGCGGAGCACGCCGCCGGCGGCACCGTCACGGCCTGGCTGCCGGACCGACTCGAACCCCTCGTCGAGTCCCGGATACGGTCGTGATGGCCGGGTGGCGCGGCGTCCGTCACGGGGCCGCCGCTCGTGCGGCGCTCGACGTCCTGATCGTGCTGTGCTCGATCGTCGCGACGGGCTGGCTCGCGCTCGGCGCGCTCGCGCTGGCCACGCGTGACGTGCCGTGGGTGGCGCGGGCCGTCGGGGCGGCTGCGGCCGGCGGCAGTGCGTGGGGTCGGGTGCTCATCGATGCGGCCTCGGCCAGCGAGCCGCCGAGCCAGGCCGTCCTCGACTACGGTTTCAGCCTCCTGAACCTCGTGCTCGCCGGCGTGCTGCTCGTGGCCGGACGGCGGACGTGGCCGGTCCGGCTGCTGGTCCTCGCCCTCGTCGGCTCGGCAGGAGCGTTCAACCTGCAGTCCCACATCGCCGCGCGTGCCGTCGAGTCGGCCACGGGGCTCGCCGTTGGCGGCCTGCATCAGATCGTGCTGCACGGCATCGCCTGCGCCGCGTACATCACGGCCCTGCTCGTCTTTCCCACCCCCTCGTGGGACGGCCTGCCGGGGGGGAAGTCCGTCCGCCGCGGGCTCGTCACCACGGCGGCGGTGACCTTCCTCCTCGTCGGGGTCGGCACGGCGCTGCTGCCGCACACGATCAGCTGCGTGGTGTTCTTCGGCTTCCTCGTGCCTGTGGTGGGGCTGCTGGTGCTGCCGCGCCGTATCCGACGTGGACCAGGCGCCGAGCTCCGAACGCAGGCCCGTTTGCTGTTCAGCACGCTCGTCGGCGGGTTCGCGATCGCGGTGGTCCTCGCCGTCGTGACGCTGCTGCTGAGCCAACTGACGGACGCGCCGGACCTGACGCTCGTCGATCCGACCGCACACGCGCAGGGGGCGATCGCCGGCGAGCCGATCGCGCTGCTGTTCTGGTTCGCGCGGCTCGAGTCGGCCGCGATCCCGGTCGTCGTGCTGGTGGCCACGACCTCGGACCGGCTGTGGGCTGCTGAGCGCTGGTTCAGCCGCGCCCTGGCGGTGCTGCTCGTCGGGGTGGTCGGTGGCGGCGCTTTCGTCGTGCTGCGCACGATCGCGGTCGGGCTCGTCGGAGCCGGGGGCTCGGACGTCCTTGCGGCGGTCGTGGTGGCGCTGCTGCTCGGGCCGCTCTACGTGCGCGCCGAGCGGGTCGTCGACCGGCTCCTGTACGGCACCCGCCCGGCGCCCTACCGCGTGCTCGCCGACATCACCGCCCTGTCTCATCTCTCGGCCACCGACTCGACATCTGCGCAGGCACCGGACCTGGGCCGGGTTGCCCAAGCCGTCGGCCTCGCCCTCGGCGCCCGCGTGTGCCGGTTGACCGTGTACCGGCCGGGCCTGCGGGACCGGACCTACAAGTGGGCCGAGAGATCGGACCGCTTCTCGGCCCGCGACCTGCTCGACGTGCCGGTCCGGCACGGCAACGGCGAGGTCGGCCTCCTCGCCGTGGACCGCCAGGCGGTGTCCGGGCTCACCGAGCAGCGCCAGCATCTCCTCGCCGACATCGCCGATGCGCTCGGCGTCGTCCTCGAGGCCAGCCGCTCCGGGATCGAGCTGGAGCGGCAGCTGCGCGCCGCGCTGGCGCACGCCGAGGAGATCGCCGTGTCCCGCCGCCGGATCGTCGCCGAGATGGACGGCGAGCGGCGGCGCATCGAGCGCGATCTGCACGACGGGGCGCAGCACCACCTGGTCTCGTTGCGGCTGACCCTCGGTCTCGTCGAGCACCACGTCACCACCGGCGACCTCGGCCAGGCCCGGTCGTGGCTGCGGAAGCTGACGGAGCAGCTCGACGCCGCAGAGTCGGTGCTCGCCGCGACCGCGGACGGCGTCTCGTCGCTCGTCCTGTCGGAGCATGGACTGGTGGCCGCGCTGGAGGCGCAGCTCGCTGCCGCTCATCCACCGGTCGGCTACGACGCTGCCGGCGTCGCGCCGGGCCGGCGGTTCCCGGCTGCGGTTGAGGCGGCGGTCTGGTTCTGCTGCGCCGAGTCGGTGGGCAACGCCCGCAAGCACGCGCCGAACGCACCGGTCAGCGTGCGGCTCACCGAGCGCGTCGGTGTCCTCGCGTTCGTCGTGCACGACGAGGGACCGGGCTTCGCCGTCGACGCTGCGGACGCCGCAGGAGGTCGGGGTCTGCGCAACATGACCACGCGTATGGCGGCGGTCGGCGGCACCGTGACGATCCGGTCCGCGCCGGGCGCGGGTACCGCGGTGGAAGGAACGGTGCCACTACCCGATGCTCCGGAGTCGGACGTCGCCTCGGCTCCCGTCGAGTCGGTCATCCCCGAGTTGCTGCCGTCCGACGACGCACCGCACCGGCCGAGCCGGTTGACCGGGCAGGTGCGGGAGGTGCTCCGGACAGCGTGCAGCGTCTACCGCCACACCAGAGCCGAGGAGCGGGTCGACGAGCTGATCAGTCGGCTCGACGGGCCCGTGCGCGTCGCCGTTCTCGGCACGTCCGAAGCCAGCCGGCAGATGCTGGTCGAGGCCCTGACCGGCGCTCCGACGGCTCCGGCCCGGCGCCCGGTCACGCTGATCGGCACGCCCGACGTCGACGGGGCAGCCGCGGACGCGTTCCTCCTGCTCCTGCACTACGGCCGCGCCGCGGACCTCGGGCTGCTCGATGCGCTGCACACCGCCGGGCTCACCGGCGTCATCGCGGTGCTGGCGCGGGCCGACGAGCCGGGCGACGTCGCGGACCGCGCGGTGGGGGAGTACGGCCAGGACCCCGCCGTCCGCCGCGTCTGCCAGGCCGTCGTCTCCGTTGCCCCGGACACGGCCGTCGCCGCCGCACGACTGCGCGAGCAGGATCACCGCCTGCTGCGGCAGTGGGCGACCGCGCCCGGGCTCGATCCGATCGACCCCGATGGAGGCGATGTTCCCGACGAGCTGGCGCCGCTCGTCGACCGCCTCGGTCCGTCCGCTGCCCGCCGGGCGCTGGGACTGGTCCAGCGTGGGCAGGGGGACACCCGGGCGGCCCTGGCGGCCGCGCTGGTGCGACACAGCGGGCTGGACGACCTACAGGAGTTGATCACATCACGATTCGTCCACAGTGGTGACGTGCTGCGAACGCGGTCCGTGCTGGCCGGGCTCGACACCCTGCTGCGGTCGACACCGATCCCGGGGAAGGACGCGCGCGGGCTGGGCTACGAGCTCGAACGGATCCGGACGGGCGCCCACGAGCTGCGCGAGCTCGAGCTCCTCGACCTGCTGCGGTCCGGCGACCTGCCGCTGCCGCACGACGAGCGCCGTGAAGCCGAGCGGCTGCTGGGTGGCGACGGGAGCGATATACGGTCCCGCCTCGGGCTGGACGTGGATGCGACGACGGAGCAGGTGTCTGCGGCGGCGGCAGCGCTGCCGGCCCGGTGGCGGCAGGTCGCCGCACATCCGGTGGCCTCGGCCCGGGTCCGGGAGGCAGCGCAGATCCTCGTGCGCGCCGCCGAGCAGCTGATGATCGAGGTGGATGACCCGACCGTCGCCCGCTGACGCCGCGAGTTATGCATTTGAGCACGGCGAGTGTGGGGCGTTTTCGACGCAGCGAAATGCGCTCTCGGCACCGCGAGTTCGGCATTTGGCACCGCTCGCGTGACATTCGGTATCAGCTGACCCGGCAGTTCCGCGAGATGGACCTCAGTGCCCTTCATTCATGATCAAAGGACGCTCCTGTGCATTTCACGCGCCTCCCTGTCAAGTACGAAGAATCCCGTGATGCGGAGCGGCCGTGCTCACAGCAGGACGACGCACTCGTTCTCGACCGAGACGGTCTCCCGACGCAGGCCTGTGCGCGCCGGGCCCTGGACGACCGACCCGTCGGTGATCGAGTACCGGCTCCCGTGGCACGGACAGTTGATCGTGCCGTCGGAGACCCGGTCCAGCTCGCACCCGTCGTGAGTGCACACGATGCCGAAACCGCGGAACTCACCTGGGGACGGCTGCGTGACGACCACCCGACGATCCGGGAACACGGCGCCACCGCCGACCGGGACGTCGCTCGTCCGCACGATCGCCTGTCCGCACCCGGCACCGGTTGCCGGAGCCGATGCCGACGCTGGTACCGAGGTGGCGTCGGGTCGGCCGCCCGATCGGCCGCACGCGCCGAGAAGCGTTGCGATGCCCGCGGTCGCTGCTGCGGTTGCCAGCACGACCGCTCTTCGGGTCAACTTCGGATCCGCGTCTGCCGCCCCCACACGCCGACCGTCCCACCGACTGCCGCACGGAACAAGGCTCGCGGTGGTCGTCGCCCGGGGGGCCTGCCCCCGCCCAGGAGTGGGGTCGTCCGCGCTGGAGCGGGTGTGCGCCTCATCGACCGGCCGGCGCTCCGATCGCAGACTGAGCACTCGAACGACGACGCTTCTACCGATCGGAGTGATGACGGTGACGGCGCACCTTCACTCGGTTTCCTCGGCTCCGGAAAAGCCGGAGATGCCGCCGGCGGTGGCCGGCTCATTGCACGATCTCATGCGTGCGTACCAGGAGCCGGGGATGCCGCGGTATGAGAAGGCACTGGCCGATTACCAGGAATCCGTCCGCCGCATCGTCATCGAGCACTGCTTCTCCGCTGACCAGGCTCTGGGAGCCGTGCTCCTGCGTGAGCGCCGTCGGTTCGGTCGGCCGCGGTTCAGCATCGCGTTGGTGTACGGCAGCGAGGGTGTCGACACCGGCGTGGCCGAGCTGTTTCGCCGAATCCAGTTCGAGGAGGAGCAATCAGCAGTGCAGCTGAGTCGCCGTGCGCACCAGATCTACGTCCGGAGCCTGTTCGGCCTCATCAGCACCCTGCTGTCGGCACTCGTCGTCGCGGACACACGCGAGGTGCAATCGAACCGAGTAGTCGTCGCAGTCGAATCCGTCGGCCGCGAGCTCGACAAACTGGCCACCTTCGTGCAGTCGTCGGCGCGCCGCACTGCGCTCGGTCTCTACCTGGCCGGTCTTCCGATCGGTGCACTGCTCGGGGGCGTGCTCGTCCTCCTGGCCGGCGAGTCGCTGACCATCGACAACTACATCCCGAACAACCTTCTCCCGATCTGTCTCGCGAGCGGAGCCATCGGAGCTGTGATCAGCGTGATGGCTCGGGTCTCACGGGGCGAGGCACTGGATGTGGACAGCGACAAGGGCAACGTCGTCACCCTGCTCGCCGGAAGCTTCCGAGCGATCATCGGTGCCGTCCTCGGTGCCGTCCTGTGTGTCCTGATCCGCGGAGGAATTCTGCCGCTGGACGTGCCTGACCCGGAGGAGACGTCATGCCTGTTCTTCGCCGGGCTGGCATTCCTCGCGGGGTTCACCGAGAGGTGGGCGCAGGACACCATCGTCAGCAGTGCCCCGAAGGTCAGCTGAATGGGGTGAGCCACCGAATCCGCGGCACCGGTCGCGGATGAAGCGGACGACTACCGTCGCGCGGCCCGAGCGGAGGCAGCGCGATCCGCGTGGCTTCAGGTCGGCGCGCGCCATGGCGCGCGTAGCTCCTGATTCGGCGCTCGGCGCCACAATCCGCGCTTGCGGGCGGACGATGTCGACATGGGGAGTCCGCTCGGTGCCTACAGCACCGAGATCTACCTGCGCGGGCTCGATGGCGTGCGGCCGGACCTGCCCACCGACCCCAACCGCCTGGAGGACGCCGCCCGCGCGGTGCTCGCGGAGGAGCCCTTCGACTACGTCGCAGGCGGGGCCGGCACCGGGGCGACGATGCGGGCCAACCGGGCTGCGTTCGACCGGTACGGGCTGGTCCCGCGCATGCTGCGGAACAACACCTCACGCGACTGGTCGACGACGCTGCTCGGCACGGCGATGCCGGCGCCGCTGCTGCTCGCCCCGATCGGCGTGCAGTCGCTCCTGCACGCCGAGGGCGAGCTCGCCGTGGCACGTGCCGCCGCGGAGCTGGGCGTGCCGATGGTGCTCTCGACGGCGGCGTCGCACAGCACCGAAGCGGTGGCGGCCGCGTCGGGGGAGGGGCCGCGGTGGTACCAGCTGTACTGGCCGACCGACGACGACGTCACAATCAGCCTGGTCGGACGCGCTCGCGCGGCGGACTTCGCGGTCCTCGTCGTCACGCTCGACACCTGGACGCTGGGTTGGCGGCCGCAGGACCTGGACCGCGGGTATCTGCCGTTCCTGCGCGGTATCGGCACCGCGATCCCGTTCTCCGACCCGGCTTTTCGCGCGGCGCTGGCCCGTCCGCCCGAGGACGACCTCGCCGCAGCGGTCCGATACCGGCAGCGGATCTTCACCGGCACCGCCCGAAGCTGGGACCGGCTCGCTCTGCTGCGCCGGCACTGGGACGGCCCGATCGTGCTCAAGGGCATCCAGCACGTAGACGACGCGCTCGCCGCGCTCGACGCCGGCATGGACGGCGTGATCGTCTCCAACCACGGCGGGCGCCAGGTCGACCGCGCGGTCGGGTCACTCCAGGCGGCTGTTCGACTCCGGCATCCGCACCGGCGCGGACGCCGCGGTTGCGCTGGCGCTCGGCGCAGACGCGGTACTGCTGGGGCGTCCGTACGCCTACGGGCTGGCGCTCGGTGGGCAGGACGGGGTGCGGCACGTCCTGCGCTGCGTGCTCGCGGAGCTGGACCTCACACTGGCCCTCGCCGGGTACACCGACCTCGCCGGGCTGCGTGCGACGAAGGAGGCCGTCGCGGTCCTCGGGTGAGAAGGGTAGAAGGGTAGCGACATGATCGAGGTCGTCACCGTCGAGACGCCCAGCCTCGGCGACCGCAGTTACCTCGCCCACGACGGACAGCTCGCGGTGGTCGTCGACCCCCAGCGCGACATCGACCGGATGCTGGCGGTCGCCACCGAGCGCGACGTGCGGATCGCCTGGGTGCTGGAGACGCACGTCCACAACGACTACGTCACCGGCGGGTGGGAGCTCGCCCGGACGTGCGGAGCGACGTACGCCCTGCCCGGCGGCAGCGGTGTCGAGGTCGAGCACGCGGCGCTCGCCGACGGCGACATGCTCGTGATCGGCGAGATGCGCGTGCGGGTGCTGGACACCCCGGGCCACACCCACCACCACGCGAGCTACGTCCTGGCCGACGTCGGCGGCGCGGTCCAGGCGGTGTTCACCGGCGGCTCGATGCTCTACGGCGCAACGGGACGCACCGACCTGGTCGGTCCACAGGCGACAGTGGAGCTGACCCACGCCCAGTACCGCTCCGTGCGCCGGCTTGCTGCCGAGCTGCCCGACGACGCCACCGTGCTCCCGACGCACGGGTTCGGCAGCTTCTGCTCGGCGACCCCCACGAGCGGCGACACCTCGACGATCGGCCAGCAGCGCCGGGAGAACGTCGCGCTCACGCTGGCCGAGCAGGACTACGTCGACACCCTGCTCGCAGGGCTGGACGCCTACCCGGCCTACTACGCGCGCATGGGCCCGACCAATCGGCACGGGCCCGCGCCGGTGGATCTGTCGCCCCCGAAGCCGGTGGACCCCGCTGAGCTGCGCCGTCGCATCGAGGCGGGGGAGTGGGTCGTGGACCTGCGCGCGCGCGCCGCGTTCGCTTCCGGGCACCTGGCGGGGTCGCTGGGGTTCGATGGCGGCGGCCAGAACTTCGTGACCTACCTCGGCTGGCTCTACCGCATCGGGACCCCGCTGACGCTCATCGGCGAGACAGGCGAGCAGGTGGCGCACGCGCGCCGCGAGCTGGTCCGGATCGGCGTCGACGACCTCGCCGGCGCCGCGACCGGCGACATCGACACCCTCGCCGACGGCCGTGCACTCAGGTCCTACCCCGTCGCGGACTTCGCCGCGCTCGCACGGGCCCGCAGCGCGGGGCCGGTCCCGGTGCTCGACGCCCGCCGCAACGGCGAACGCGCGCTCGGCAGCGTGGCCGGCTCGGTGCACATTCCGCTGCACGAGCTGGCCGACCGGCTCGACGAGGTCCCCGACGGGGAGGTCTGGGTCTACTGCGGCTCGGGGTACCGCGCGTCCATCGCGGCGTCGATCCTGGACCGCCTCGGGCGGCAGGTGGTGCTGATCGACGACGCCTACGACGCCGCCCGGGCTGCCGGCCTCGAAGGCACTCACTGAGCCGTCATGCCGCCGTCGGCGGCCACGGTGACCCCGGTGACGAACGACGCGCCCGGTCCCGCGAGGAACAACGCCACGTTCGCGATCTCCTCGGGCTCGCCGAGCCGCCCGATCGGGTACTGGGGAACGGTTGCCGCGATCCCGGCCGCCCGGTCGCCGCCCCCGCGGGCGAGGATCAACCGCTCGCTCATCGGCGTGACCACCGTGCCGGGGGAGACGGCGTTGACCCGGACGCCGAGTGGCGCCAGGTCGACGGCCATCGAGCGGGTCAGCGCGACGATCGCGCCTTTCGCGGCGGTGTACGCGGCGAGCTCACGCACGCCGACGTGTGCGGCGACCGAGGCCGTGTTCACGATCGCGGCCCCGGGCCCGAGATGCGGCACGACGGCGCGGCTGCACACGACGGTGCCCATCACGTTGACCGACCAGCATCGCTCCCACTCGTCGTCCGATGTGGTCAGCACGGTCCCGCCGAGCGAGACGCCGGCGTTGTTGTAGAGCACGTCGACGCCCCCGAACGCGTCCAGCACGGTGCCGACTGCGGCGGTGATCGCGGCGGTGTCGCGGACGTCCGCGACGAGGGCGGTTGCTCGTCCGCCGGCTGCGAGGATGGCGTCGGCGGTCCGACGGGCGCCGTCGGCCTCCTGGTCCAGGGCCGCCACGGCAGCGCCCGCCCGGGAGAACAGCTGCGCCGCACACCGTCCGATGCCCGAGCCGGCGCCGGTGATCAACGCGACCCGCCCGTCCAAGCTGGCCACCGCACGCTCCTAGATCATGATCGTCGAGGTCACGCCGCCGTCGATGACCAGCGCGAGGCCCGTGACGTAGGCCAGCTTCTCGCTCGCCAGCAGCCCGACCGCCTCCGCGATCTCCGCCGGCTGCGCGACCCGGCCCATCGGGATCGGTGCCGTGACGCGTGGGCCGAGCTCGGGATCGTCGAGGCGCCAGCTTGTCATCGGCGTGTGCACCCAACCGGGACACACGGCGTTGCACCGGATCCCGTCGGCGGCGTAGTCCGCCGCGATCGACTTCGTGAACATCAGCGCGCCGCCCTTGGACGCCGTGTAGGCGCATCGGCCCCGCGTGGCGACCATGCCCGCGATGGACACCAGGTTGATCACATGCCCGGTGCCGGCCGCCAGCATCACGGGCAACACCGCGCGGGTCATGAGGAAAGGGCCGCGCAGGTTGGTGCTCAGCACGCGGTCCCACTCGACGACCGGCGTCTCGTGGCAGCGAGCGGCGGCCCGGCTACCGGTGATGCCGGCGTTGTTGAACAGCACGTCGATTCGTCCGAACTCGTCGACCACCCGGTCCACGGCGCTCTGGACGGCCTCGGCGTCGCCCACATCGACGGCGAGGGCCAGCCCGTCGGTGCCGGCGGCCGCCTTGGCGGTGTCGCCGTCGAGGTCGAGCACCGCGAGCCGCAGCCCGTCGTCGAGCAGCCGCTGGCAGCTCGCCCGGCCGATGCCGGAGCCGCCGCCGGTCACCACGGCCACCCGACCTTTGTCCGCAGCCATCCGGCCACGGTAGGAAGGCGATGGTGCCCGCCGATACGTCCGACGGGGACAAGCTTGGTGGACCGGCCCTGATGCCACCGGCTGTCGCCGGCGCCGCACGATTCGTCCCGGCCGGACATAGCCCACCCGGCCAGGCCCGACGATGCTGCTGCGCGTGCACATCGGGATGACCGTCGGCGGCGACGTCCGCGGGCGTCCGAGCTCGCCGCCGGACATTGTCGCCGAGGCCCGGCGGGCCGAGGAGGACGGCTTCACCACTGCCTGGTCCGTCCACTTCTCCCGGGCCTATGACGCGTTGACGACCCTCGCGGTCGCCGGCACCGTGACGCGGCGGATCGAGCTCGGGGTCGGCGTCGTGCCGACCTACCCGCGACACCCTCTCGCGCTGGCCCAGCAGGCGGCCACGGCCCAGGCGTTCTGCGGGGGCCGGCTTACGCTCGGCGTCGGCGTGTCGCACCGCCCCGTCATCGAGGGTCTGCACGGCCTGCCCTACGTCGCACCGGCCGCGCACATGCGGGAGTACCTCTCGGTGCTCGGGCCGCTGCTGCGCGGCGAGGAGGTGCGCGTGCGCGGCGAGCACTTCCGTGTCGAGGGTGGCTTCGCGGTGCCGGGGACGACCCCGGTGTCGGTGCTGGTCGGCGCGCTGTCGCCGCGCATGGTGCAGGTCGCCGGGGAGCTTGCCGACGGGGTCGTCACCTGGCTCGTCGGACCCCGGACCCTGGCGTCGACGATCGTTGCGCCGCTGCAGCGCGCAGCCGAGGGCGCCGGCCGCGGGCTGTCGCGGGTGGTCGCCGCCCTGCCGGTGGCGGTCACGGACGCGCCGGACGACGCGCGGGCCGCCGCGGACGCGCTCTTCGGCCGCTACAACGGGATGGAGAACTACCGGCGCGTGTTCGGGCGCGAGGGCGTGACGTCGGTCGCCGATCTGGCGGTGGTCGGGACCGAGGCGGACGTGGAGAAGCAGCTGCAGCGCTACGCGGACGTCGGCGTCACAGACCTGTGGCCCGCCGTGTACCCCGTCGGTGACGACCCAGAGGCGAGCCTGCGCCGCAGCCGCGCCCTGCTGGCGGGGATGGCGTGACCGGGCGCTACGCCGAGGAGCTGATCGACGCCGGGTTCGCGGTCGAGGTGGCCGACGCCCCGCTGCTGCACGACGGGCTGAACGTCGCCGACCTCGCGCACGTGCTCGTGCTGCACGAGCGCGCGGTCGTCCCCGAGGCCGCGGTGCGGCGGCTGCTCGGGGTGGTGCTCGAGGCCGCACGGACGCCGGTGGCCGAGTTCGGCTACGACCCCGCGTACGGCGAGGTCTACAACTGCCGGGAGCGGCGCTTCGCGGCGCGGATCGGCCACGACGCAGGCTGGTTGCACGCCGGGCGGCCGCGGCGCGAGGCGGTGCGGATCGCGCTGCGGCTGCGGGTGCGCCGCCACCTCGCCGACCTCGTCGCCGCGGCGGCGGAGTTCGCGCTCTCTGCCGCGCGGACGGCGGAGCGGCACGCCGAGACCGTCATGGCCGAGCAGACCTACCTGCAGCACGCCCAGCCGTCGACCTTCGGGCACTACCTGCTCGGCACGGTTTACCCGGTGCTGCGCGACGCCGCGCGGCTCACCGCGGACCTGGACTGGGTCAACCGCAGCCCGGCCGGCGCAGGCGGCGTCAACGGCAGCCCGCTCACGGGCGACCGGGGGCGGACCGCAGCGCTGCTCGGGTTCGACGACGTCATCGAGCACACCCGCGACGCGATGTGGCAGGCCGACGGGTTCACCTCCGCCGTTGTCACTGCCGCGAGCCTGGTCACGACGCTCGCGAAGCTCGCCGAGGACCTGGAGATCTGGAGCAGCGCCGAGTTCGGCTACGTCAGCCTGGCGGCCGAGCACACCCGCTCCAGCGTGCTGATGCCGCAGAAGCGCAACCCGTACGCGCTGACGATGGTCCGCGGGGAGGCGGGTGTGCTCATCGGGCGGGCCACCGGCATGCTCGCACTGGCCAAGAGCCCGTCGGCGCGCAGCGACAACCTGATCTTCGCCTACGGCGAAGTGCCGCGCGCCCTGGATCTCGCGACCCGCGCAACGCGGCTCATGGCGGGTGTGGTCGGCGGGCTGACGGTGGATGCCGAGCGGATGTACGCCGCGGTCGAGTCGGGGTTCGCGCAGGCCGCGGACCTCGCCGAGCACCTGATGGTCAGCACCGGCCTGGACTACCGCTCCGCCTACGACCTGGTGGGGGCGTGCGTGCGGCGCGCCGCGGCGGCGGGGCTGCGAGGCGTCGACATCACCGGCGCGATGCTCGACGAGGCAGCTGCGGACCTCGTGGCGGCTGATCCGGGTCGGCCCGCTTTCCCCGTTCTGCGCGAGACCGACCTGTCCGCGGTGCTCGATCCGCGCGTGATCGTGCAGACCCGCACGTCGCGCGGCGGAGCCGCCCCGGATGTCGTGCGCGAGATGGCAAAGAGCTGCCGGGAGGCTGCCCTGGCCGAGCTGGAGGCTGTCGGAGCGCGCCGGGCCGGGTTCGAGCGGGCCGAGGCGGAGGTGTTGCGGCAGGCGACTGCCCTGGTCGGCGGCGCGTCAGGCTAGGGACACCACTGCGGGCACTGGCACGTCCAGCAGCCGGCTCACTGCCGCGACCACCCGGTCCGTCGACACCGACACCTCGGCCTCGAGCGGCGCAGCGACCGGCAGCGGAATGTTCCCGCCGCTGACCCGCACCACCGGCCCGTCGAGGTCGATGAACGCCTCCTCGGCCAGGATCGCTGCGATCCCCGCGCCCCAGCCGAGCTGGCCCGGGTTCTCCTCGACGATCACGGCGTGGCCGGTCCGGCGGACGGACGCGAGCACGGTGGCAGCGTCCAGCGGCACCAGGCAGCGGAGGTCGATCACCGTCGCCGAGACCCCTGCGGCAGCCAGCCGGTCGGCGGCGGCCAGGCACAGGCCGACGGTCAGCGAGAGGGCGACGAGCGTGACGTCGTCGCCCTCCCGCAGGACGGCGGCCGAGCCGAGGGGCAGCACGTGCTCGCCGTCGGGGACGGGACCCTTCGTCCCGTAGAGGGCCTTGTGCTCGAATACCAGCACCGGATCGTCGTCGCGGACGGCCGCGGCGAGGAGGCCGACCACGTCGGCCGGTGTCGCCGGGGAGACGATCTTGAGGCCGGGGACGCAGAGCGCCCAGTTCTCCACGGCCTGGCTGTGCTGGGCGCCGAAGCCGAGGCCACCACCGTTCGCACCCCGGACCACCAGCGGCAGCCCGAACTGCCCGCCGGTCATGTAGCGGGCCTTGGCCATCTCGACGGCGACCTGGTCCCAGCACACGCCGTAGAAGTCGGAGAACATGATCTCCGCGACCGGCCGCAGCCCGGCCATCGCGGCGCCCATCGCGGCGCCGGCGATCGCCGTCTCGGAGATCGGCGTGTTGCGCACGCGCGCCGGCCCGAACCGGTCCCGCAGGCCGACGGTGGTCTTGAAGACCCCGCCGGAGGCGATGTCTTCGCCCAGCAGCACCACCCGCTCGTCGCGGGCCATCTCCTGCGCCAGCCCCGCGCTGACGGCCTGCCGGTAGGTCAGATCCGGCATGGCGTCAGTTCCTCCATCGCGAGCTGCCGTCGCTCCACATGTCCGTCCAGGCCGTGTCGGCGGACGGCGACGGCGCGGCGAGGGCCTCGACGGTGATCCGCTCGATCTCGGCGGCGACCCCGGTGGTGACCGCCTCGATGTCCCCATCGGACACCCCCGACGCGCACAGCTGCTCGGCGTGGCGCAGCAGCGGGTCGCGCAGCTTCCACTGAGCCACCTCCTCGGTGCTGCGGTAGGTCGCAGGATCGGCGGCGGAGTGCCCGCCGTGCCGGTAGGTCTCGGCCTCCACCAGAGAGGGCCCGCCGCCGTTCCGGGCCCGGTCGACGGCGGCGCCGATTACCGCGCGTACGGCGTCGACGTCGTTGCCGTCGACGCAGAGCGGGGCGAGCCCGTAGGCGGCAGCCCGGTCCGCCGCCGGCTGCTTGACGGCGATCACATCGGCGATCGGCGTGTACTCCATGTAGTGGTTGTTCTCGCACACGAACACCACCGGCAGCGACCACACCGCGGCGAGGTTGAGGGCCTCGTGAAAGGCGCCGATGTTCGTCGTTCCGTCGCCGAAAAAGCAGAGCGTCACCGCGTCGTCGCCGCGGATCTGGTCCGCCCACGCCAGGCCGCACGCGATCGGCAGGTGCGCACCGATGATCGCGTACGAGCCGTAGTAGCCGTGCTCGACGCTGGTGATGTGCATCGAGCCGCCCTTGCCGGCGCAGATGCCGCCGGTGCGGCCGAGCAGTTCACGCAGCACGGCATCGGGCGGTGCGCCGCGGGCGAGCGCGTGAGCGTGGCCGCGGTAGGTCCCGATCGAGCGGTCGCCGGGGCGCAGCACCGAGGCCGCGCCGACCGCCACCGCCTCCTGCCCGATGCCCAGGTGCGCCGGCCCGCGCACGCGACCCTGCCGGTACAGGGCGTCGACCTTGGCCTCGAACCGCCGGATGAAGACCATCTGCTCGTGCAGATGCAGCGCGAGCGCGGTGTCGACACCCGTGGTCACGGTAGGTGACGCTACGCACGACGGGACTTCGGCACCTCGGCCGCGAAGGCCAAGAACGCCCGCGGCTTTGTTCCCGCGCGGACAGGGCCCGGCGGCCTGCGCGGCGCTACCGTGAGGCGCCCGCGTCTCCGGGAGGCCTCATGATCCCGCTCCCGCCGCCGAACACGCGGGCGCACCCCTACCGCGGGCTGTCGGTGCAGGAGACGGACATCCCGCTCACGTCCGCGTCGATCGAAGCCTTTCTCGTCGGGCGCGAGGTCTATCGCCGCACCGACTTCCTGGTGCTGCGGGACGGTGGCGGGCGCACCGCGCTGGTGGCGGTGCGCAAGGCGAGCGTGGAGCCGCTGTTCTCGCCCGTCGTCGAGGCCCGGGTGCTCGCCGGGCCGGACGACGCGGCGTGGGTCGTCTCGCCCGAGACGGACGTCGGCAACGCGACCGCGCTGGCCGCCGCGGCCGTGCCGGGCGCACGGGCGAGCGTCGTGCTCGGGCGGTTCGAGCACGTCAACTTCATCTGGGAGCCGGCGCCGGTCCTGGTGCGGGTGACCGAGGTCGTCCCGCCCGAGCCACCCAAGCTTCTCGCCCAGGCACACCAGGCCGTGGCATACGACGAGGATCTGCCGCCGGTCCGGTTGGAGCTCGACGCGGTGCGCGTCGAGGAGCTCGCCGCCGCCCACCCGGCGCCGGTCTACCTGCTGCCATGCCGCGGCTCGGGCACGCAGCTCGGCGCCCCGGTCGAGTTCCTCGACACCCGCCCGGCGCACCGCCGGGACGACTGGCTACTGATCGGGTGCGAGCGGTCGGTGCAGTTCCACCGCCACTTCTACGGTGACGAGCCCGGTCGGGTCGACCTGTGCCCGCGGACCCGCGCCGCCGAGGTTCCGAGCGGGGCGACCCTCACCAAGTGCTGCCTGCTCGAACGCGGGCTCGAGGTGGACGGCGACACGGCCGTCGTGCCGTGGGGCGCCAACCTCGACGAGGTCCGCGAGGGATTGCGGAAGCTGTTGTTGTGAGCGAGCTTGCGAGCGAACCAGTGTCACAGCACCTCCGGGCAGCGCCGACCGAGCGCAGCGAGGGAGTGTGATGACCGCGCACCCGGCCGACTCGACGGTCTACCGGCACCTGTGGTCCACCCCGGAGCTGCACGTCGTATTCGACGACGCCGGACGCACCCAGGGGTGGCTGGACGTCCTGGTCGCGCTCGCACGGGCGCAGGCGGAGCACGGTCTGATTCCGTCGGACGCGGCCGAGGCCATCGCCGTCCACGCGCGGGTGGACGAGCTGGACCTGGACGCGGTGGCGGCGGGCACGCGCGCCACCGGGCACTCCACCCTCGGGCTCATCCGCGCCCTGCAGACCGTGCTGCCCGAGCACGCCCGCGAATGGGTCTACTACGGCGCCACCGTGCAGGACGTGACCGACACGTGGTTCGGCGTGGTCATGCGATCCGTGCTCGACGTCGTCGACCGGGACGTGACGCGCTGCGCGGACGCCGCGCTGGACCTGGCTCGCCGGTACCGCGACACCGTGATGTGCGGACGCACCCACGGCCAACCGGGCCTGCCGATCACCTTCGGGTTCAAGGCGGCGGTGTGGGCCGCGGAGCTGCTGCGGCACCGTGAGCGGATTGCCCAGGCACGGCCGCGGCTGCAGGTCGTCCAGCTCGGGGGAGCGCTGGGAACGATGGAGTTCTGGGGTCCCGCGGCCCTCGACCTGCTCGACTCCTTCGCCGCCCGGTTGGAGCTCGGAGTGCCGGAGACCCCGTGGATCACCGCGCGGGATCGCGTCGCCGAGTTCGCAACGCTGCTCGCCTTGGTCACCGCCACGCTCTCGAAGATCGGCAACGAGATCTACGAGCTGCAGCGCCCGGAGCTCGGTGAGCTCAGCGAACCGTTCACGCACGGTCAGGTCGGCAGCATCACGATGCCGCACAAGCGCAACCCGGAGCTGGCCGAGCACCTCGACACCTTGGGCCGGGTGGTGCGCGCCAACGCGGGACTGGCCGTCGAGGGCATGACGGCGCTGCACGAGCGCGACGGGCGCGGCTGGAAGGCCGAGTGGCTCATCCTGCCCGAGAGCAGCCTGCTCACCGGCGCGGCTCTCGGCTTCGCGGCGCGGCTGCTCGAGGGGCTGCAGGTGCACGCCGGCCGGATGCGGGCGAACGTCGACGCGCAGCGCGGCTACGTGCTCTCCGAGCCCGTGCTGCGGCTGCTGACCGAGCGGATCGGCAAGCACGCCGCCCACGACGCCGTCTACAAGGCCACGATGGCTGGGCTCGACGCCGGCGTCGACCTGGCCACCGCCGTTCGTGACGCCGGCCTTGTGGGTCCGGGGCTGCTGACGGAGGACGAACTCGCCGCGGCACTCGAGCCGGCCCACGCACTCGGGGCAGCGACCGCCTTCGTCGACCGGGTCCTGGCCCGCGTCAACCCCGCCGGTTCGGGGGGCGCTCAGCGGCGGCGGCCGTCAGGGGCGGCGCCGAGTTCCTGACGGACGAGGCGGGTGCCGGCGACCAGCGCGCACAGCTTGCGGAAGGCCAGATCGCGCGGCTGCTGGTAGAGCCCGCAGTCGGTGCTGATCACCAGCCGCTGCGCCGGGACGTGCGCGAGTGCGAGCCGGATGCGCGCGGCGACCTGCTCCGCCGTCTCCACGTGCGGGCTCATCACCTCCACGACGCCGATGCCGAGCTGCGTCCCCTCGCGGTCGAGCCAGCCGCTCAGCAGCTCCACCTCCGCCATCCCCGGCCGGGCGGTCTCGAGGTGTATCTCGTGCCAGCCGAGGGCGCGGCCGGAGTCGAACAGCTTGGCCAGGCAGGCGGCGTTGACCTCGGGGTAGACGCAGTCGAACTCGCGGGCGTTGCCGTAGCACATATGCCACACGAGATGGGCCGGGACGCGATGGGCGGCGCGGTCCATCACCTCGAGCACCCACTCGTCGCGTCCTCCGGACGCGATGAAGGCCTGCTCGGTGAGCTGCAGGACGCCCGCGCCGTGCTCCGCCAGCCAGCGCAGCTCCCGGTTGAACGCGTCCGCGACGTCCCGGCGCAGCGCGGTGAGGTCGCCGTAGTACTCGTCCTCGCACCAGGTTGCGACCGTGGCCGGGCCGGCGTTGATATTGATCTTGAACGGCTTGTCGGTGGCCAGCCTGACGGCGTCCAGCACCGGCGCGAGCACCGGCCGCACCCAGTGGACCTTGTCGTACACCACCGGCCGGAAGTACTGCTCCATGCCCGGCACCCGTCCCGGGGGCCCGTAGCCGCGGAAGCCGTGGAGCCGCAGCGGCACCAGCAACATCTGGACCTTGTCGTACGGGGTCTCACCCTGGAAGTACTGGTTGCCGTCGGTGACGATGTCCAGGCCCGCGAGATCCTGGTCCTTCACGCACAGCCGCACCGCGTCCTCGTAGAGGGTGCGCTGGTACATGTCCAGGTAGTCGACCTCGTACGCCGACTCGCGCAGCACCCCGCCCCGCAACCACAGGGGACGCGGCCAGCTGCCGACCATGGTCGTCGGCAGCAGGACGTCGTGGTTGCCCACCCGCATCCGGTACCGCCTAACGCTTGTGAGATGACTAGTGGATCAGCGGGTGGACGGGGTGGATGGGGAAGGCCTCGCTCGGCCGGCCAGGGCCATCGGAGTCGGGCAGCAGGTCCAGCGTGTCCGACCGCAGGCCGAGCCGCAGCGTCTCCAGGGCGATGACCTCGTCGGCCGGGATGTTGCCGAGGCTCGCCGACGGCCCGAGCCGGCGGACGAACCAGGCCTGCTGGTCCTTGCGGGGGGCCTCGAAGATGATCCGGTCGGGGGGCAGGTCCGCGACGAGCGCATCGACCAGCTCGGCGCGCACCCGTCCGTCGGGTCTGTAGAGCCCGACCGTCCCACTCTCGCGAGCCTCGGCGATGAGCAGCGACGCCCCGGCGTCAAGATCGCCGCGCATCTCCGCCACCCACGAGGCGGCGATGACGTCGACCGCCGGGTTCTTCGAGCCGCACTCGGAGAGCACGACGAACTCCTGCGCCAGCCGGTGGATCAGCTCGCGCTTGTGCGCGATGGTCATCCCGAGCGCGCCGTTGGACACCTCGACGTGCGTGACGCCCAGGCGCTCCAGCCACCGCACGTAGTCGTCGATCCGGTCCTGCCGGTCACAGATCTCCAGCAGCGTCCCGCCGGGACAGAGGTGGATGTCGGCAGACCGGCAGAGGGCGACCTTCGCCTTCACCCCGTCCGAGACGTATGCCGTGCCCCAACCCAGCTTGACGATGTCGATCGACTCCCGGGCGGTCTGGATCAACGACTCCAGCCCGACCAGCGACAACCCCTTGTCCAGCACGTGGGTGAGGCCGTCCGATCGTGGCTTGGGCGACCGGTAGGGCAGGTTCAGGAACCCTGGCCCGATCTGTCCCACACGTCGCTCCTTTGCGCGCCGGCGTCCTCGCTCGCGTCAGGTCTACGTCGCTGACGCCGTTTTGGCTCGGCCTGGCGAGCCGGGTTGGCCAGCGGGGACAGGACCGCTGTCCCGGCTGGCCAACAAATCCGGGCTGCAACGCCCCAGGGACTAGCGTCGGGGCCCGTCTGTGGCCTGGCCCACACGGTGACGCGGCGCGAGCCGCGGCGGATCGAGGGAGGAAGCGCATGCGTGTCGGCGACCGGGAGATCGTCATCCCCACCTCGATGGTCGGGAACTACCCGAACCCCCGCTGGTGGGACGCGGGGCCGGTGCGGAACTGGACGGGCGAGCAGTACCCGCCGGACTCGTTCACCGAGGAGGCGTTCGAGGACGCTATCGGCAGTCTCGTCGCCGACCAGGAGCGAGCCGGGCTCGACATCGTCACCGACGGCCGGGTCCAGGGCGACTGCTACTCCGAGCAGGCCGTCTACTACTACCACCGCCGCCTCGGCTACGACATCCACGGCGGCTACCTGGGCTTCCCGATCTACTCTCGCCTGCACGCGGGCACCGCGAAGCAGGAGATCAAGCGGCGTGGTCCGATCATGGTCGAGCAGGCCCGCGCGTTGAAGCGGCTCACCGACCGGCCTACCAAGATCCAGTACACGGGCCCGCAGGTGCTCGCGCAGACGACGAACGACCTCCACTACGACAACAGCCGCGACCGCGCGATGGCCATTGCCGCTGCGCTCAACGAGGACATCCTCGAGGTCGACGCCATGGGCGTCGACTTCATCCAGCTCGACGAGTTCACCTGGCCCTACTTCTACGAAGACTGGGCGATCGAGGCGTTCAACCGCGCCGTGCAGGGCGTACAAAATGCACAGGTCATCGTGCACGTCTGCTGGGGCAACTGGGGCGGCACACCTGCCTACATGCCGGATGACACCGCCGCAGCCGGCGAGATCTTCGACCTCACCCAGCGCAAGGGGCCAGAGCCCTCCGCGACGGCCTCGGTCGTGCCGAAGTCCTACGAAGCCGACATCAGCGTGCTCAACCTGGAGAACTGCGGGCGGCGGTCGGACGACGCATCCGGACTGGACGTCATGAAGAATCATCCGCTGCCGGACAACGTGACGTTCTGGGCGGGCGTGATCGACGTCAAGTCGACGATCACCGAGACCGCCGAGCAGGTTGCCGACCGCATCGAGCGGCTGCTCGAGTACATCCCGGCGGAGCGCCTGGGCGTGACCACCGACTGTGGCTTGATCATGATCCAGCGCTACATCGCACAGATGAAGCTGCACGCGCTCGTCGAGGGCACCGAGCTGGTGCGCAAGCGTCTCGGGGCCTAACGCGATGCCGGTGCTGGACCTGCGGTGCCCGGAATGCGGGCACACGTTCCGGTCGCTGGTGATGGACGGCACGAAGGAGCCGGAGGTCTGGGTCTGCTCGGCGTGCGGGAGCCGCCGGGCAGTACCCGTCCACCGCCACACGGACGGCCACCCGTGGGCGGGCGGGTCACCGGATCTCTGCTGCGGCTGACGGTGTCGAGCGTGTCGACGGTGCGCAGGCTGGTGGTCGTGGGCGGCGGCGCCGCGGGCATGTCCGCCGCGTCGGCCGCACGCCGGGTCGACCCGACGCTGGAGATCGTCGTGCTGGAGGCGACCGGGTACGTCGCCTACGGCCTGTGCGGGATCCCGTACTACCTCGCGGGGCTCGTGGAGCGGGCGGACGAGCTGGTCGCTCATCCGGCGGCCTACTTCGCCGAACGCCGCCGGCTCGACCTCCGCATGCACGCCGAGGTGACCGCCCTCGACCCGGACCGCGGCCGCGTCTCCTACCGCCAGGCCGGGCGGCACCGCACCCTCGGATACGACGCGCTCGTCGTCGCAGCCGGCGGGGTCCCCGGCGCGGTGGCGCTCTCCGGGGTGCCGCGCGACCGCGTGTTCACCATCCGCACGCTCGAGGACGCGATCACGTTGCGCACCCTGCTCGACGCGGGCCGGGTCGGCCGTGCCCTCGCCGTCGGCGCTGGCTACATCGGGCTGGAGATGGCCGAGGCGCTCGCGGCGCGCGGCTGCGCCGTGACCGTCGTGGAACGCCTGGACCGCGTGCTCACCTCGCTGGACGAGGAGGTGGCCGCCACGGTCGAGGCGCACGTGCGCGAGCACGTCGACCTGCGCCTGTCCACCGGGCTCGACTCTGCGGAATGGGGGAGAGCGCTCGACGAGCAGCCGGACGTCGTCGTGCTCGCCACCGGCGTGCGGCCGGCGACGACCGTCGCGGCGGCCGCCGGCGCGTACACCGGCCCGGCCGGTGCCCTGCTCGTCGACGACGAGATGCGCACGAGCCTGCCCCGGATCTGGGCGGCGGGCGACTGCATCGCGCCCTACCACCGGGTCCTGGGGCGGCCGGCGTACGTGCCACTGGGCCCGGCCGCCAACCGGACCGGCCGGGTCGCGGGCACCGTGGCCGCGGGCGGCACGGCGAGCTTCCCGGGCGTGGTCGGGACCGCGGTGGTCAAGGTGTTCGACCTGGAGGTCGCGCGCACCGGGCTGACACTGGCCGAGGCGGAGGCCGCCGGGATCGACGCCGTCGCGACCGACGTCGTCCACCGGTCGCGGGCCAAGTACTACCCGGGGTCCGCGCCGCTGTCGGTGCGGCTGGTCCACGAACGGACCGGTCGGGTGCTCGGCGCCCAGCTCGTGGGGCGCGAGGGCGCGGCGAAGCGGGTCGACGTGGTGGCGGCGGCGCTGCACGCGCGGCTGACGGTCGCCGATCTCGGCGCGCTCGACCTGTCGTACGCGCCGCCGTTCGCGCCCGTGCAGGACCCGTTGCTGATGGTCGCACAGGCGGCCGCGCGGACCCGGGAGGCGGTGGCGTAGCGATGCCGACGGGTGAGCGGTTGGCGGGCAAGCTCGCCGTGGTCACCGGCGCCGGCTCGGGCATCGGACAGGCCACCGCCCTGCTCTTCGCTGCCGAAGGTGCAACGGTCGGGGTGCTCGACGTCTCGACCGACGCCGCGTCCGGCACCGTGACGTTGATCGACAAGGAGGGCGGTGCCGCCCAGGCGCTGGTCGCCGACGTCGCGCGCGCGGAGGAGGTCGAGGCGGCCCTGGGCGACTTCGTCGCGGCGCACGGCGGCCTGCACGTGCTCTACAACAATGCCGGGGTCGGCTCCCGGGGCTCGGTGGCGGTGGCGGACGAGGACGACTGGCATCGCTGCTTCGCAGTCAACGTGACGGGCACCTTCCTGTGTTCACGGGCCGCGCTGCGGCACATGAGCGACGGCGGGACGATCGTCAACCAGGGCTCGGTCGCGGCGTTGGTCGGCATCCCGAGCTTCGCGGCCTACTGCGCGGCCAAGGGCGCAATCGTCGCGCTCACCCGCTCCATGGCCGTCGACCTGGCTCCCCGCCGGATCAGGGTCAACGTCATCTGTCCCGGCACCGTCTACACGCCGCTGATGGAACCGATGCTGCGGGCCCGCGGCGAGGGCGACCTCGAGCTCGGGCTGGCCCGGACGCTCGTCAAGTACCCGCTCGGCCGGCTCGGCAGCCCGGAGGACATCGCGAATGTGGCACTGTTCCTGGTGAGCGACGAGGCGGCGTTCATGACCGGCGCCGTGATCACCCCCGACGGCGGGATGACGGCCCAATGACGGGCTTCCACCTCGGCACCGACAAGCGGGCGACGCTCGACGAGGCCGCCGCGCTCGTTCCCTCCGGTGCCACCGTCGCGCTCGGTGGCGGCCTGTGCGCGCGCCTGCCGATGGCGCTGGTCCGGGCGCTCGTCCGGGCGGACCGCAACGAGCTGCACGTGGTCGGCTCGGCCCACTCGATCGACGTCGACCTGCTGATCGCGGCCGGCGCCGTCGGGGTGTGCGAGGAGAGCTACGTCGGCTTCGAGCAGGACCTCGGCCTGGCGCCGGCCTACCGGCGCGCTGCCGAGACCGGCGCCGTCGCGGTGCGGGAGAGCTGCTGCGTCACCGTGCTGACGCAGCTGCGCGCCGCGGAGATGGGCCTGTCGTTCCTGCCCGTGCGCGGCGTCAAGGGCACCGACATGGAGGCGCTGCACCCGGAGTACCGGCGGGTGCGGTGCCCCTTCACCGGCGACGAGCTGGTGGCCGTGCCCCCGCTCGCCCCGGATGTGGCGCTGCTGCACGCACCGATCGGCGACGCGGCCGGCAACCTGCACCTGGACCAGCCCTACGTGCTCGACGAGCGGTTCGCGCACGCGTCCCGGATGGTCGTCACGACCGTCGACCGCCTGGTGCCGACGTCGGAGGTCGTCGCGGCCGGCGTCACCATCCCGGGACACACGGTCGCGGCGGTGGTGGAGGCGCCGTTCGGCGCGCACCCGGCGTCCTGCTACCCGGGCTACGCGTACGACCGCCCGCATCTGGCCGGGTACATCGCGGCTGCGGCGGCGGGCGGCAGCCAACTCGCGAGCTACCTGGACCGGTACGTGCACGCGGGCGAGGACGCCTACCGAGCGGAGATCGACGTCGCCCGCCTCACGTCGTGGTCGACGTGCGACACGGCATGGCAGGAGCTCTTCCGATGAGTTGGACGCTCGACGAGTGGTTCGTCGTCGCGCTCGCGCGCACCATCGGCGATGGCGAGGTCGTCTTCCACGGGTTCGCGAGCCCCTGCGCGCAAGTCGCCATGCACGTCGCGAAGCGGACGCACGCGCCCGGCTCGCTGCTGGTCGAGGGAGCCACCTACGCCGTCGACCCGGTGCCCGTGTTCGTCCCGCCCACCAGCAACGACCTGGCCCTGCACCGCGATGCCACCTACCGGATGCGGTTCGAGGAGTTCTTCGACGCGGCGTGCCGCGGTGCGATCGACCGCATGTTCCTCTCCGGTGGGCAGATCGACGGATACGGCAACACCAACGTCACGGCAATCGGCGGGCTGCCGCACCCGAAGATCAAGTTGGGGGGTGGGGGTGGCGGCTGCAACATCTCGGCGACCATCGGCGCGCTGACGGTGTGGACGACGCGGCACCGCTCGGGGCGGACGCTCGTCCGGCACGTCGACTTCCTCACCGACATCGGTCACCGCACCCCGGAAGGCGACCGCGCCGAGCTGGGCTACCCGGGCCGGGGGCCGGAGTGGCTCGTCACCGAGCTGGGCCTCTTCGACTTCGTCGACGGACACGCCCGGCTGCGGGTGCTGTTCCCGGACGTGACCCTCGCCGACGTCGACGCGGCCACCGGCTTCGAGCTGCGCGTCGAGCTGGTCGACGGCCTCCTCCCGCCGCCGACCGCGGCCGAGCTGGAGGCGGTGCGCGCGGTCGATCCCCTCGGCGTGCGCCGGAGCGAGTTCGGACCCGACGAGCTGCGGCGCACCTTCCCGTGAGGCTGCTCGACGCGCTGTTCGCCCCCCGGCGGATCGCGCTCGTCGGCGCCAGCGACCGGAACGGCACCGTCGGCGCCCTACTGGCCCGCAACCTCGCCGACTACCCGGGCGAGCTGGTCGCGGTGCGGGCCGGGGAGTCCCTGCGCAATGTGCCCGGGCCGGTCGACCTGGCCGTGGTCGCGGTGCCGGCGCGCGCCGTGCCTGAGGTCGCCGCCGACGCGGCGGCCGCCGGGGTCGCGGCGATGGTGGTGCTGTCCGGCGGGTTCGCCGAGACCGGGCCGGAGGGTGCGGCGCTGCAGGCTGAGCTTCTTCGCGCGGCCCGCCGCGGTCCGGTGCGCGTCGTCGGCCCCAACTGCTTCGGGTTGCAGAACTGCGACCTGCCGCTCAACGCCTCGATCGCCGCCGGCCTGCCCAGCGGTGGGGGAGGGATCTCGTTCGTCAGCCAGTCCGGCGCCTACGGGATGGCGATCTACGACCTGGCGAACGACGACCGGGCCCGCTTCGCGAAGGTCTGCGCCTCGGGGAACACCGCGGACGTCACCCCCGCCGAGCTGCTCGCCGCGCTCGTCGACGACCCGGCGTCGCGGACGCTGTGCTTCCTGCTCGAGTCGGTGCGGGACGGGCGAGCCTTCGTCGAGCACGCCCGTCGAGCGACGCCGCACAAGCCGGTGATCGTGGCCAAGACCGGGCGATCCGCCGCCGGTGCACGCGCCGCGGCGTCGCACACGGCGGCGCTGGCGACGTCCGAGGCGCTGTGGCGGGGAGCGTTCCGGCAGGCAGGGATCGTCGAGGTGCGCTCGGGTCAGGAGCTGCTCGACGCGGCGCGGGCATTGGACGGGCAGCCGCTCGTCGCCGGCGACCGGGTCGGGATCGTCACGAACTCCGGCGGTACGGGCGTCGAGCTGGCCGACCTGCTCGCCGACGACGGCCTCACCGTGCCCGCGCTGTCCCCGGCGCTGCAGGAGCGGATCCGGCAGAGGCTCCCGGCCTACGCCAGCTCGGCGAATCCCGTCGACATGACGCCGGTGTGGTCGCGTTTCGGCGAGCTGTATCCGGCGCTGGTGGACGTCCTCGCGCGCTCCGGCGAGGTCGACGCCGTCGTGCCCGTGCTCGTCCAGCGCGCGGCGATGGACGAGGCCGCCCGCACGGGCCTGCGCGACGTCGTGTGGGCGCTGCGGGCCGACGCGGTCCCTGTGCCGGTGTACGTCTGCTGGGTGGCGCCGCGCCGGGCCCGCCCGCTCGCCGACCTGCTCGCCGAGGCCAGGCTGCCGGTGTTCGACGGGCCGTCCCGCGTGGCGCGGGCGGTGGGCCTCGCTCGGCGCTACGCCGTGGCGCGGCAGCGGGTGTGCCCGCCCGCGCCCGGGCCCGTCCGGCGCACCGGTCCGGTGCCCGCTGTCGGTGATCCGGTCGGCGTCGCCGCACTGCTGGCGGAGTTCGGGGTGGCGACCGCCCCGGCCGCCCTGTGCCGCACCGCGGATGCCGCCGCCGCGGCTGCGCACCGCTTCCCGGCAGTTGTCAAGATCGCCTCAGCGGAGCACCGTACCGAGCGGGACGGCGTGCGGCTGGGGCTCGCGGACGCCGCGGCTGTCCACGGGGCCGCCGCCGAGCTGCTCGGCACTGCCGACGCGGTGCTGGTGCAGCCCCAGCTGGAGGGAACCGAGGTGGCCGTCGGCGGGTTCCGCGACCCGTCGTTCGGGCCGATGGTGATGGTCGGGCTGGGCGGCGTCTGGGTCGAGGCGCTCGCCGACGTCGCGTTCGCACTCGCCCCCCTGTCCTGCGACGAGGCCGGCGACCTGCTGCGCACGCTGCGCGGACACCGGGTGCTCGCCGGCAGCCGCGCCCGTCCGCCGGTCGACCGCACCGCGCTGGCCCGGATCGTCGTCGCCGTCGGAGACCTGCTCGCGGCGCAGCCGGAGGTCGCGGGGCTGGACCTCAACCCCGTGCTCGCGACGGTCGACGGGGCTGTGGCCGTGGATTGGAAGATCCAATTGGGCGAGCCAGGGCATGGCTTGCCGGGACGAGGATCGGACGACCTCTCGTCCGCGGCGCACGACGATTCCGCCGCCGGTTCGCCGTAGCGTGCACGTCGCCCGCACCGGCCGTGCGGCGGAAACCTCACAGAGGAGGCGCCGTGGACGTTGCCGATGTGATCGCCCGGGCCCGCGTGGCGCAGGCCGCGATCGACCGCTGGACGGCCGAGCAGGTCGAGGACCTGACGACGGCGGTGGCCTACGCCGTCGCCCGCAAGGACCGGGCCGAGGAGCTGGCCCGGATGGCCGTGGACGAGGCCGGCTTCGGCAACTACGCGGACAAGGTCACGAAGATCCAGCGTCGTGTCCTGGGCGTGTTGAGCGACCTGCGCGCGACGCCAACCGTCGGGGTGGTCGACACCGACCCCGAGCGCGGTACCGTGACGATTGCCAAGCCGGTGGGCGTCGTCGCCGGCCTGATCCCCACCACGGGCCCCGATGCGACCCCGCCGACGAAGGCCCTGTGCGCCCTGGCCGGGCGCAACGCCGTGGTGTTCGCCGCACACCCGCGCAGCAAGCACACGACCGACACCGTCGTCGCGTACATGCGCGAGGCGTGCGAGCAGGTCGGGGCGCCCGCCGATCTCGTGCAGTCGCTGCCCGAGGCGAAGATCGCACATACGCAGGAGCTGATGCGCCAGGCCGACCTCATCGTCGCGACCGGCGGTGCCGGCATGGTCAAGGCGGCGTACAGCTCCGGCACGCCGGCGTTCGGCGTCGGCGTCGGCAACTGCGTGCACGTCGTCGACGAGACGGCCGACCTCACCGACGCGGCGGATGCCATCGCCATCGCCAAGACGTTCGATCATGCCACCAGCTGCCTGGCGGACAACGCCGTCGTCGCCCACGCGGACGTCTACGACGAGCTGCTCGGCCTGCTCAGGGATCGCGGCGGGCACCTGTGCAGCGCAGCGGAGAAGGAGCAGCTCCGCGCCGCCATGTGGCCCGACGGCGGCCACATCCCGAGCATCGAGGTGATCGCCAAGCCGGCGACGCGGATCGCCGAGCTGGCCGGCTTCGGCGTGCCCGACGGCACCACGTTCCTGGTGGTCGCCGAGGACGGCGTCGGCCCCGACCACCCCTTCAGCGGAGAGAAGCTGTCGGTGGTGCTCGCGCTGTACCGCTACGAGGGAGGGATCGAGGCTGCGGTCGAGCAGGTCAACGCGATCACCGGGTACCAGGGCCTCGGCCACACCTGCGGCATCCACACGCGCTCCGACGAGCATGTCGACGCGCTGGCGGACGGCACCCGCACCGCCCGCGTGCTGGTGAACCTCAACCTCAACGAGGGCGCCGGAAGCCCGCGCTGCGGCCTGCCGTTCACGCTCTCGCTCGGCTGCGGCACCTGGGGAGGCACGATCACCACCGAGAACATCGACGCCCGGCACTTCGTCAACCTGACGCGGGTGGCCCGGCCGATCCCGCCGCGCACCATGGACGCGGAGACGCTCTTCGCGCGACACTTCGCACGCTATGGCCGCTGACCCGGTCTCGATGGGGATGCCGGGCGTGAACCTCACGCCGGGTGATCACACCTGCGCGTTCTACCGCGGGAGCCGGCAGCGGGACGACGTCCTGGTGCCGTTCCTCCGCGAGGGGATCCTCTCCGGCGACAAGTGCATCTGCGTGATGGACGATCCGAACACCGAACCGCTGGTGGGCCCGCTGTCGGTGGAGCTGGACATCGAGAGCTGCTTGCGCACCGGACAGCTCGAGCTGCTGGACACCGACCACGCCTACCTTCCCGGCGGGTGCTTCGAGGTCGAGCGGATGATCGAGTTCTGGGAGCAGGGCTTCCACGCGGCGCCGGACGAGGAGGAGTACCCCTACATCCGGGCGTCGGGCGAGATGACGTGGGCGCTGCGCGACGTGCCCGGCGTCGAGCTGTTGGTCGGCTACGAGGCCCAGCTCAACCGCTTCCTCCCCAAGCACCCCCAGGCCGTCCTCCTGTGCCTGTACGACCTGGAGCGCTTCACCGACGCCCAGCTGCTGATGGGGCTCCTGCGGACGCACCCGAAGGTGTTGCTGTCGGGCCAGGTCCTGGACAACCCCTGGTACGTCGATCCCACGCCGCGCGCGACGAGACCGCCGGCACGCTGATGATGGCGCGCGGCAGCCAGGTGGTGCTGCTGGCG
>JAQSWF010000212.1 GCA_029266775.1 Pseudonocardia sp.
CCGCGGCACGCCCGAAGGTGCGCCCCTGGGAGCCGGCTGAGCTAGGCCGGTTCCTCGACTCGATCGGCGGCAACCGCCTGGCCCCGCTGTTCGAGCTGATCGCCGCGACCGGGCTGCGCCGCGGCGAGGCCTGCGGGCTGCGTTGGTCCGACGTCGATCTCGCGCGCGGTGTCGTCGTCGTCCGACAGCAACTCGTGCAGGTCACCGTCGACGAGCAGATGCCGAAGTGCACCTGCTGCGGAGAGGCGCACAAGGGGCTCATGATCGGCCCGCCGAAAACGAAGGCCGGCGAGTCGCGCGCTGTGGAGCTCGACGGCGGGACCATCGGCGTGCTGCTTGCCCACAAGCTCACCCAGGACGCGGAGCGGCTCGAGTGGGGAAGCGCCTACACAGACCACGGCCTGGTGTTCGCCCGCGAGAATGGCAGCCCGCTGCCCCTCGATCATGTCACCAAGCGGTTCCACGAGCTCGCCGTCGCGGCGGGGCTGCGGCCGATCCGACTGCACGACCTCCGACACGGCGTGGCGTCGCTCATGCTGGCGGCCGGTGTGGACCTCGCTCTCGTCTCCAAGCGGCTCGGCCACAGCTCGATCAGCATCACGAGCGACACCTACTCGCATCTCTTAGAGGGTGTCGGCCGAGAGGCGGCCGAACGAGCCGCCGCCCTGGTCCCGAGAAACCGTGGTGACCAACCGGTGACCAACCCCTCGAAATCGGTGGGGAAGAGTCTGACTGAGGAAGGGGAGTATCCCCAGGTCAAGGGGGGTGCGCCGCGAGGGAATCGAACCCCCAACCCGCTGATTAAGAGTCAGCTGCTCTGCCAATTGAGCTAGCGGCGCCCGCCTGCGCCCGACCGCTCGGCGCGCCATGAACGCTACCAGCGTCCGGGTCGCTCCGGGCCGTGGGGCAAGCCGGGTGAGTGACGGGACTCGAACCCGCGACTTCCTGGACCACAACCAGGTGCTCTACCAGCTGAGCTACACCCACCATAGAGTCGCCGACCGTAGCCGGCGACGCGAAACCAGACTACCGCGCCGACCCGCCGTCCCCGACCGGGGTGCGAGGCGTCAGGGATGCGGCGACCGCCTCGGCTTGCTCGCTGGTCGGGCCCGGCGCGGGGACGAACAGGGTGCGGCGGTAGTAGTCGAGCTCGCGGATCGACTCGCGGATGTCGGCCAGCGCTCGGTGCGTCATGCCCTTCTCCGGCTTGGCGTAGAACACCCGCGGGTACCAGCGCCGGCACAGTTCCTTGATCGAGCTGACATCGACCATGCGGTAGTGCAGGTGGGCGTCGAGCTCGGGCATGTCGCGGGCGATGAACCCGTGGTCCGTGGCGATCGAGTTGCCGGCAAGCGGAGTGGTGCGCGGGTCCGGGACGTGCGCGCGGACGTAGGCGAGCACCTGCTCCTCGGCCTCGCGCAGGGTGAGGGTCGAGCGCCGGACCTCCTCCGTCAGGCCGGAGCGGGCGTGCATGTCGCGGACGACGTCGGGCATGCCGGCGAGCAGGTCGTCGTCGGCGTGGATCACGAGGTCGACGCCCTCGCCGAGGACGCGAAGATCGCCGTCGGTCACCAGCGCGGCGATCTCGATGAGGGCGTCGCGGTGCAAATCGAGGCCGGTCATCTCGCAGTCGATCCACACCAAACGGTCGTTCACTCGGCCAGCCTATTCGCTACGCTCCGGCGCTGTGGCTGACGACACGGGCGTGATCGCCGGGGGGGAGGCGGCCCAGCACATCGCCGCTGGCTACGCGGTGGAAGGTGGTGCGCTGGAGCTGGGCACGATCGTCGTCGACGGGCGGGTGGACTCGACGGCGCGAGTGCGGATCCCGTTGGCGACCCTCAACCGGCACGGCCTCGTCGCCGGGGCGACCGGAACCGGCAAGACCAAGACGTTGCAGGCGATCGCCGGGCAGCTGTCGGACGCCGGGGTGCCGGTGCTGCTCGCCGACGTCAAGGGCGATCTGTCCGGGATGGCCCGGCCGGGGGAGACCAACGACCGGATCACCGCGCGGGTGCGGGACACGGGCGACGACTGGACGCCCACGGCGTACCCGGTCGAGTTCCTGAGCCTGGGCGGCAGCAGCTCGGCGGTGCCGATCCGGGCGACGCTGACCCAGTTCGGGCCGATCCTGCTGAGCAAGGTCCTCGATCTGAACGACACGCAGGAGTCGACGCTCGGGCTGATCTTCCACTGGGCGGACCAGCGCAGCCTGCCGCTGCTCGACACCAAGGACCTACGCGCGGTCATCCAGCACCTGACCAGCGACGAGGGCAAGGCGGACCTCAAGGGCATCGGCGGGTCTCGCCGGCAACGGCCGGGGTCATCCTGCGGGCGCTGGTCAACCTCGAGGCCGCCGGTGGCGACGACTTCTTCGGCGAGCCCGAGTTCGACCCCGACGACCTGATGCGCGTGATCGGCGGCAAGGGCGTCGTCACGTTGCTCGAGCTCGCCGACCAGGCCGGCAACCCGAGGCTGTTCTCGACGTTCCTCATGTGGCTGCTCGCCGAGCTGTTCGAGGAGCTGCCGGAAGCCGGTGACCTCGACAAGCCCAAGCTCGTGTTCTTCTTCGACGAGGCGCACCTGCTGTTCACGGGTGCGTCCAAGGCGTTCCGGGAACGCATCGAGCAGACCGTCAAGCTGATCCGGTCGAAGGGCGTCGGCGTCTTCTTCTGCACCCAGCTGCCCACCGACATCCCGAACGCGGTTCTGAGCCAGCTCGGTGCACGGGTGCAGCATGCCCTGCGGGCCTTCACGCCTGAGGACCAGGCCGCGCTGGCGAAGACGGTGAACACCTACCCGAACACCGAGCACTACGACATCGAGGAGGCGCTGACGTCGCTGGGCACCGGCGAGGCGATCGTCACCGTGCTCTCCGAGCGCGGTGCGCCGACGCCGGTGGCGTGGACGATGATTCGTGCGCCGCGCTCGATAATGGATGCCATCGGAACGGACGCAGTGACCGCGGCGGCGCACGCGTCGCCCCTCTACGCCCGCTACGGCACCACTGTGAATCGGGAGTCGGCCTACGAGCGCCTCACCGTGCGGATCGCCGCAGAACCGGCCCCGGCGCCCGACCTGCCGCCAGCGCCGCCGATGCCCCTGCCCGAGGCGCCACCCGATGAGCCCGGCTTCCTGGAGAGGGCGTTCGGCTCGCCGGTTGTCCGATCATTCATGGTCGCGGCTGCATCCACGCTGGGGCGCGAGATCACGCGAGGGATGTTCGGGACGCGCACCCGCTCGCGGAGCAGCAGCCGCCGGCGCCGCTGATCTCCGACGGCGCCGTCAGGTGCTGCTGTACTGCGCGGTGCGATGCACGTCGGTGCGGAACGGCGTGAGCAGGCGAGGGGTCGCGTCGTCGGCGAACGTGACGGCTTCGGTGGTGTCCGCGTCGAGCACCGGGTAGCCGCCGCGGCCGGCCGCGGTCACGACTTCTGCGGTGACGACGCCCGCCCGGCGCTGAAAGACGCTCTGCCGGAAGGTCCAGCCGATCACTCCGTCGCACTGCAGCGCGACCGTGCGGCGGCGTAGGCCACCGGTGCGCGTCACGACATGGCGCTCGGTGACCGTGTGGCCGAGGCCGCGGAAGCGGTCGACGGCCAGCAGCACGGCCGCCGGCAGCAGGACCAGCGCGGCGATCGTCACTCGCGGGTCGACGAGCCATCCGAGCGCCGCGATCGCCGCGGTCGGTGCCACAGCCCGGACGAGCCGTCGCCGCATAGCGGCCCGCGGGTGCGGCCGCAGTGCAGCGCGGGTGACCTCGGACGGCTGGGTGCGGAGCGCGACGGCTGCCACCCGATGGGCCTCGTCACGCGACACGGGCGGTTGCAGGGCACCGCTGCCACCCTCGCCCAGGCCGGTCGAGAGGGCCCGGGCCTGCGCTCCGTGGCCCGCGCGCAGGAGCAACGGCTCGGTCACCTCCGCGCCCCGGAGCCGCTCGGCGGACACCGAGAGCGAACGGCGGGTGAGCAGCCCCCTCCGCACCCGTAGCGACCCGTCGGGCTCGCGGGTCAGCCGGTAGCCGTACCACCGCTCGGCGAACAGCACCAGGGAGCCGGCGACCGCGATCGCGAGCAGGATCAGTCCGACCACCCCGACCCCGAGCCAGAGCGGTGCCTCGACGAACCGGCGGCGCGCGTCGGCGACGACCCCGATGTCGCGGGGGTCGATGCGCAGCTCGAAGGCGAGGTTGAAGGCGGCGGCGGCGAGGGCGCCGATGCCCGCGAGCGACGACACCGTCAGCGGGGCGAACCGCAGCCACGACCAGTCGAGCCGGGCGAGCTCGGTCGGCGCAGGCGGGGCCGGTCGCTCTGTGGCGACACCGTTGCTCGGGGCCCGATCGAGCAGCACGCGACGCAGCCGTTCGGCCTCGGCCTTGCTCACGGCGTCCAGGTCCAGCCGTGCCGAACTGTCGCCCGCCCCGCCCCCGACGGCCGAGCTCACGTGCACCACGCTCAACCCGAAGAGGCGGTGCAGCAGGGGCGCGGTGAGGTCGACGGTGCGGATGCGGTCGCGCGGTACGGACCGCCGCTGCCGGCGTAGCCACCCCGTGCGCAGCTCGACGCGCTCATCGCCGATCCGGTAGCGCGTGGTCCGCCACCGCACGACGCCCGCGACGATCAGCGCGACGACGAGGCCCACCGTGATCCAGATCTGGGTCGGGTCGCCGCGGCGGCCGGTGAGCAGCAGCAACAGCGCGATGGGCAGGAGCTTCACCACGCTGTTCACCGGGCCGACGACGAGCATGCGGGCGTCGAGCCGGTGCCAGGGTGCGCCATCCGGGACGGCGGGTGTGCTCACGTGGCGTCGCTGGGCGTGGCATGTGTGGTCTCGGTCAGCACGCGGGCGAGCTCGGCGGCCGCGTGCTGGTCGAGACCGTGGATGCGCACCGCGCCGCGGGCCGACGCGGTCGTGACGGTGACGGTGGCCAGCCGGAGCAGCTGCTGCAACGGTCCGCGCTCGGTGTCGACGGTCTGCACGCGGGAGATCGGTGCGATCCGCCACTCGCGGACGACCCAGCCGGTGAGGGTGTAGACGGCGCGATCGGTGACTTCCCAGCGGGTGATCCGGAAGAGCAACGGGGGGACGACCAGCAGGTAGGCGGTGCCGAGCAGGAGCGTCAGGACCACCGTGACGGTCGGGAACGGGCCGGCGGCCAGCACCAGAATGCCGAGCTGGGGCACGAGGAAGACGATCAACGTGGCGAGCCCTCGCAGGCGCCACAACGTCTTGGCGCGCGGGCTCACCCGGTGCGCGGGTGGCCGCAGCGGCAGCTCGGGCGCCGGCTCGGCCAACACGTCGCCGGGGTGCATGCCTCCACTGTGCCCGCTCCGTCCGGGTTGCGCGGATCCGCCTGATCGTCAGGTGCCTACGCCGCTCGGCGCGGCCTCGACCACGACGTGGAGACATATCGCGGTGTGGAGCCCGCCCAGGCGAGACGAGCGGGACTTAGCCCGGATTCACCGCTGAGCCTCGTGGGTTACGGCGCGCCTGAAAGATCAGATGCCTTCCGAGCAGGAACGATGTCCGGTTGCTGAGGCCAACACGTCCCCGCAGAGAAGGCATCTGACGA
>JAQSWF010000317.1 GCA_029266775.1 Pseudonocardia sp.
GTAGCCACGGCACGGTCGCTGGAGAGCCGGATGATCGGGAAAGCCATCACGTCCGGTTCGGGGGCAGGCCGAGCGGAAAGGACCAGCACCCCCGCTGGCCTCGCCGCTCGGCCGAGCCTACCCGGGCGTATCGGGCCGGGGGGTTCGCCGCGCTGGTCCCGGCACCGCGCCGGCTGGCCGCGCAGACCCCGACCGAGGTGCTGGAGCTGGCGGCCGCGCTCAAGACCGAGGCGCCCGGGCGGACCGCCGCGCAGGTCGCGGTCGTGCTGGCCGCGCACGCCGGCTGGGCGCCCTCGCCGCGGACCCTGCAACGCCACTTCGCCGCGCTCGGCCTCAACCGGCGCCGCCCCGATGGCGGGGCGCCGGCGGTGTTCGGCCGGTTCGAGGCCGACCGCCCGAACGCCCGCTGGGTCGGTGACGCGCTGCACGGCCCGCACATTGGCGGGCGCAAGGCGATCCTGATCGCCTTCCTCGACGATCATTCCCGGGCGGTGATGGCGGCCCGCTGGGGATATGCGGAAAACGCCGTCGCGCTGCGCGAGACGCTGCGCGACGGGCTCGCCGCCCGCGGCTGCCCGGCTCAGTGCTACGTGGACAACGGATCGATGTTCATCGACGCCGGCCTGCGCCGGGCGTGCGCGGTACTCGGGATCAAGCTCACCCACTCCCAACCCGGGAAACCCGCCGGCAGGGGCAAGATCGAGCGATTCTTCCGCACCGTCCGGAACCAGTTCCTGGTCGAGATCACCGGTGGCGCTGGCGGCGGCGGGGGCGAAGGGGCCGAGGGGGCCGGCACCGTGGTAGGCGGCCTGGCCGAGCTCAACGCCCTGTTCACCGCCTGGGTATCCCAGGTCTACCACCCGCGGGTGCACTCCGAGACCCAGATGGCGCCGCTGGCCCGGTTCCTCGCGCCCGGCCCACCCGCGCCGACCCCGGCCGAGCTGCTGCGCGAGGCGTTCCGCTGGGCCCAGTGGCGCACCGTCACCAAGACCGCCACCGTCTCGCTGCACGGCAACATCTACGAGGTCGACCCGGCGCTGGCCGGGGCCCGGGTGGAGCTGGTGTTCGACCCGTTCGACCTGACCGACATCGACGTGCGCCACCACGGCCGAGCCGCCGGGCGGGCGGTGCCACACCAGATCGGGCACCACGTCCACCGCAAAGCCGTCACCGACCCCCCGCCCGCGCCGACCCCCACCGGCATCGACTACCTGCGCCTGGTCGAGGACCGCCACACCCGATCACTGGGCGAACGGCTGCACTACGCACAACTGGCCGACCCCCCGCCGCCGGCCGACCCCCCGCCGCCGGCCGAGCCGACCGTGGCCAGCCAGGCCGCGGGCACCAGCTCCGACCGACCCGCCACCGACGGTGACGGGATGATCTACAGCGCCGACCTGCTCACCCTCGCCGACCGCGCCGACCCCGACCCCGCCGACCCCGACCCCGAGCCTGGACAAGCTCAGCTCCTACTTCGGGTTCACCCGAACCCCGTTCCGCCGCGACCTGGCCCCCGCGATGCTGCACCGCCACGGCGGGCACGCCGAAGCCGTCGCCCGGATCCGCTGGTGCGTGGCCGAGACCGCGCTCGGGGTGATCACCGGAGAGGTCGGCGCCGGCAAGACCGTCGCGCTGCGCGCCGCGCTCGCCGAACTCGACGCCTCCCACCACACCGTCATCTACCTGCCCAATCCCGCGGTCGGGGCCCGCGGCCTCTACGCCGCCCTCGTCTGCGGCCTGGGTGGAGTCCCCCGCTTCCACACCGCCGCGCTGATCGCCCAAACCATGGACCACCTCGCCGCAGAGAAACACGAACGCGGCCGCAACGTCATCGTCGCCGTCGACGAAGCCCACCTGCTCTCCGCCGACCAACTCGAAGAGCTACGGCTGCTCACCAACAGCGAGATGGATTCGGTCGCCCCCTTCACCGGGCTGCTGCTGGGCCAGCCCACCCTGCGCCGGCGGATCAAGCTCGGCGCGTTCGCCGCCCTGGACCAGCGGATCGCGCTGCGCTACGGCCTGCCCGGGATGACCGAACCCGAGACCCGCGACTACCTGTCCCACCACCTGAAACTGGCCGGGCGCAGCGACCAGCTGTTCTCCGACGACGCCGCCGCACTGATCCACCAAACCGGCCGCGGGCTGCCCCGTGCGGTCAACAACCTCGGCCTACAAGCCCTCATCGCCACCTACGCGGCGAACAAGACCATCGTCGACGCATCCGCCGCCCGCGCCGCCGTCGCCGAGGTCACCGCCGAATAGACCGCCACGATCATGACGACACGGTGACCAACAAGTCGTCAACCCGACCACGAAGGCCCCGCCCCAACCGCCGGGCGGGGCCTTCAACCGTCTCCGACACCCGCAGCCGCCGTGACGCGGACATCCTCACTGAGCGCGGCGCTCAACAGATGGCCGCCGTGCTCGGTTTGATCAGCAGCTTGGCTTTGTAGCGGCGGATGTTGAAATCGAACCCGTCGGACAGGTGCACGATCCGGGTCTTGTCCTCGTTGATGGCAAGACCCCGGGGTTGCAGCCACTCGGCCAACCGCGCCTTGATCTGTTCGGCCTGCTGCCGAGATTGACAGCACACCGCGAAATCATCGGCGTATCTCACCAGCACCGGGGCGCCCGGCATCGTTATCCCGGCCTGCGGACCGGTTTTGCGATATCGTACGCCGGCGGCTTCCTCGAGCCCGTGGATGGCGTTCAGCAGCAACGGGCTGATCACCCCGCCCTGGCGAGTTCCCTCCTCGGTCGGGGCGAATCCCTTGCCCTTCTCGAACACGCCCGCCTTCAGCCAGGCGCGGATCAGATCCCTGCCGGGAAACGAGCCGAGCGTGGACAGAAGGTGGTCGTGGTCGATTCGGTCGAACGCCGCGGACAGGTCCGCGTCCAGCACCCACAACCGCTTCGCGTTCTTGCCGCTCATCGTGTTGAACAGGGCCTCGATCGCGTCCTGGCAGCTCCGACCCGGCCGAAACCCATACGATTTGGGTTCGAACCGGGCCTCCC
>JAQSWF010000213.1 GCA_029266775.1 Pseudonocardia sp.
GAGGCGGGTGAAGTTGCGGAAGTCCTCCATCTTCGCGTCCCGGCGCACATCGCCCTCGCGCACGAACGGCGCACCGTAGGCGGCCCCGAAGACCATGGAATCGTCGCCGATGTGCACGGTGTTCGCCGGGTTGCGGGCCTGGACGTCGAACGACCGGGGTGCCTTGGCGACTTGCTCGAGCACGAAGTCCGGGTCGAAGCGCACCACCCCGTCGTCGTCGACCTTCTGGCCCGCCTGACGGAACAGCTCCAACGCGCGGGCGTTGCCGAACTCGACGCCGATCTCCGAGACCAGCCGGCGCCAGCCACCGTCGAGCGTGGCCATGGCGTCCTCGGAGAGGATCTCGTAGCGCGGCATGGTGTTGCGGAACATCAGGTTCTCCGCTCTTAGACGGACTCGCTCTTGACTGGCACAGCGACCGGCGTCACAGTAACTCCTATAAGCGGAACACGGGTTCCATAATGTAGAACTTTGAGGCGGATCGTATGGCGACGCAGACGGGCAGCCAGGCCGTCGAACGCGCCAGCGCCCTGCTCGGCGTGATCGTCGAGTCCGGCGCCCCGCGCACCTTCAGCTCGCTGGTGAACGAGCTCGGCCTGGCGAAGTCCACCACCTCCCGGCTGCTGCACGCCCTGGAGCGCAGCCGGCTGGTGCACCGCGACCGCACCGGTGCGTTCCGCCCGGGCGCGCTCTTCTCGTTGCACGCCGCACGGCCGAGCGCGCTCCACGACCTCTCCGAACTCGCTCGCCCGACGATGGAGCACCTGTCCGAGCTCTCCCGGGAGACCGTGAACCTCGCCGTGCCGCGCGGCGGGCAGCTCGTCTCGATCGACCAGGTCGACGGCAGCTACCTGATCGGGGCCACGAACTGGGTGGGTGTCGACGTGGCCGCCCACTGCACGGCCTCGGGCAAGGTGCTCTACGCCTACGGCGCGCTCCCGCTCCCTACCGGACACCTGGAGCGGCGCACCGCGCACTCGCCGGTCGACCGCGCGCAGTTCGAGCACGCGCTCGTCGAGGTGCGCCGCCGGGGCTGGGCCGCCTCGCTGGACGAGCTGGAACTCGGCCTCACCGCCGTCGCCGCTCCCGTGCGGGCCGTTGATGGCACGGTCGTCGCCGCCGTCTCGGTGTCCGGGCCCACGAACCGTATCAACGACTACGGCATCACCAAGCTCGGCGATCTTCTTATTGCCGAGCTGCGCACGCTCTCCGCCCTGCTCGGCCACCACCCCCGAAAGGAAGCCTCGGTATGAGCGACCAAGCGGAGATTCTGCGCGGGCTCTACGACGAGACCCTCATCGGCAACAAGCCGCGCGTGCTCGAGCTAACCCACGAAGGGCTCGCTTCCGGTCTCACGCCGGAGTCGATGTTGTTCGACGCGTTGATCCCCTCGCTGGAGGAGGTCGGTGCCCGCTTCGAGCGGGGCGACTTCTTCGTGCCCGAGATGCTGGTTGCGGGTAAGGCGATGAGCGGGGCGCTGGACATCTTGCGTCCGCTGCTGGCCGAGACCGGCGCGCAGACCGTGGGCACGTTTCTGATGAGCACGGTCAAGGGGGACGTCCACGACATCGGCAAGAACCTGGTGAACATCATGCTGGAGGGCGCGGGCTTCCACGTGATCGACCTGGGCGTGCAGGTGGGGCCGGACAAGGTGATCGCCGGTATCCGCGAGCACAGCCCGGACATCGTCGGCTTCTCCGCGTTCCTCACCACGACGATGCCGATGTTCAAGGCGAACATCAACGCGCTGCAGAAGGCCGGCCTGCGCGACCAGGTGATCGTCATGGTCGGGGGCGCTCCGGTCACCCAGGAGTACGCCGACGCCGTGGGAGCCGACGGGTATGCCGCCGACGCCGCGACGGCCGTTCGCAGGGCCAAGGAACTGCTCGCCGCCCGCCGCGCCACCGTAGGAGTCTGAGATGCATACCGTGCTTCGCTCCGCGACCCGCGAGGTCGTCATCGGCGACGACCAGCCGTTCTGTCTCATCGGGGAGCGGCTCAACCCCACCGGTCGCAAGATCTTCGCCGAGCAGCTGCGCCGCGGCGACCTCTCGCGCATCGCCGTGGACGTCGAGCAGCAGCTGGCGGGCGGGGCGACGATGCTGGACGTCAACATGGGCGTCCCGCTCGCGGACGAGGCCGAGCTGCTCGGCCGGGCGATCACGATGGTGCAGGAGCTCAGCGACCTGCCCCTCGTGATCGACTCCTCCGTCGTCGAGGCGCTGGAGGCCGGGCTCGCGGCCTACCAGGGCAAGGCGCTGGTGAACTCGGTGACCGGCGAGCGCGAGCGGCTCGACGCGATCCTGCCGATCGTGGCCCGGCACGGGGCAGCCGTGATCGCCCTGCCCAACGAGGAGGACGAGATCCCCGACGAGCCGGAGCGCCGGTTGGAGATCACGCGCAAGATCCTCGACGTGGCGTGCGGCGAGTACGGGATCGCGCAGGAGGACATCGTGATCGACCCGCTGGCGATGCCCGTGGGGGCGGACACCACGCTGGTGAAGACGACCCTGCGCACGATCGAGCTGATCCACGACGAGCTCGGCCTGAACATGACCCTCGGCGCGTCCAACGTCTCGTTCGGCATGCCCGGGCGTCCGGCGCTGGGTGCCGCGTTCCTGCCGATGGCGATGCAGTGCGGCCTGACCAGCGCGATCATGGACGTGCGCAGCCCGCAGATCGTCGAGGCGGTCAAGGCCGCGGATCTGCTGCTGGGCAACGACGACTGGGGTGCTGCCTGGATCGCGCGGTCCCGCGCGCTCGCTGCTGCCGCAGAGAAGACTGCGTGAGCGCGTGACCGCGCTCCCGGAGCCGACTTTGCCGGGTCCTCCTGGGCCGGACCGGGTCCGCATCCGCTTCGACCCGGATGGGGCCCGACCGAAGGAGGTGCGAGTGCCCGTCGGGGCGACGTTGTTCGACGCGGCGAGCTGGAACGGCATCGCCGTCGACTCCACCTGCGGTGGGCATGGCACGTGTCGCAAGTGCCGGATGCGCGTGGTCGAGGGCGATGTGGCGGTGTCGCGACTGGATCCGCGGGCGTTCGGGCCGGACGAGCTGCGTGATGGCTGGCGCCTGGCGTGTCGGGCCCGGGCGGAGCAGGACCTGCGGGTGGAGGTGCCGCCGCTGGTCACCCGGCCGAAGGCGGCCACCGTGGGGGTTGGTCGCCAGGTGATCCTGCGCCCGGCGGTGCAGAAGCGCTGCGTGACGCTGCCCGAGCCGACGCTCTCCGATCAGCGCACCGACCTGGAACGGCTGCGCGACGCCCTGCCGGACCTGGAGCTGCGGGCGGATCTTCCGGTTATTCGGGACCTGTCCCGGGCGCTGCGCGCCGGAGCCGCCGACAACGCCGACGCCGCCGGGGCGGTGGGCAGCACGGTCACGGCCGTGGTGGTCGACGACGTGTTGGTCGACGTGGAGCCCGGTGACACGAGCGGGCGGTTGTTCGGCATCGCCTTCGACCTCGGGACGACGACCGTCGTCGCGACGCTGCTCGATCTCGCCACCGGCACCCCGGTGGCCGTGGCATCGCTGCTCAACCCGCAGCAGCCCTTCGGCGCCGACGTGATCACCCGGATCAGCGCAACGATGATGGACGTCGACGCGCTGGACCGGCTCACCGCGCTCGCCCACGACGCTCTGGACCAGCTCGCGGGAGAGGTGTGCGCCGACGGCGGGGTGGACCGCGGGGAGGTCTACGAGATCGCGTTGGCCGGCAACGCGACGATGACCCATCTCGCGCTGGGGCTGGATCCCGAACCTCTGGGCGTTGCCCCGTTCATCATGGCGTCGCGGTCGTTCGACGCGCTGACGGCCGTCGACCTCGGAGTGCGGGTGCACCCGCGGGCTCGGGCGTACGTCTTCCCGGCGCTGGGCGCCTACGTGGGCGGGGACATCGTCTCAGGTGCGCTCGCGTCAGGAATGGACCGCGACCGGCGGATCCGGTTGTTCATCGACATCGGCACGAATTGCGAGATCCTCCTCGCCGCCGGTGACCGGTTGTTCGCGACGGCCGCGCCGGCCGGGCCGGCGTTCGAGGGAGCGGCGATCCGCTGTGGGATGCGTGCGGCGCCGGGCGCGGTCGAGGGCGTGAAGATCAGCGACGAGGACGTGCTGCTGCAGGTCATCGGCGACGTCGCGCCGGTCGGGCTGGCCGGGTCCGGTCTCGTCGACGCCGTCGCGGCGATGGTGGCGGCGGGGCTCGTCGACGCCTCGGGACGGCTGGTCACGCCGGACGCCGCGGGGGTGCCGCCCGGCTTGGCGGACCGGCTGCGGCAGGTCGGGCAGGAGCGGGTTTTCGTGCTGCACTTCCGCGGGGACGACCCGGTGGACTCGCTGTACCTGTCCCAGCGCGACATCCGGGAGCTGCAGTTCGCGAAGGCGGCGATCGCCACCGGGTGGACGCTTTTGCTCGAGGAACAGGGGCTGACTGGCGAGGATGTCGCGCAGGTGCTGTTGGCGGGGTCGTTCGGCAGCTACCTCGCCCCGGCCGCGGCGGTCCGGATCGGCCTGGTGCCCGACGTCGCGCTGCTGCGCATCGTCAGCGCGGGCAACGTCGCGGGTGAGGGCGCGAAGATGGCGCTGCTGTCGCTGCGCGAGCGGGCCGCGGCGCAGGCGCTGGTGGAGGAGGTGCACTACGTCGAACTCTCCGACCGCGCCGACTTCAACGACCGCTTCGTCGATCGGCTCGCGTTCCCCGTCTGAGCACCGGACGGCCGTGGCCGTCGTGGCCTGTGGCGCGATCGCGCGACACGTCGCCGACATCGCCGCCCGCCGAGAGTGGCCCGTCGACGTCCACCCGCTGCCGCCGTTGCTGCACAACCGGCCGGAGCGGATCGCTCGTGCGGTGTCGGGTGAGGTCGTCTGCCTGCGGCGCAGGTATGCGCGGGTGGCGGTGGCCTACGCGGACTGCGGGACGTATGGGGCGCTGGACGACGTGTGCGGCCGACTCGGCGTGCACCGTCTGCACGGGTCGGACTGCTACGAGCTGTTCGCCGGCGCCGCCCGGATGCGCGGGCTGCTGGAGGCCGAGCCCGGCACGTACGTGCTGACCGACTACCTCGCGGCCTCGTTTCACCGCTCGGTCGTCGTCGAGCTCGGCCTGGACCGGCACCCGGAGCTGCGCGACGACTACTTCGGCCACTACCGGCGCGTGGTCTGGCTCGCCCAGCACCCGACCGCCCGCCTCCGGGGAGCGGCGCGGCAGGCGGCGGGGGTTGTGGGCCTGCCGCTGGAGGAGATCGTCGTCGGCGACGTCCTGCTCGAGCAGGCTCTCGCCGAGCTGCTGGCCGGTAGTTGCGCGTGAACCGCCCGAGGGCCGTGCGTCGGGCCGGTCAGTCGTGCAGCAGGTCGACCACCCGGTTCTTGGCGGCGCTGATCCGGGCGGCGTCCAGTACCTCGAGGGTGTGCACGGCCTGCTCGGCCGGCACCGGGAAGTCCCCGTCGCCGCGCAGCGCCCTCGCGAACTGCGTGTAGTAGTCCTGGTAGGCGCCCTGCTCGGAGGGCACCGGCGTCGAACCGGCGGCCGTGTTG
>JAQSWF010000018.1 GCA_029266775.1 Pseudonocardia sp.
GCTCGGTGCGTGCGGCGCCGGGCAGGTGGCGCAGACCGCCGAGCAGGTGACGTCGACCGGGGGTCCCGGGCGACACCGTCTACCAGCTCGGACAGGACGCACCGCTGCAGCTGACGATCCTCAACACCGGCGACGAACGCGACCGGCTTGTCGACGTCCGCAGCCCGATCGCCACCTCGTCCCAAATCATCGGGGACGCCACCATCGCCGGCGGTCAGGAGCTGGTCGCGGGCTACACGGACCCCGTCGGGTCGGTCACGCTGCCCGGTGAGACGGAGATCCGGGTCGCGCTGGTCGGCCTGACCGAGCCCGTCCGGTCCGGCATCACCTACCCGGTCGAGTTCGTCTTCGAGCGGGCCGGCGTGCTGCCGATGATCCTGCCGGTCCAGGTGCCGTCCGACATCCTCCCGCCGCGGGCCGGGTAAGGCCTCCTGCCGCACTTCGGAGCCATAATGCTCTTCGCCAGCGCCGAAAAGAGCAGTATGGCTCCGAAGTGCGGAGGGACCCGGGACGGAACTACGCCGCACGCGGCCGCTCGGTCGGCGCGACGTCGGCCACCAGGTCGTCGCTGTCGATCGGCTCCGGCTCCCCCGGCCGTCGGAGCACGACGAACGCGAACACCGCCGCGATCATCATGAGCCCGCCGCCGGTCAGCAGCGCCGCCTGCAGGCCGTCCACGAAGGCGCTGTCCGCGAGCGGCTCGGCAGCGGGGCCGAGCTGCAGCGCGACGACGCTGCCCTGTCCCCCACCCACGTCCTCGATGATGGCCGGGTTGCTCGCCTGGGCCGACGTCGGCAGCGAGGCGGATTCGGCCGTCCAGGAGGTGCGGCTGACCGCCAGCCCAAGGGTCGCGAGCGCGGCCAGGCCCACCGCCGTGCCCACCTGGCGAGCCGTGTTCAGGACCCCCGAGGCGAGCCCGCTGTGCTGCGGCGGCAACGCCGACACCGCGACGGACGAGATCGTCGGCACCGCCATCCCGTAGCCCACGCCGATCAGCACATATCCGGGCGACGCCGCGAGCAGGCCCGCGCCCGGTGTCAGGAACGCCAGCGCGAGGACGCCGAGTCCGCCGAGCAGCGCGCCGAGCCAGCAGGTGGCGGTACCGATCCACGTGGCGAGGCGGCCGGCGAGCGTCGACGCGATGAGGAACGGCGTGTTCATGATCAACCAGGACAGGCCGACCTGGAGCGCGGACCAGCCCTCGACGTTCTGGAAGAACAGGGTGACGAAGAAGAAGGTCGAGGCCAGCGCGAGGTACATGACGGCGTAGACCCCGCAGGCCACGGTGAACCGGGTGTCCCGGAACATCGCCAGTGGCACCATCGGCTCGGGCACCCTGGACTCGACCAGCAGGAACGACCCGAGCAGCGCGGCCGCGACCACGAGCAGCGCGATCATGATCGGGGACGTCCAGCCGAAGTGCTCGGACTCGACGATCGCGAAGGTCAGCACGCACAGGCCGGCGCTGACGAGCACGGCGCCGGGCAGGTCCAGCCCGCGGGCGGCCGGGTTGCGCGACTCGCGCACACCGGTGATCACGAGGACCAGCCCGATGATCCCGACGGGGACGTTCACCCAGAACACGGCGGACCAGGAGAAGAACTCGACCAGGATCCCGCCGACGACCGGTCCGGCGCCGAAGCCCAGCCCGGCGGCGGCGGCCCAGATCCCGATGGCGGCCGTGCGGCGCTCCGGTGGGTAGGCGTCGGCCAGGATCGACAGGCTCAGCGGTGCGACGAGGGCGGCGCCGACGCCCTGCGCGGCGCGCGCAGCGATGAGGGCCGACTCGTCCGTGGAGAGGGCGCAGGCGGCGGACATCGCGGTGAAGATCGCCAGCCCGATGAGGAAGACGCGCTTGCGGCCGTACCGGTCTCCCAGTGTTCCGCCGACGAGGATGAGCGAGGCGAGCGCGAGGACGTAGGCATTGACGACCCAGAGCAGGTTGCCCGGATCGACGTCGAGCTCACGCTGAATCGATGGCAGTGCGACGTTCACGATCGTGTTGTCGAGCAGGATCATGCCCTGGGCGACGCACATCGCGACGAGCGTCACGACGCGGCGTCGGGCAGTGAGCGGCTGCTCCACCACGTGAGCAGGGTGGCGGGGGCGGACCGGGCCGTCAACAGGGCAAACGGCGCATTGCCCGACGACTCACCCCTTGACGTAGGCCAGCTTCTCGGCCACCAGACCGTCCCGCACCGTGAACACGTCCACCCCTCGTACGTGCCCGTCACCCCAGGTGTAGCGCCAGCGGACCACCACCCGGTCGCCCGCCTCGATCGTCTCCTCGGCCTGGAAGGCGCCCTCGGGCGATGCGGCGAAGAGCGCCGCCCACGCCGCCCGCACCGCCTCGGCACCGACGTACCGGCGGCCGTCGGGCGGCGAGGTGTCTTCGAAGACGCAGTCGGTGGTCATCGCGGCGATCACCGCGTCGACGTCCTGGGCGTCGAACGCCTTCTGGAACCGGGCGACGGCCTCGAGCGCGCTCATGCCGCTCTCCCGAACCGGGCGAGCAGCTCGGCCTGCACGTCGGCACCGGCCGGGACGGCCGCCCGTGGACCGATGACCCCGGCCGCGCGATAGGCCTCCTCCGCGCCGCAGCCGAACCACGCGAGGACGGCCCGGACGGCGACCGGGTCCAACGCGGCGTCGGTGCCGAGGGCGCGGGCCAGGTCCCAGGCGTGGACGAGGTGGTCCGCGGCGAGCTGCATCGCGTACTCCGCGCCGGGCACGTGGCCGAACGACAGGTGCACGGTGCGGTCCATGGCGCCCGGAGCCACGACCGCCGCGAGCGCGGCCGCGGCCGCGTCGGAGTAGGCCGCGACCGGGTCGTCACCGAGCAGGTCGCCGTCGAACCGGTCGCCGATCTCCTCGATGGTCGCACCGGCCATCAGCGGCGGCGTCCACCGCTCCTCGGCCACGACGTGCGCGACGAGGGACCGCACGTCCCATCCGGGCAGCAGCGTCGACGCGCTCCAGTCATCGCCGATGAGCCGCACTCGGCTGGTGAAGGCGTCGGTGCACACGGCGTAGAGCTCGGTGACGGGCGGCGACGTGATCACGACTGCCCGCTGCGGGCGTAGTCCGATGCGCCCCACCAGTCCACGACGACCACGGGCTCGTCGCCGACCACCCACGCGTCGTGGCCCAAGGGCAGTGCGGTGACGTGGCCCGGCGTCGCCTCGAACTCGGCGCCGTCGATCGTGCGCACCCGCAGCGTGCCGGCGACGTGGTACTGGAAGTGCGGCGCCTCGCACAGCTCCGTCCCGGCCAACGGCTTGACGTCGACCGACCAGCGCCAGCCCGGCTGCAGCGTCAGTCGGCCGATGTCGGCGCCGCCGATGCGCACCAGGTCCAGCCGGCCATGGGGGAACTCACGGGTCTCGGTCGGCGCTGCGAAGTCCTGCTGCTCGTAGGGAGTCCCCATCACTCCTCCTCGGTGTCGTCGCCGGTCGCCGGTGACGTTAGGAACCCCGCCTTGCAGTGGGTTAGCAGCCGAGGACGATGAGCGCGTGAGCGTGCACCTGCAGCTGCTGGGCCGCTTCCAGGTCCACCGCAACGGTGCCGAGGTGCCGCCCGTCGCCTTCGGGGGCCGGAAGGTGCGCGCGCTGCTGCGGGTGCTGGCCGTACGCCGCCCCGACCTGGTCCCGCACGAGGTGCTCGCCGAGGCGCTGTGGCCCGACCGTCAGCCCGCCGACCCCGCTGCCAACGTCCACGTCCTCGTCAACCGGGCCCGGCGCGCGCTGGGCGACCCCGAGGTCATCGTCACCGGAAGCGGTGGCTACGCCCTCGGCGCGTGCACCGTCGACGTCGCCGCGTTCCTCGCCGCGCTGGACGACGCCCGGGCGGCCGGGGACGACCACACGACCGCAGCCCGCGCCTGTGCCACAGCCCTCGCGCTGTGGGGTGAGCCGCTGCCCGAGGACACCTATGCGGAGTGGGCCCAGGAGGCGCGGTGCCGGCTACGGCGGGCCCGGGTCGAGGTGGACGTCCGCGCGGCGCAGGCCGCCCTCGGCCTCGGCGACGCGCGGACCGCCGCCGCCCGCGCGGCGGAGGCGGTGGCCGCCGAGCCGCTCGACGAGGCCGCCGTCGCCGTCCTGGCACGGGCGCTGGCCGCGGCCGGCGACCCCGCACAGGCGATGGCGCGGCTCGCCGAGCTGCGCGGGCGGCTGGCCGACCAGCTCGGGGTGGACCCATCTGCAGAGATCGAACGGCTCCAGCGGGCGCTCTTGCGCGGCGAGCTGCGGCCGCTGGCGGGGGTGGCGGTGCCCGTTCCCGCGCCCCCGCGCACCTTCCCCGAGCTCGCGTTCGTCGGCCGCGACGGCGAGCTGGCGCAGCTGCGGGACGTGGTGGCCGCGCGCGGCGTCGCCGTCGTGGCCGGGCAGGCGGGGGCGGGGAAGTCCCGGCTGCTCGCCGAGCTGACCCGTGGCTCGCCGCTGCCGGTCCTCGCCGTCCGCGCGTTCCTGCCCGAACGGGCGGAGGCATGGGGTCTGGCCCGATCGCTGCTGCGCGAGGCGCTCGCGACCGACGCCGCCGTCGTCGACGCCGTACCGGCGCGTGCCCGCGGCGCCATGGCCGTCCTGCTCCCGGAGCTCGGGGACGGGCCCCCGCTCGACGGGGAGACCTTCCGCGCGCTCGTGCTCGCGGGCGGGCTTCGCCTGCTGGAAGCGGCGGTCGGCGACGGTGCTCTGCTCGTCGCGGACGACCTGCAGTGGGCCGACGACAGCAGCCTCACGCTGCTCGGGTCGGCGCTCGCCCGCCTGCCCCGGCTGGCGGCGGTGCTCGCCCACCGCCCCGACAGCCTGGCGCCGGGCGCGCTCACGGCGCTGCCCTCGGTGGTCGAACTCCGGCTCGGACCGCTACCCGAGACGGCCGTGGCGCACCTGGTCGGTGACGGCGCACTGGCTCGCGCGGTCGTGGCCGGCACCGACGGGACCCCGTTCGCGGTCGCCGAGCTGCTGCGCGAGCTGGTCCGCCGCAACGCACTCGTGCCGGGCCCGGGCGGTTGGACGCCCCGCGACGAGAAGGTCGTCGCGCTGGCGCGGGAGCTCGGCCGGGACGGGCAACGGCGCGCTGTCCTGCGGCGCACCGCGCGCGAGACCGGCCTGCGCGCGGACCTGCTCGCGCTCCTGGCGCTGCTGGCCAGGGAGGCGCCGGCGAGCACGCTGGCCGGCGCCTGCGGGGCGGACGGCCGGACCGTCCTCGAGGCACTGTCCGGGCTGGCCGCGGCCGGGCTCGTGCGGCTCGGCGAGCACGGCTGGGCGACCGCGCACGATCTGGTCGCCGAAGCGGTCACGGCGGCGCTGCCGTCCGGCGACCGGGGCCGGCTGCACGGCCTGCTCGCGCGGGCCCTGCAGGTTGACGACGCCGACCCGGCGGAGATCGCCCGGCACCACCGCGGCGCCGGCGATTCCGAGGCGTCGGCGTCGGCATTTGCGGTCGCGGCACGGCGCGCGCTGGACCGGTACGCCGCCGCCGAGGCCGCCCAACTCGCCGCCGCTGGGCTCACGCTCGCGCCCCGTCGCTCGGTGCGCGCCGATCTCCTGTCCGTGCGCGCGGACGCCCGCGCCGTCCACGGCGACCCCGCCGCCGCCGACGACCTGCACGAGGCACTCGCCGCCACTGCGCCCGGACCTCTGCGGTCGCGACGCCTGTCCCGCCTGGCGATGCTGACCTTCGGCGCCCGGGACACGCACCGGGCCGCGGAGCTGGCCGAGCTGGCGCTGGTCGAGGCCGGTGACAACGGCGCGGCGCGCGCCTCCGCGCTCGAGACCGCCGCCGTCGTCGACATGAACCTCGATCGCGCCGACCGCGCCCGCGAGCGGGCAGAGGACGCTCTTGCCGGATACCGACGGTTTGGCGACGCGGCCGGCGTCGCACGGATCCTCGACGGCCGCGCCATGGCCACCTTCCTCGACGGCCGCGTCGCCGAGGCCGTCGCGGTTTTCGGCCGGGTGGCGCAGCTGTTCGACGACTCCGGGGACCTGCTGCGCGTCGTCACGCCGCGCTCGACCCGCGGGCACGGGCTCGTGTTCGGCGGCCGCCCCGCGGACGGGCTGGTGGACGCGGCGGCCGCGCTGGCGCTGGCGCGGGACCTCGATGCGGCCGAGGGACAGGCCTACGCGCTGTGGCACCGGTCGGAGGCGCTGTCCGCACTCGGGCGCCCCGACGAGGCGGAAGCCGACGCCCGGGAGGCGCTGGCGATTGCGACCGCGGCCCGACATCGGGGATGGACGGCGACGGCTCACCGGGCACTGGGCATCGCGCACACGGCGGCCGGCGAGCTCGAGGCGGCCGAGGCCGCGTTCGCGGCGTCGGCCGAGGTCGCCGGTGAGTCGCTCACGCTGTTCGCGAGCTGGGCCGCAGGACGCCGCGCACTCGTCCGGCTCGCCGCCGGCCGGGTGGCCGGGGTGGACGCGCTGGTGGCGCGGGCCCTGGCCATCGGCCCGCCGCTCGGGCACTACGAGGCCCGATCGGCCGAGGTGGAGCTGCTCGCGGCGCGGGGCGACCCGGCAGCGCCGGCGCAGGCCGCCGCGGCGCTCGCCATCGCGCAGAAGTACGGCTACGTCGCCGGCACCGACCGCTTGGCCGAACTCGCGGCAGCCACCTGACCGCGAAGCCGGTCCGACGCCACCTCACCCTTGTGTCCGGAAAGCCACTTTCCCGACGTATCACGTCCTGAAAGTGGCTTTCCGGACAGCGGTGACCGCTAACGCGGCAGCCCGTACACGCGCTCGGCGTTGCCGCGACCGATCATGTGCACCACCCGGACGGCGTCCGGCAGTGCCCAGTCGCCCTCACGAACCCACCGCGCGAGCACCCGGGCCATGGCCCGCCGCCAGAGGACCGAGCCGAGCAGGTGCAGCTCCGGTGGCCCCCAGGCGTCGGAGGAGTACAGCTGCTTGGCGAACGGGGCCAGCTCGAGCGCCTCGGCGACGACCTCCACCGACCGCACACCGACGTGGTTCACGGCCAGCCCGACGTCGAAGTACACGGACGGGAAGGCCTGTGCCAGGTACCCGGCCTGGCGGTGGTACGGGTAGCAGTGCAGCAGCAGGACGGGCACGCGCTGGACCGCCGGCTGCCGGAGCAGCCCGAGCAGCAGCATCGGGTCGACGCGGTGCAGGTCGAGGTCGCGGTCGCCGAGCCCGACGTGAAGTTGGACCGGCAATCCGGCCTGCACGGCGGCGTGAATCCCGAAGACCGACAGCAGCGGCGACCGCATCGCGGGCGCTGCCGAACCGGTCGCTGCCGCCCACCGCCGGACCTCCGCGCGGACCACGCTGTCGTCGGGCGGTGACCACTCCAGGTCGAACCCGCATCGGTAGGCGACGATCGACTTGGCGCCCACCACGTCGCTCCCGGGGTCGGCCAGGCGCTCGCGGAACGCGGCCGGGTAGTCGCCGGCCGACACCCCCGACGCGAGCAGCTCCTCCCCCAGCGCCTCGAGCCGGACCACCTCGCTGCAGGGGGCGCCGGACCACGCGGCGAGCGTGCCCGTCGAGACGATGCGGTCGCCGCCGTAGCCGGGGTCCACGATCCAGCGGTCGACGCCGGCGGAACGCAGGAACGTGCGGGCGACGACCTCGTCGCCGAGCTCCATCCGCCGGGCCCAGTACCGGTCGGCCGGCGCGTGCGGCTCCAGGCCGAGGAGCGGGGCGCACCACCGCCGGACGGCGAACCCGAGCTGGCCGTCGAACTGGGTCAGGAACGGGGGAACCGGGTCCGGCGAGGCCTCGTTCAGGCTCGCCTCGAACTCCGCCCGCCCGAGCGGACCCGCGAAGCACGTGTGCACGTGGTGGTCCACCAGCGGCGCGGACAGGGCCTCGAGCAGCGCGTCCGGCACGTCCGCGAGGCCGGCAGTGAACCTCGGCAGCGCGTCACTGCCCACGATCAGCAGCTGAACGCCAGCCGGTAGACCGCGGCAACGTCCTGCGGGTCCGCGTCGCCGTACGTCGCGTGCTCGTAGCGCCGGACGGCCAGCGTCGCGTCGATGATCGACTCGCCGAGGATGCTGCGGGCCAGCGGGGACGACTGCAGGGCGTCGAGCGCGGCGGTCTGGGACGCCGCGAGCGCGAGCCGTTCACGCTGCGGCTGCGGCAGGGTCGCCGGATCCACCGTCACCTCGGGAGGCAGCGGGAGCTCCTGCTCGATGCCGTCCAGCGCCAGCCCGAGCAGCGCCGTGGCGGCCAGGTACGGGTTGGCGCTGCCGTCGATGCACTTGAGCTCCACGCTCGCGCCGTGCGGGTTGCCGGGCGTCGCCGCGCAGAACCGGACCGCTGCCTCGCGGTTTTCCAACCCCCAGCACGCGAACGCACCTGCCCAGTTGCCGGGCGTGAGCCGCAGCGGGGACAGCACCGACCCGGCCAGCACGGCCTGCACCTGCGGCAGCCCGGCCACGATTCCGGCGACGGCGGCCTCGCCGGTCGGGGTCATCCCGTACGAGCCGGTGCTACCGGAGAGCAGCGGTCCGCCCGCGTCGGCCAGCGACAGGTGCAGGTGCGCGCCGTTGCCGGCGCCGCCCGCGAACGGCACGGGCGAGAACGACACACCCAGGCCGTACCGAGCGGCCGCGCGACCGATCAGGATGCGGGCGAGGACGGTCCGGTCTGCCGTCAGCAGCGCGTCTGCCGGCGCGAGCGAGATCTCGAACTGGTCTGCGCCGTACTCCGCGTGCAGCTGGTCGATCGGCACGCCGGCGTCGGCGAACCGCGCCTGCACATCCGTGAGGAAGCCGGCGACGTCCAGCACCGTCCGCACGCCGTAGCCCTGCCAGCGAGGCCCCGATCGGGCGCTCCCGTCCGGCTCGACGAGGACGAACTCGAGCTCCGGACCCGTCGACGGATCGACGCCGGCGGCCCGGACCCGCGCCACCATCTGCTCGAGCCTGGACCGCGCGCAGCCGGCGAACGGACTCCCGTCCTGGTGGTGGAACGCGGCAGGCGCCCACGCGACGCCGTCGTCGACGATCGTCAGGCGCGCGGGATCCAGCCTCAGCCGCAGGTCGCCGACCACGCCGAGCTCAGGAGTGAAGGCGACGCCGAAGTCGACGCAAAACACGTTCCACGAGGGCGACGCCCCCATCCCGACGTGCACGAACGCCTCCAGCCGGTTCACCGGCACCGCCTTGGCGCGTGTCACCCCGGCCATGTCCACGACCGTCCCCAGCACGATCCGCACACCGCGCTCGGCCAGCGCGGCAGCCACCGCGGCCGCGTCGATGGCGCCGGCCGGAGCCCCGACGTCGGTGCGGACACGGCCGTCCACCGGGGCGGACCTGACCTGGGTCATGACGCGGTCTTCCTCTCTCCACCGGACCGGGGTGCGCTCGGGACGCTACGACGGCAGACGGTGGAAGGGCCAGCACCGGCGGTCAACCTGCTGTGTTCAACCTGCTGCCCGGCGCCCCCAGATGCCGTTCTTCGTCGCGACGAGGCCGAGCGTCCTCGGCAGGAGGCACCGCCCGCCCTCGCGGTGGACGTCGTACAGCACGGGCGAGTCGAACGTGACGTGGCAGGTGGGGCAGTGCGCCCGGTCGGCGCCGGCCCACTCCGCGGTGCACCCGCCGCAGGTGATGTGGACGAGATGCAGGTCCTTCGGCACCTCTGCACGGTAAGCCGGGAGACCGACAACAGCGGGCCGGCCGGCGGCACTGCCCGGAGCCGGCATGCAGTCGTAACCTCCCGGGTCGTGGCAGCCCAGGATGCGTCCCCCTCCGAAACGGATCCGCGCGACACCGGAAGCGCGTGGACGACGCGCATCTGGCTGCGCCGCCGGGATGGGCTCGATTTCGACAGGCCGCCGTCGGGATGTGGTTCGTCGGGCCGATCCTGAGCTCGCTGCCGGGCCACCGTTCGCTGGAGTTGTGACCCACGTCTCAACTGCTCGGTGTCGAACGGCGGCCCCGGCGACGTCGTCCCGATGAGCCCCGGGACAGGGGACCCACGGACGAGGAGTCGAGATGACCACTCAGAAGATCCAGATCGCGGTCAAGGCCACTCCCGAGCAGGTGTGGGACGCGCTCACCAACGGCAAGATCACACCCGGCTACTACATCGGCGGCTTCGAGGCCGACTTCGACCTGCAGCCCGGCAAGCCCTACCGCTACACCGTCGGTGGGCACGAGACGATCACCGGCACGGTGACGGAGGTCGAGCCGGGCCGCCGGCTCGTCACGACCTTCCAGCCGCGCTGGGACGAGTCGGTGGCGCAGCTGCCCGAATCCACGGTCACCTACACGATCGTCGACCCGCCGATGCAGTTCCCCGGCATCACCTACCTGACGCTGGTGCACGGGGGCCTGCCCGAGGGGCCGCTGGCGCACAACATCGAGATGGGCTGGGTGACGATCCTGTCGGCGCTCAAGACCCTGCTCGAGACCGACGTACCGATGCTCGGTAGCTCCTGACGAGCCGCGACATCGGGTCGCTGCCTGCCGGTCGACAGCCGTCCGACCCCTCTCGCAACCGGACCGTCCTGCGCTTCACCGCCGCAGACGTGATGTGCAGACCGTGGTGGGGTGCTGCACGCGTCCGCGAGGAGTTGGTCGAGGCCGCCCGCCGGCGCGTCGTCATCCTCGATGCGCTGCAGCTGTACTGATCAGCGAGATCAACGGCGCGTCTAAGGCGCGACCGTGACACCACGGTCGTCGCCACAGCAGTGGTGTCACGCTCGCGCGACCCGGGGCCCCGGTGATCGGATTTCTTTCTGCGTCGATGAGTTTCCGGCAGGCGCGCGGTCTCCACCGACAACACCTCAACGACGCCCGGACGGAGCCTCCGATGACCAGCACCACCACCCCCCGCCGCACCACTTCCCGCGCCGCCAACGCCGGCCTCTGGACGCTGCAGGTCCTGCTCGCCGCCGTCTACGCCTTCTCCGCCTACGGCAAGCTCACCGCGGACGCGCAGAACGTCGCCGGCTTCGAGGCGATGGGCCTCGGGATGCCCGGGATGTACCTCATCGGAGCACTGGAACTCGCCGGGGCGATCGCGATGTTCATCCCGATCCTGACGGGCCTCGCCGCGCTGTGCTTCGTTGCGCTGATGATCGGGGCGGTGACGATCACTCTGGCCATGGGAGGGGGTGTCCTCGCCCTCATCCCGGCGGTGGTGGGAATCGTGGCCGCCGTGGTCGCCTGGGGCCGCCGCGACAGCACACGGGCTCTGGTCAGCGCATCCGCAGCTGAGGTCGCCGGAACGACTCCCGCCCGTCGGCCCGCAAGGCCAGACTGTGGCGCATGACCGACGCCTCGCCTGCCGCACGCGGCACGGACGAGCCTGGCGCGGCGGACAGGTCGATGCCTCCACCCGGCCCGGACGCGGTCGCCATCGGCGGCCGCGTCACCGGCGTAGGAGGGGCGTCTGCGATGCGGACCGCACAACCGGCGGGCGATGAGCGCTCCACCGCCGTGCACCGAGGCAGCGTGGCCGGACTGGCCCTCGGCGCGCTCGGCGTCGTCTTCGGCGACATCGGGACCAGCCCGCTGTACTCCGTCCGGACGATGTTCGCGATCAACGACAACGCGGTGCAGCCCACCGTCGACGACGTCTACGGCATCGTCTCCCTCATCTTCTGGTCCCTCACCCTCATCGTGACGATCAAGTACGTCACCCTCGTGTTGCGCGCGGACAACGACGGCGAGGGCGGCATCATGGCTCTCGCCGCGCTGGTGCAGAAGGTGCTTGCCCCGACGGTGGGCCGGCAGGCGGTCGTCGCCCTGATGTTGGGCGTGCTCGGCGCGTCGCTGTTCTACGGTGACTCGCTGATCACCCCCGCGATCTCCGTGCTGTCCGCCGTCGAGGGCCTGGAAGTCGCCGAACCCGAACTGGCCGACGCGATCCTGCCGGTCAGCCTCGTCATCCTCGCGCTGCTGTTCGCCGCGCAGCGCTGGGGGACGCACCGGGTCGGGCGCCTGTTCGGACCGGTGATGGCGCTGTGGTTCGTGACGCTGGCCGTGCTCGGGATCCCGCACATCCTCGCCCACCCGGGGGTGCTGCGGGGGCTGTCGCCGACCTACATCGTCGCGTTCGTCGTCGACCACCCCTACGTCGCGTTCATCGCCATGGGCGCCGTCGTGCTGGTGATCACCGGGGCCGAGGCGCTGTACGCCGACCTCGGGCACTTCGGTCGTCGACCGATCCGGCTCGCGTGGTTCGGCGTCGCCTTCCCGGCGCTGGTCCTGAACTACCTCGGGCAAGCCGCGCTGATCATCAACGACCCCACCGCGGTCAGCAACCCGTTCTACCTGCTCGCGCCTGGCTGGGCGCGGTTCCCACTCGTCGTGCTCGCGACCTTCGCCACCGTGATCGCCTCACAGGCCGTGATCTCCGGTGCCTTCTCGATGTCGCAGCAGGCCGTCCGGCTCGGCTTCCTCCCTCATGTCACCATCCGACACACCTCGTCCCAGGAGAGCGGTCAGGTCTACCTGCCTGCGGTCAACTGGCTGCTCTTCGCGGGCGTGCTGGTGCTGATCGCCGTCTTCCAGTCGTCGCAGCGCCTGGCCATGGCGTATGGGCTGGCCGTGACCGGGACGCTGCTGCTGACCACGACGCTGTTCCTCACCTACGCCGCCACGGCCTGGCGCTGGCCGTGGTGGAAGCTGGCCCTTGTCGCTGTCGTGATCGGCGGCCTCGAGCTGACGTTCCTGGCCGGCAACTTGACCAAGATCGTCTATGGGGGTTGGCTGCCACTGCTCGTCGCCGCGGTCGTCGTCACGGTGATGACCACCTGGTACCGGGGCCAAAGCATCATCACCGCACGCCGGGTCGAACGGGAGGGCGGGATCCCCGAGTTCGTGGAGCAGCTACGCGCGGAGCCGGCGCCGCGCGTCCGCGGAACCGCCGTGTTCCCGCACCTGACGAAGGAGACCGTCCCCCTGGGGCTGCGGGCCAACCTCGAGTTCAACCGTGTCCTGCACGACCACGTGATCATCGCGTCGGCGCTGACCGCCAAGGTGCCCCACGTGCCCCTCGCGCGCCGCTTCACGATCGATGACCTGGGCAACCCCGACGACGGAATCTTCTACGTCGCGATCCTGTTCGGCTTCCGGGACGACCGCGACGTGCCCGCGATGCTGCACGAGATCGGTGCCCGCTATCCGATCCTCGAGTGCGATTTCGCCAGTGCGACGTACTTCCTGTCCCGCATCACGATCCTGCGCGGCGATCAGCCCGGGATGAGGACCTGGCGCAAACGGCTGTTCGTCTGGCTGTCACACAACGCGGCCAACCCGACGACGTACTTCCACCTGCCGCCCGACCGAACCGTGATCATGGGGGCGCGGATCGAGCTGTGATCGACGCTCACCCGGACTGCGTCCAGCTCCCGTCGGGCCATCGGTAGTGATCCCCGACGCGCTGCGGTCGCTGGGCGGCGAGCGGGTCGAAGGCAGGCTCCTCACGAATCACCGACCCACGGCGCGCCGTCCACCAGCGGACGACCTCTGCGACGAGCCCCTCGCGCGTCGTACGCCGCGGTCCTGAGCCCTCGTACGTTGCCTCGGACATCACGCGCACCGCGCCGGGTCGAGCGGCACGCCCAGCCTGGTGCCGTTCTGGACATACCCGCGCTGGCCGTCGTCCATCCCGTACCAGTCGGTCCGCGCAGCGAGCTCGCCGACCGATCGCGGAGAGGAATCGGGAGAGAACGGTGCGGCGGCTGAATAGTCATCGGTCACCGTGGTGCCGTGGGTGGTCTCCGCCGCGCGCGCGTGAGAGGAGATTCCGATGAGCGCGCCGACCACGCCGGCGGCGGCGATCAGGGCGACGACGCCTCTGTCCATGCCGCGTTTGTTCATGAGGGTGCTGCTTTCGGTCGTGACGGGCCGGAGGATCCGGCCGGGCCGGGTTCTCCGGCGCCGCAATCAGACTGCGGTGCAGGGACAATCGCCAGGATCGGGTGATCGACGGGCACACAGGGTGACCCGCGGGTCGTCCGGTCGGCTGACCCCGGGGTCGGTCAGGGAGCGACCAGTCGGGCCAGGCCACCCCGGGACGGGCGCGGCCGACCACAGGCGGGCGCCACGGTGCGGGCCTGCTCGGCCACCTCGGCCGGGATGCTCCCGATGTGGGTCACCGCGGCACACTCGCTCGTCTCGTGGTGGCGGCCATGCTTCCACCCGGCAGGGCTCGGGCGGTCTTCAGTTGCGCGCGGGCTCCAGCGCGGCGGCGAGCGCCTGCAGCGACCGGGGCACCTGGCGGGCCAGGCAACGGCGGCGCCAGTGCACCACGAAACAGCGGCGCAACACCGTACGCGGGTTGGGGTCCCAGGCAACCGTCACCTCGGCGCCGTCGGGATGCGGAGCGATGTCCCAGGTCCAGATCGTGAACGACGGGTTGCCGTCGTCGCTGACCGACCGGTACACGAGGCGCCGGTGGGTGGCGTCGACCTCGAGCACGCGTGTGCGGCTGGGCCAGGTCATGCCCGCGGCACGCATCAGCACGACGAACTCGGTGCCGGGCAGGAGCCGTTCCGGCCGTTCGAGCACGTCGATGAGCTCGGTGTTCCAGCTCGGGAGGCGGTCGACGTCGGTGAGCAGGGCGAACACCTCGTCGGGCGTCGCGCGGACCAGGGCGGTGGCGGTGGTGTTGGGCATGGGCGAACGGTAGGAATCGCGCGCCTCGACGTCGTGAGGAGTTCTCCTCAGGTCCTGTCGCCGGGACGACAGCGGCGCGCAAGGGCAGTCGGCCACTGTCTCAGATCGGGCCGCAAAAGCCTCTTCACCACGAAAACACGGACGAGCTCGTCGCCACCGGAGGAAGCGCCATGACCGAGCGAACGATCACGCAGCTGCTCGCCGGGGTCATCGACCTCACCCCGGCCGGAGCGCCACCCCACCCGCCAGGCTCGTGTAGCGCGCTCTGCGTTCCCGCCTGCACCGGCCGTCGATCCGGCAACGGGGTACCGACCGGCGGCACGACGGAGGAGGAAGGGCCCGTGGCGCGGGCGGGCGCTCGCTGACCAGGAGCAGAGCGTCGAGACTCGGCCGCCCACTCCGCACGAAGACGGCTAGCGTCGGTGCGAACCAGACGTCGGATGCGAGGGATGGGCCATGGCGTTGACGGTGGCGTTCGGTGCTGACGACGAGAACGAGTGCGTGCGCGCGGTGCTGGAGTACCTGCGCTCCGTCGCCGAGGTGGACGTCGTAGCCGGCGCGGCGTGGCCGGAGTTCTCCGCCGAGGTCGGTCGCCGGGTGGCCGACGGGGCAGTGCGGTACGGCGTGCTGATGTGCTGGACCGGGACGGGGACCGCGATCGCCGCGAACAAGGTGCCCGGGGTGCGCGCGGCGCAGGCCTGGGACCCGTGGATCGCCGAGGGCGCGCGGCTCTGGAACGACGCGAACGTGCTCACCCTGAGCCTCAAGCGGACGGCTCCGGACGTCGCCGTCGAGTGCGTCACGGCGTTCCTCGGCGTCGAGCAGCCCGACCCCGAGGAGCAGGAGAACATCGATGCGCTACGTGCCTGACACGAAGTTCAGCGGGCTCGCGTGCCGCGGCTCGTACAGCCCGATCGACATCCCGCTGGGCAGCGTGAGCTGCACCGCCAGCCCGTAGCCCTCGTCGACGATCGGCGTGGTCGGCACCGAGCGGGCGGCGAGGTCCCGCACGGTGGCCTCGATGTCGTCGCACATGAGGTGCACTGCCGCGCTGTGCGCGGTGTCGGCCGGGTGGACACCGACCTCCGTCGGCGGGGCGCGGAAGATCAGCCATCCCGGCTCCGACGCGCTGTCTTCGACGAACGGCCAGTCGAGGACGTCGCGGAGGAACGCGCGGTCGGCTTCGGCATCTTGGCTGAACAGCAACACGTGCAGTCCCTGGATCACCGCGGGGAGGCTACGCGCACCTGGCCGGCACGAGCAGCGGGTGGCCCGATCAGAGGCAATACCGGTCGTTGACGCCACCGGTGCTCGGCCGACACCGTCAGGGCGTGCACGACGTCCTCATCCCGCTCCTCGCCGGCCGCGCCGGCTCGGCGTGCCGCCCGACCACTACCGTCGCCACGTCGCCACCGGCACCCCGACCCCAGTTCCCGGAGGACCTCGTGACCACAGCCCGCCCGCAGCGCCTGACGTGGCGTCGAGCCCTGACCAACCGCGCGTTCGTCGTGCACTACCTGCAGATGCTCGCCGCCATGGTGGTCGGGATGATCGTGCTCGGGCCGCTGTCGATGCTGCTGCCCCGGGCCGGAGCGGAGGTACAGGCGCTGCTGATGGCAACGTGGATGACCGCCGGGATGGTGGCCTGGACGGCGTGGAAGCGGCACTCCCGGCCGGCGGTCGCCGAGATGGCCCTGGCCATGTACCTCTCCTTCGTCGTGCTGTTCCCGCTGTACTGGCTCGGGCTGCTGTCTGCCGAGGGGCTGATGCTCGCGGGTCACGTGGTGATGCTGCCGGCCGTGGCGCTGGCCATGCTGCGCCGCCGTGAGGAGTACGTGGGTCACTAGTCCCCGCCGGAGCCGCGTGTCAGGGTGGCGACATCCGGTAGACGGCGCCAGCCTGGTCGTCGCTGACGTACACGGCCCGGTCCGGCCCCTGCACCGCCATGACCGGACGGCCCCAGCGGGACCCGTCGTCGTTCTGGAAGCCCCCGAGCAGGGTCCGCTGGGCCTCCAGCGTGCCGTCTCGCCAGGGGAAGAACGACACCTCGGGAGCCCGTGGCGGCTCGCGGTTCCACGAGCCGTGCACGCCGACGAGCGCGCCGGGGCCGTACGGGCCGGCGAGCCCGGGGTCGATGGCGAAGCTCAGCCCGAGCGGCGCGGAATGTGCGCCCATGCCCTGCTCCATCGGGGCCAGAGCGGCGCAGTCGAGTCGCCCGCCGTCCGGGTTGGTCTGGACGTCGCGGACCAGCGGCCGGGCGCTGTAGGACAGCGGGCTGCCGGGAGTCCCCGGGTCGACGTCCGGGTCGGGGTTGCAGTACGGCCACCCGAGATCGCGCCCCGCGGTGAGGCGGGCCAGCGGTTCGAGCGGGTGGTCGTCGACGTAGTCCGGCAGCACCGCACGCGCGTCCGGGGACCCGTCGCCGTCGAAGTCGCGTTCGTAGGGGTAGGCGACGTCGTCGCGGTGATTGACGGCCGTCCACACCGCGCCGGTCGGGTCGACGGCCAACCCGGTGCCGTTGCGGACGCCGCGGGCGAAGACCTCCGCCGGGGCGCCGTCGCGGGGCACCCGCAGGACGGTCGCCCGTTCCGGGATTGCGTTCCGGTCGTCCTCGGACACGTTGCCGGTCGAGCCGACCGACACGTACACCGCGCCGTCCGGCCCGACCGTCACGCTCTTCAGGGCGTGCGCGTACTCGCCGCCCAGCTCCGGGCTGCGGGCGTCCGGCAGGCCGTCCACGACGACCCGGCGCTGCGAGAGCGCACCAGCGCGGTAGGTGAAGGCATCGACCTGGTCGCTCTCCGCGACATACAGCGTCGAGCCGGCGAACGCCAGGCCGTGCGGCTGCGTCAGCCCGTCGACCAGCGTCCGCTGCGCGGGTGGGGCCGATCCGGTGCCGGGCGTCAGCGCGACCACGTCGCCCTCCTTCGGGCGCGACACCAACAGCTGCCCGTCCGGCGTCCACGTCATCAGGCGTGCTGCCGGCACCCTCGCCCACAGGCTGACCGACCAGCCGGGCGGGGCGAGCACCGTCCGCGTCCGATGGAACGGCCTGGCCGCCTGATCAGGCGCCACGTCCAGGGTCGTTGCGACCAGCGTCGGCAGGTCGGACGCCGGCCGGGTGGCGAGGGGTTCCGCCGGCGCGGTGGTCCCTCCGGACGGAGCGGCGCCGGGTGCGGCGCTGCAGGCCAGCGCGAGCAGCGCCGAGACCAGGACGGCAGCCAGCCGCCATGGCCTCGGCCGGGGAGCGTTCACCGCACCGATTCTGTCAGCCGGGTTCCGCGGGCCGGCGCGGCCTTAGGTCGGCGGCCTGGCACTCGACCTCGGGCGAGGGTCCGGCGATCAGGAGGAGGGGCGCCACCGGGCCAGGTCGGCGGGCGGCCTTGCAGCTCGTCCGCGATCCAGCCGTGCGCGTCGTCGCCGATGACGAGACGGTGCGGCGGGTCGGACTCGGCCACGGCGTCGCGGATGGCGGACGCCACGACGTCCGGGTCGCCCTCCTGCTTAGTCCGATTCGATGACACGAACAGGCGCGTCCGCCACGGTCGTGCTCGGTGTAGCGGACGTGGAGGGAGCCGCAATGTCCATAGAACGGAACAAGGAGCTCGCGCGGGCGGCGATCGAGATCTGGAGCACGGCGGATGTCGACCGTGCCGACGAGATTTTCCCCCCGACTACGAGATGCACCAGCACCACGACCCCGACGACAGCAGTCCTGGGGTCGAGGCGATCAAGGAGTTCGTCCGCGAGTTCCGGCGCGCCTTCTCCGATTTCACCGACACCATCCACATCCAGCTGGCCGAAGGCGACCTCGTGTCCACCGCTTTCACCTCGACCGGCACGAGCGATGGCCCGCTGCACAATATCCAGCCCACCGGGAAGCGAGTGACCTGGACGGGCATGGTGATCGACCGCGTCCGGGACGGCCGCATCGTCGAGAGCTGGGGCAACTGGGACCAGCTGGGCATGCTGCAGCAACTGGACGCCGTGACGGTGCGCGATTGAGCCGTTCACAGCGCCCGTAGCGCGGGAAGCACCTCCGTCGCGACGAGGTGGTCCGAGCGCCGCCGCACCGCGGCGTCCAGGTCGCGAGAGCCGCTCACGACCGTGAGGTGCGACAGACCGGTCTTAATCAGCTGACCGAGCCGGTCGGCGCACTGCTCCGGCCGCCCGATGACGCAGAACCGGCGGAGGAACTGGGCTCGAGGACCGACGACTGAGCCGCGTGCTCGAGGCCGTGGTGGTAGGTGTCGTAGTGCGCGCTGACCTCGGCGACGACGGCGGCGTCACCTCGCGACAACGAGGCCGTCGCACCGCGTTGGAAGTGCGCCGAGATGCTGGCGTTGCCGCGGACGAGTTCGTCGAGAGCCTGCTCGTCGGTGCCGACACCGACCACGACGAACGCACCGACGTCCAGCCCACCGGGGTCGAGGCCGGCGGCCGCGCGCGCCTGCCGCGCGGTCTGCACCGCCCATTCGACGTGCTCGGGCTCGGCGCCGACGGTTACCGTGAGCCGGTCCCCTAGCCGCGCTCCTGCGCTGATGACCTCGGGACCCGAGCCGAAGACGTCCACGGGCACCTTCCCCTCGCCCTCGCGCGGCAGCCAGGTGATGCGGCTGGGGAACCCGTGCACGTCGACCGCTTCGCCGCGCAGGTAGGTCTGCAGCACGCCGACCTGCGCGGCGAACTCGTGTGCGGACGGGGGCTTGATCCCCAGGAGCTCCAGCGCTGTGTCTCCCCGCCCGACGCCGAGGTGTGCTCGTCCGCCGGATACGTCGTGGAGGGTCGCGAAGGTCGACGCCACCACCGCGGGATGGCGGGTGACGAGGTTGGTGACGGCGGTACCCAGCGTCAGCCTCGACGTCGCCGCCATCGCCTCGTAAAGCGATCCGACGACGTCCATGCTGAGGTTCTGCGTGTCGGTCAGCAGCATCCCATCCCACCCGTCCTCCTCGGCCGCGGCGGCTGCCGACGCGACGTGGTCGGGCAACGGGTAGGACCTCAGGTAGAACTCGGGACGCGGCATGACGGCTCCCCTCCCCGGGTGGGAGCGAGTCTGGCCGTCCCGTCGCCGCACGTCGACCACGACACGATCGCGTCCGGGCCGCCGATCCGGACGGGCGTGCGCGGGATCGCCTGGACCTGGGTACCGGGAGCGTGACAGCCCGGGATGGAGCGGGCCGCGTCCCTGCCGCCGGCGTGCCGCGGCCCGCTCCGTGCCGGCGTCGAAGACCCAGGACGACCACCGGTGGCGTCAGGGTGCCAGTGCGAGCAGCTTTCGCTACTGCAAGATACTTGCAAGAAACATGCAACCAGGGCCGACTACGTCAAGGCCTGGTGGAACGTCGCCAACTGGGCCGATGTCGCCGCTCGCTTCGACCGGGCCCGCACCCGGACCGCAGGCCTGATCGACCAGCCCTGACACCGCGGGCGGGCGCTCGAGACCGTCTCGTCACGCGTCGGGTGACACTGGCGGGCGTGTATCGGGTCCTGCACGTCGACCTCGACCAGTTCATCGCGGCCGTGGAGATGCTGCGGCGGCCGGAGCTGGCCGGGCGGCCGGTCGTCGTGGGCGGCCACGGCGATCCGACTCGCCGCGGCGTCGTCGCCACCGCAAACTATGCGGCCCGCGAGCACGGCATCCGGTCCGGGATGCCGCTGCGCACCGCGGCACGGCGCTGCCCGGACGCGGTCTTCCTACCCGCCGACAACGCCGCGTACGAGGCGGCATCGGAGGAGGTGATGGCCGTATTGCGGGGCTTCGGGCAGACCGACGGCGCCGTGGTCGAGGTGCTGGGGTGGGACGAGGCGTTCGTGGGCGTCACGACGGACGACGCCGTTGACATCGCGCAGCGGATCCGGGACGAGGTGCACACCCGGACGCAGCTGACCTGCTGCGTCGGCATCGGCGACAACCTGCTCCGTGCCAAGATCGCCACATCGTTCGCCAAGCCGCCCGTTCGCAGCGAGGCCGGGCACCCGGCCGGCACCGGCGTGTTCACGTTGACCGCACAGAACTGGGGCGCCGTCATGGGTGAGAGGCCGACCCGGGCGCTGTGGGGGATCGGCGCCAAGACGGCAGCGAAGCTCGCCGAGCGGGGCCTGCACACGGTCCGCGAACTGGGCGCCGCCGATCCCACCAGCCTCGCGGAGGACCTTGGCCCCGCACTGGGCCCGTGGTACGTGCAGCTCGGGCAGGGCGTGAGCCGGGTCAAGCTCCGCGGCGAGCCGTGGGTGGCCCGCTCGCGCGGGCACGAGGAAACCTTCGCCGCCGATCTCACCGACTGGGCCGAGGTGCGGACCGCGGCCGGCGGGCTCGCGCGCCGGGTCGCCGCTGACGTCGCAGCCGAGGGCCGGCCTGCGGCCCGCGTCGGCGTGACGGTCCGCTTCGCCCCGTTCACCACGCGCACCCGCAGCGCCACCCTTCCCGACCCGACCAGCGACGGAGCCGCGATCGAGGCTGCGGCGCTGGCCGTGCTGGACCGGTTCACGCCGGGGCGACCGGTCCGGCTGGTGGGCGTCCGGGTGGAGTTCGCGGAGGAGGCGGCGCGCGGGTGACGCTCACCAGACGTCCATGATCCGCGCGAGCGGTCGCCGCGCCATCCAGCGCTGCTCGAGCGGCCGCTGGGCATCCGGCTCGATCAACGACGGGTACGAGGTGAGGTCGGTGAACTGCAGCCGCCCGGACTGGAAGCCGATCATGGCGCTGGCACGCGTCCCGGACTCAAGCTGCTCGGCGAGGAACTCGATGCACCGGGCGGAGAGGCGGGTGGCCTGGATCCGGTCGAACGGTGAGGGGTCCCCGCCCTCCTGGATGTGGCCCAGGATGGCCTCGCGGGAGTCCCACAGCTCGCCGCCCTCCTTCTCGAACAGCGCCCGGATGAACCCGGTGCTGTAGACGGAGTCGGCGTTCTCGCTGCGGATCACCAGGCCGAGCCGCTCGGCGCCGCTGGCGAGCCCGCTCATCAGGGCGAGGTAGCCGCAGTCGTGCCCCATCACCTCGACGACGAAGCAGCGCCGGGACGCCACCGCCGACTGCTTGATCTTGTCGATGTCGGACACGATGCTGTTGAGGGCGGTGTCGCTGCCGATGGTGAGCTCGGTGGCGGGCAGGTCGTTGTTGATGGTCATCGGCAGGCACACGATGGGGATGTCGAGCGCGGGATGCACGTGTCGCTGCTCGTGCAGCGCGTGCGCCGCGGCGTAACCGGCCCAGCCGCCGGCCATGAGCAGCCCATTGATGCGCTGCGCACCGATCACCTCGGCGATCTGCGCGACCGCGGCCCTGTCGGGCACGTAGCGGTTCGTGCCGAGCTCGGCCCCACCGGACGACACGTACCCCGAGACGTCCATCCACCCGACCTCGCGGACGTCGCCGTCGCGCAGGCCGCGGAACCCGTTGCGGACAGCGAGCATCGTGTAGCCGCGGTCGAGCGTCAGCCGCACGGCCGCCCGCACCACCGTGTTCATCCCGGGCGCCGGGCCGCCGCCGTGGACGACGGCCAGGCGGAACCGCGTCCGGCCCGCCGCCGTCGGCCGCGGCGCGGCCTGCTGCATCGTCACGAGGATCTGGTAGGAGTCCCGGAAGCTCCCCCCGCGCAGCAGCATCGCGCCCTCGAGGTCCTGGGCCTCGATCCGCTTGGCGACGTCCTGGGTCTTCGCGACGCAGTCCATCAGCGGCGAGCTGACGATCTGGTTGCCCCGGATCCCGACCAGCTGCGGCACGGCGTCGGGGCCGTCGGTGAGCAGCCGCTCGACGGCCGCGTTGCCGAGGGCCGTGCTCAGGTAGCGGTCGAACGCGCTCGGCGACCCGCCGCGCTGCACGTGGCCGAGGATCGTGATGCGGGCGTCTTCGCCCAACTCCCGCGCGAGCGAGTCCCGCACGTCCTCCACGGTGATCGGGTTGCCGTGGCGGTCCTGGGCGCCCTCGGCGACGACCACGAGGTTGCGCCGCCTGCCGCTGTCCCGGCCGGCCCGCAACACCGAGCACATCAGCTGATCCCAGTCGTCGGTGGCGGGCGGGCGCTCGGGGATCAGCACCCAGTTCGCCCCCGAGGCCAGCGAGGACATGAGCGCGAGGTAGCCGCAGTGGCGTCCCATGACCTCGACGATGAAGGTGCGCTGGTGGCTCGACGCCGTGCTGTCGAGCGCGTCGAGCGCCTCCATGATGCGGTGCAGCGCGGTGTCGGCACCGATGGTCATGTCGGTGCCGAACATGTCGTTGTCGATCGAGCCCACCATGCCGACGAGGCGCAGGGAGCGGTGCGCCTCGGCCGACGCGCGCGGCAGCTCGCCGGCCTCGACCAGCTCCGCGAGCAGCTCGGACCACTCCTCGCGGAACAGGTTCGCGCCGGTCAGGCTGCCGTCGCCGCCGATCACGACCAGCCCGTCGATGCCGCGGTCGACCAGGTTGCGCGCGGCCCGTCGACGACCCTCCCGCGTGCGGAACGCCGTCGACCGCGCCGTGCCAATCACGGTGCCGCCCCGCTGCAGGATCCCCCCGACGTGCGTCGAGTCGTAGCGCCGGATGAGGTCGCCGCCCTCCACGAGCCCGACATAGCCCTCGAGGACCGCGTGGACGTCGATGCCGTGGTGCAGCGCGGACCGGACGACGGCGCGGACCGCGGGGTTCATGCCGCCGGCGTCGCCCCCGCTGGTGAGTACCGCGATGCTGGTGGGCGCATCCGGCCGTCGCTCCATCGAGCCTCCTCGTCGGCCCTGCCTGCGGGTTTTCGAACCTAGGCCCCCTGGCAACGTCCCGTCACCGGATCCATCCGCTCAGCGGCATTCGCCGGCTACGCCCCCCATCGGCGTTCTTGCCTGAGTGTGCGACTGGTGATTCGGTAGGCGCCGAGAAGTCGAACCGGATGGCTGCAGCGCTGAGGTCCGAGGTCCGGCGGACGCCGGCAGAGCTCGACGGCAGGGGGGACCGATGGTCGCGCTGATCGTCATCATGATGCTGCTGCTCGCCTGGGCGCTGATCGCCGGACGGCTCGCCCGCTACAGCGTCACCGCGCCGCTCGCGCTGCTCGCCGCCGGGACCCTGCTCACGGCGGGGCCGAACCCGGTGTTCATCTTCGACATCCCGTACGCGGAAGCGGAGCACGTCGTCGAGGTGATCCTCGCGATCCTCCTGTTCACCGACGCAACCGAGGTGCCGGGGGGCATCCTCGGCCGCGAGCCGCGGCTGACCCTGCGGCTCCTCCTGATCGCCCTGCCGCTGTCCCTCCTGCTCGCCTGGCTCTTCGGCGTCGTCCTGTTCGACATCTCCAACCTGTGGCTGATCGCGGTCATCGCCGCGATCGTGATGCCCGTCGACCTCGCGCCGGCCATCGCCTTCGTCCGGGACCGCCGCATTCCCGAACGGCTGCGGCAGGCCCTCAACGCCGAGAGCGGGCTCAACGACGGCATCATCGCCCCCGTCTTCCTGTTCTGCCTGGCCGCCGCCACCGTGGCGGGGGACGACGCGCTGGCCGAGGCCGCGATCGACGCGGTTCCTGCGCTGGCGGTCGCGCTCGTCGTGGGTGCGGGCGTCGGCATTGCGGCGGCCCGCATCCTGCACCGGTCACTGAGCGCGGGCTGGACGCAGCCGTCGGCGTTGCGCCTCGGCGTGCTCACGCTCCCCCTGCTCGCCTACGCCGTGGCCGTGCTCGCAGGGGGGAACGGGTTCGTCGCCGCGTTCGTCGCGGGCGTCTTCTTCGAACCGGAGGCGCGGCGGCTGCCGCACGACGCGCTGCACCTCGTCGAGGACGTCGGCGGGCTGCTCTCGCTGGCCATGTGGTTCATCTTCGGCACGATCGTCAACGAGACGCTCGCCGGCGGCTTCATCACCTGGCAGGTCGTGGTGTACGTCGTGCTGGCGCTGACCGTCGCGCGGATGCTGCCGGTCGCGGTGTCGCTGGTCGGGACCGACGTCTCCGCGCGCGACCGGCTGTTCCTGGGCTGGGTCGGACCGCGCGGGGTGGCGTCGCTGGTGTTCGGGCTGCTGGCGTTCCTCGACCTGTCCGACGCCGACGGGAGGTTCGTGCTGACCGTCACGGTGGTGACGGTGGTGGCGAGCATCGTCGTTCACGGGCTGTCGACGGGAATTGTCGCCGGCTACTACGGCCGGACGAGGCAACCGGCGCCGGCCTCGGACAGCGACTCCGTGCCGTCGTGACGTCGGTGGCCGGCCTGCCGGCCAAGCCCCGGATCCGGTTGGGGACCTTCCCGACTCCACTGCAGCCGGCACCGCGGCTCTCGGCCGTGGCGGGTGTCGAGATCTGGCTCAAGCGCGACGACCTGACCGGCTTCGGCCTGGGCGGCAACAAGGTCCGTGGGCTGGAGTTCCTGCTCGCCGATGCGCAGCGCCGGGGCTGCGATCACCTCGTGACGGGCGGCGGACCCGGCTCCAACTGGGCGATGCTGGCGGCGCTGGCCGCACGGACGCTCGGCATGGACACCGTGCTGGTCTGCTACGGCACCCCGGTGCCTCCCGTCGGGAACATGGCGCTGGCCTCGATGATCGACGCCGAGATCCGCTTCACCGGGGACCCGGACCGGGCGTCGGTGGACGTCGTCGTCGAGAGGGTCGCCGACGAGCTGCGAGCGGCCGGTCGGATGCCCTATCCGCTGGGGCGCGGCGGAGCGAACCCGGTCGGCGCGCTCGGCTACCTCGCGGCGAGCGTCGAGATGGCGGCACAGCTCACCGACCTCGGGCTCGCGCCGACGGCGCTGTGGCTCCCGACGGGGTCGTGCGGTACCCAGGCCGGTCTCGTCGCCGGCGCGCACTGGCTGCGGTGCGGCTACGAGGTCGTCGGGGTGACGGTGAGCCGACCGGTGGCCGAGTGCGTGAACCGCATCGCCACGCTGGCGGCCGCAGCCGCGGAGGACATCGGTGTGCCCGGCCCTTGCAATGAGCCGGTGGTCGTGGACGGGCACATCGGTCCCGGCTACGGCAAGCGCTCGGCCGACGGTGACGCCGCGGCGCAGCTCGTGGCCCGCACCGAGGGGCTGTTCCTCGACCCGATCTTCGGCGCCAAGGCGATGGCCGGGCTGCTGGCCGCGATCCGGCGAGGCGCGGTTGTCGGCCCGGTGGTGTTCCTGGTGACGGGCGGTGCTCCCACGCTCTTCACGACGCCCTGAGGCGAGCCGTCTGCGTCAAGGCCGCAGGTCCTTCTCGGCGAAGTAGTCCGCGATGTGGTTGCCGTTGTACCTGCCGATCTCGCGGTAGCCCATCCGGCGGAACAGCGACTTGCTGTGCTGCTGCGCCGGGCCCGCATCCAGCCGCACCCGGTCGTAGCCGAGCTCCCGGGACGCGTCCTCCAGCGCTGCGAGAAGCGCGCGGCCGACGCCACGCGATCGGGCGTCGGGCACCACGTACATGCGCTTGATCTCGCCGAGCCGGTCGCCCAGTCGCCGCACGCCGCCGATGGCGACCACGCGGTCGCCGTCGTAGCCGACGAGGAAGACACCATCCGGCGGTGCCATTTCCGAGGGGGTCGTGACCGAACCGGGGTTTCGCGCCCGCCCCGGGTACTGGTCGTCGAGCAGGTCGTTCAGCTCGTGCAGCAGCTCGCGGGCGGGAGACCGGTCGGACCGGCACGGCTGGAACCGCAGCACCACGTGCGCCTACAGATGGGTCAACGACGCCTTCCCGGCACGCAGCCGGGAGAGCTGGACGAAGTGCTCGGGGTTGAGGAACAGCTCGTTCATCCATCCCAGCTCGTCGATGGTCAACCCCTCGGGTCGATGGATGAGATAGTCGAGGTACTGGAAGGCGTCTTTGGCCCCGTACCCGCAGTGGTGGGCGCCGAGCACCTTGCGCGTTACGCCGTCCACCACCAGCTTCTGAAAGCCGCTGAGCTCGGGCTTGCTGAAGGCGTAGAGCATCGTGCCCTCGGCGCACGGTAGCGGGAGGTTGGGCGTGTCGAGCCCCTCGACGTACGGGGGCATCTGGATGATGATCACCTCGTCGAGGGCGGCGCGGGCCTCCGCCTCGGTGAGCCCGACCCACGTCACCTCGTAGGTGGTGTGCAGGAAGTCGGGGAACTCAGAGAAGTCGAATTCGAGGTCCTCGCCCATGATGTTGCGGGACGCGGTCACCCCCGACTTGCGGGCCTTGAACATCTCCATCGGTCCGTCGATCATGTCGCCGATCGCGTAGATGCCGGGGACGTTCGTGCGCATCCGCTTGTCGACCACCACCCGGCCGTTCGCGCCGATGTCGATCCCGAGCGCCTGCTGCGCCTGTGCGGTGTTCGGCCGCTCCCCCAGGCCGAGGAACACGAAATCGGTCTCGAGCTCGACCTCCTCTCCCGACGACAACCGGACGGTCGCGCTCCGGGCCCTCCCGCGGGCCCCGTCCCCGTTGACCGAGACCGGGTGGGCGCCCTCGAGGATCTCCATGCCGCGCTTGCGCATGCCGCCGACCACGTACTGGCGCAGGTCCTCGTCGACGTGGTGCAGCGCCCGGGTCCGCATGAGCGGCGAGCGGGACACGATGGTCGTGTCGCAGCCTGTGGCGTGGAAGAACGCGCCGTACTCCATGGCGACCTTGCTGCCGCCGATGATCACGCACCGGGTCGGCTCGTAGCCCAGTTCCTCGACGAGGCTGACGAAGTCGAACACGCCCGGCCGGTCCAGGCCGGGCACGTCGGGCGGGACGACCGGGCGGGCGCCCATGCCGAGCACGAGGTTGTCGGCGTGGAACGTGCGGCCCGCGGCGGTCACGGTGTGCGCGTCGACGATCGTGGCGCGGGCGTTCAGCACGTACTCGACGTCGAGCTGCTCCTTCGTCTGCCAGTTCATGAAAGCGTGCGCGCTGGCGCGACCGTTCAGGAACAGCCGGACCAGCTCGAGGATGCTGGCCCGGGACGGGTCGAACTTCGGGAAGAACAGCTCGTCGGAGAACCACCGCATCCGGTCCAGCTCCTCGGCCGCCTCCGAGAAGATATGGTGCGGCACGCAGGCCTGGTGTGGGCACGAACCCCCGAGGAACGGCCACGCGTCGATGATCAGCGGCCGGCCGCCCATGGCGCGCATGTAGGCCGCGCCGAACCGTCCCCCGGCGCCGCCGCCGACGAACACCGCGTCGTAGTGCGGGTCGTCGGCGTCGATGTTCAGGATCGGCTCGGACTCGGGGTCCGCCAGCGACCGCTCGATCAGCTCGATCCACTCGCCGAGGTTGGGGTGCCGATCGCGAACATCCACGTGACCACCATCCGTTCGTCCGACGCTCCGTCGAGCATCGGCGATGGCGGCACCCCTCGGCCATGTCCGGACGGGACAAGGCCATGCCCGCACCGGACAAAGGGGTGGCCCCGTGACTACCCGGGACTACAGCGCGGGACTACAGCGCCCTGCGCACCTCCTCCGCCGCCTGGCCCATGTTTCGCAGCTTGGCGAACGCCGTCGTCCGGCTGAAGTAGCCCAGGCCGCAGTCGGGTGAGACGAGCAGCCGCTCGGGTGGCACCACCTTGAGCGCGCGCCGGATCCGGTCGGCGATCTGCTCGACCGGATCGACCATCGTGTTCTTCGCATCGACCACCCCGACGCCGAGCACCTTGTCCTTCGGGAAGTCGGCGAACGCGTCGAGCTCGCTGAAGTCCTTGTTGGTCATCTCCAGGTGGATGACGTCTGCGGGCGACTCCCGGAACAGCGGCATCATCGCGGCGGCGTGGTCGTCGAACACGTCGCGCTGACCGTCCACGCTGCCGTAGCACACGTGCCAGAACTTGATCATGTGGATGCCCTCCCACAGGATTTGCTGGCACTCGACCTGCCACATGTCCTGGAAGTAGGGCGGGAGCACGTCGATCAGCTGGACGGCCTCGCAGCCCATGTCCTGCAGGTAACGCATCTCCTTGTTCAGCGCGCGGGCGAGGTCCTTTGCCAGCGCGACGCCGTCGCCGTAGTGCTGGTCGTCGAGGATCACACTCTGCTGTGCCGGGCCGAGGAAGGCAATTTTGAACGGGCGGTCGGTCGCGTTCTGCATCGCGTAGCACACGCCCTCGAAGATCGGGCGCGTCCACTCGACCTTCTCGGTGACCGTGCCCTTGTAGAACGGCTTGTACTTCGCGCCCTCCCCGGGCGGGCCGTAGTTGGTGATGCCGCCGAGCATCTCGGGGATGAAGTGGAAGATCGGCTCGAGCTGGAAGCCCGGCGCCTCCCACTCGTAGTACTGGGCCCCGTCGCACAGGATGTGCAGGCCAGCGCGCTCCTGCTCGCGGGCGACCAGCTTGGACGCGTCCTCGTAGGCCACCCGCAGGTTGTGGCTGCGGTAGGTGGGCTCGTACTGGCTGCCGAACACCCGGCCCTGCAGCCAGTGCGGCCGGGGGAACGCCGACACCGCCGAGACGGGGAGCAGGACCTCTTCGCCGCGAATCTCCACGTGTTTTCCCTTCCTCGCTCGGCCGCCCGGCGGCACCCTGACATGGGCCTTGTGAGGCGGACCACGTCCGGGTAGGACACGTTTGCCGCAGCACTCCGGCCTCCGGGGACAGGCCGACGACGGTCAGGACCGCAGCACGGAGAGCGTCTGCCACGCGCGGGTGGCGAGCTTCAAGTTGAAGCAGGTTTCGGGGTCGGCGAGTTCGAGCCCGGTGATCTGCCGGATCCGCTGGAGCCGGTATTTGAGCGTGTTGCGGTGCACGATCAGTGCGGTCGCGGTCGCCTCGTAGCTGCCGCCCCGGTCGAGGTAGTGCGACAGCGTGCGGACCAGGTCGCTGCCGCGCTGCCGGTCGTAGTCGAGCAGCGTGCCGATCCAGCGTTGGACGAAGCGTTCGACCTCGTCGGTGTCTTCGATCCCGGCGAGCAGGCGGTAGACCCCGAGGTCGTCGAAGCGCACGACCTTGTCGTTCCACTCGGCGATCGGCAGCAGCCGCAGCCCGAGCTTGGCCTGGTGGTAGGAGCGCGGGAAGTCGGCGATGCGCTCGCAACGTTCGCCGACGCCGACGCGCGCCCGCCCGTCGCCGAGCTCGCGCACGATCGCACGGCGCAGCCGCTCCCAGTCCGCCTCGACGTCCGCCAGCAGCACCACCTGGCTGCCGCGCGCCATCATCAGCGTGCCGGCGGTCTCGTCGCGCGCGGCGTGGCGGACGGCATGGAAGAGCACGTCGCCGTCGTCGCATCGACCCTTGCCCTCCACGACGAGCACGCGGTGCGGGCGCTGCAGGTCGTAGCCGAGCGCGGCGGCGCGGCTCAGGGCGCTCTCCTCGTCCGTGCCGGTCAAGAGCTCGTCGACCAGGTCGCGACGGATCCGCAGCTCGCTCTCCGCGAGGCTGCGCACGCGGGCCAGCTCCATCGCGAGGATCGTCGCGCCGTGCTCGAGGGCCATCAGCTCCTGCTCGCCGGCCGTTCCGAGCTGGTCGACCAGCAGGATCATGCCGAGCACGTCGCCCTGCGGATGGGCCAGCGCGACCACGCGCCCGCCGTCGCGGATCGGCCGGACGGCGCGTTGAGCGCGGCGGATCAGCTGCTCGCGGCGCGCGGGCGGGTCCTTCGGGTACGGGTCCGGGCGGTGCGGCCCGGCCCAGGCACGCAGGTTGCCGTAGCGGTCTTCGATCGCCACCGGCAGGCCCGTCAGCTCGTGCACGGCGCGGGCGATGCCGTCGCGGCCCTCCCCGGACACCGCGACGGTGGTGAGCCGGGTGTGGATCTCCATGCTGCGCTGCAGCGCGTCGACGGTGCCGCGCAGCCGGTCGTTGACCTTCGACAGCTCGGCGGCCGTGGCGTTCTCCTGGTCGTGCAACCGCCGGTTCGCCAACGCCGCCCCGGTCTGCTGGGCCAGCGCGCGCAGCAGGAACTGCTCCTCGCCCGAGGGTTCGACCGCGGCGGCCACCACCAGGTACCCGAGCGGCCCGGTGGCGCTGCTCAGCGGGTACGCCCAGGCCCATGGCTCGTCCGCGAGCTCGATGGACCCGCCGGCAGCGCCGACGGACGCGAGCAGCGCGGCCAGCCGGGCCGGTCGCGGCGCGGACGTCGCCGGCTCGACCGACACCACCCGGCACGACGCCAGCGACGGCACGGCCGTCACCGCCAGGCCGAGGACCTGCTCCTCGCCGGCGCTCTGGGTCATGAGCTGGCCGAGCACCATGAGGCTGCGCATCGTCGAGAGCAGCTCCCGCCCGAGGTGGTGCGG